>NZ_JBSGCA010000041.1:0-64328 GCF_053601535.1 Nocardia sp. NPDC004718
TCACCTGCCCGGCCAACCAGACATCTCATCTCCAACGACACAGAAACTACACCCCGTCCTCCAGAATGTCTACACCCCGCAATACAGATTTTCCCGCTTCCCGGGTAGGGATTTCCCGCACGCCGCACCGCGGGTAGCGGTGGGTGTGGACATCGAACAGCCCCGACCGCACGCTGATGCCGATCGGTACGCCTTCGAGGGCGGCCGCGCGGTGATCGAGCAGGCCAAAGGGATGCTGATGCTGGTCTACGGGATCGGCGAGCAGCAAGCGTTCGCGCTGCTTCAGCGCGATTGCCGAGTTCGAGCACGCCTTGATGTCCGAACGCACCCGCGACGGTTTGGCCGCCGCCCGCGCCCGCGGCCGTACCGGCGGTCAGAAGCCGAAGCTCGGCCCGCCGCAGGTGCAGTTGGCGCGGGCGATGTACGACGAGCTCGACGAGACCGGAAAGCGCCGCTACACCGTCTCGCAGATCGCCGCCGAGTTCGGTGTCAACTCCGAAAACAACCGTGCTGTCACGGTCTACACAGTCCTCATCGACGGCTCTGTCCTCGACACCGACGAAACCTGCTCCTAGACAATGTATTTCAGGCGCGGCGCAGTAGTGTCACGCTATAGACTTCCCGTCATGCTGAAGTATCTGATCAGTGGGGTGATGATCGCGGCCTTCTCCTCCGGCGCGGCTGGCACGGCGGCGGCTGATGAAACCGTTGACTACTACTCCACTCACGGAGCTTGTGTCGCGAATGGGGTGGCTAAATTCGGTCAAGAAGGGCTGGGTAAGACCTGGTTCTGCCGTCAAAATGGTAACCAGTTCGAACTGTTTCGCCGTTAAGGGGATACAGGATCGGGTGGTTCCGCGCCCGCGACGAGATCGATGCCGCCGCACCGCCCGGAGGCCGATGGGATCTCGGTGACCGACTGCCAGCTGGTAGCTGTTTCAGACGCTGCAAAGTGCTGACGGGGGTTGCTATTTCGCCGAATCGACAACCCATCCGCGTGGTGTCGTGCAACGAGTATCGGCGCAGTTCCGACATAGCCCGACCCGGCGCTGCCGCACCCTCCCTCAACGGGAAGGCGGCACCGCTCAAGTGCCCAGCCGCCCCTGATCCGTCCGAATCCACTCCGAGGTTCCGTCCGGGTGTCGATGGAACTCCCAGGCGGTGTAGTCGCCGTCCTTCTCCACCACCTTGACGTGATCGGCGAAGCCGTCGTGATCGACGTCGGTCCACACCTGCATGGCATCGTCGCCGGTGATGGTCACGCTGTCGAGCAGACCGTCTTGGTCGATGTCCTGGGTGGGATGGTGCAGCTCGACGGCGCCGAGGCCACCCAATTCGGCGTGCGCGTCGATATGCGGTAGATCCAGTCCCGGAAGATCACCCGACGTGACCATGACCCCCGCTTCCTGGCACCACGCCTTCGAAGAACTCGGCCAGCATGGGCCCAGAGTATCGAGGTCTCGGCCGCCATTCAATACTTTGTACCACTGGTCGCCGAATTCGAAGCCAACCTGGGCCACCTGCGCACCCGCGAAGGCCCGCGCCAAGGGCCGCCTCGAGGCAAACAACCGAAACTGCCACTCGCAGTATGCAAAACGATCCATCGCCGCTACCACGACCCCGACGCGAGCCTGGCCGGCCTCGCCGCAGAGTCCAGCGTCGGCCGCTCCACCATCCACCGCATCATCATCAGCACCCCGTCCCGGACCTGGCGCTCGCGCCCGTTGCGACCGGACTGTTCGCGCGAGAACTATCGTGTGGGCCGTGGTGTCGTCCGTGGATGTCGAGCGGTGCCGTTTCAGTTCCGGTACCCGGGTGGCGCCCCTGCCGAGGTCAACTGGTCGCGGTGGCACGTATCAGCCCTTCTCCGAGGCGGCTCACCTCCTGGATCATGAGTCGGCCCACCGATCTACCCGCCGGGTGCCGGGCTCACCTGGACAAACTTGTCTCCGCCTGCCCCGAGATGACGGACCTGGTCCGACTCGTCGGTGAGTTCGCGTCGATCCTGGCCGAACGCCGCGGCAGCGACCTGGATGACTGGATGAAGCAGGTCCGCTAGGCCGGGACTGCGGGGATGGTTGCCAGAACAAGCGGTCGATAAAGCGGAGATGCTGTGTGGCTCAGTCGGAGAAGACTGACCAGCAGATGCTGTTGCGCCGGGCCTGGTCTTCGAGGACAAGGGCGCGGATGGGGTCGGTGAGCTGGTCTCGCTGCCAGTCACGCTCGATCCGGCCTGCCCGGGGATTGCCGGGGTCCGCGCTTCGAGCGGCTTTGATCGCGTAGGCGGCGGCACCGAGGTCGTGTTCGGCGACGTGTCCAACGCATGCGGCTTGTCCGGCGGCGTAGGCGGCGAATCGAGCCGCGCCGGTCAGCGGGCGGGCGGCGCCCATCGCGTGTCCGCCTGCTGCCCGGGCCTGCATCATCGGCATATCGCCTCGCGCCCACGCTCTGGCGGCGGCGATGGCGTCTCGTGGGCGTGGATCGTCAGGCCGTTCGTGCTCGAAATGGCCGAGAACGTGCTCGGCGCATGCCGCCGCCCACAGCGCGAGCAGCTGATGGTCGGCATCGGTCAAGCAGCCACCCCGACGGATCGTCACCATCCGGGGGTCTCGGACCTTGGGCAGGATCATCGCCGCTCCGACCCTCGCTTGTGCCGCGGTGACGGGGTGTGCCCATCTCGCAGGCGGTTGTCGAGCTGGTGCACGAGCCGGCTGACCCGGTTCGCGCCGGCGCCGATCCGCGGATAACGGCGGAGGACGTCGATCAACAGTGGCGTGGCGAGGTCGGCGATGCGCTCGACCGAGTCGCCGTACTCCTCGCTGGGGCACAGCTCGAACACTCGGATGGTGTGCGCAGACGCGCGCAGAATGTGGTTGACCTGAACGGCATCCGCCAACGGATGCAAGTACGCCGACGCGGCCGCATCGCCCGCGGCCATCGCGGCGTGAAACGCCACGGGCGCCGCCGCTTCTCGCCCAGCACGGTGGGCAGCAGGTGCCGTCACACGCTGGGCGCGAGAGCGGTGGTCTCCGTGGACGAACGCGGCTGCGGCGGCGAGTGCGTCGCGGGGTCTGCTGTCATCGGGGTGACATGCCTCGAACAGCGGGAGTACCTGCTCTGCCGAGGTCATGGCAAAAGCCGTCACCGCTCTGATCTCGTCCATGGTCAACACGAAGTCTGCGGTGCGTTGGTTGCGCCGGAGGGGAGGCTCTGACCGTAGGTTCACACTCTCCGATCGTAACTTTGAACGTTCGATTGAATGTTGTGGTCACATAACCAGGGAATGTGACCGAAAACCCTCAAAGTGATGCCGCGCGGCGCACAGTCCGGCAATGGCAATGAACTGCAGGGTGACCCGGTACGGTCACCGAACGTCGGTAGGCTTCGGCCTGCTGGATCCACTGAGGCCCCTTACGGTCCCGCTCCTCCTCGACCGGGTCGCGGGCAGCCCGACCGCGTCGAGGTCGGCGATCGACGGCACCCGACAACCCCCACCTCGACACCGGCGAGCCGACCTGCTGCCCGGTGACGCCGCCGCAGCTCAGGCGGCGGCATCACGGCCGCACACCCGATGCCCGAGTTCGCCGGCCGCCGCGTCGAGCCGGGCCTTGTCGCGCCCGGAGACGATCATCTTCGCCCCCCAACTCGTCCCTCTATCGAATCGCAACTTCCACCTTGCGCGCGCCGGAACGGTGGCAGATGGAGATCCGCGTATTCGTGCTAGAGCTCCAAGGGACGGCTACCAGCGTCCCTCGTGACCGCGCGGACCGGCCTCCCTTCGGCGGGCGAGCGTCAAATCCTGGGCAGGCAGGTTATTCGCCCGCATGTGTGGTGGGTCGTCTAGACTCCTATACACAGCTACCGGTCCGGGATGTTCTGTCCCCGATGCGGACGCGGCGTGTGAATTCGCGTCACCGCTTTCTCCTCTCTGTTTCGGATGAAACCCATACGGTAAGGAGCGGTACATGACTGCACAATCCACGACGATCAATGAGCCGTCTCTGCAAGACAAGATCACATACCAGCTGTGCGAGTACGCGAATCTGGTCAACAGCATCAGCAAAGAAGACGGCGACCTGGAGGACACCCTCTCTCAAAAGATCCAGCAGTATCTCGACACCAACCGGGACGTCATCGGAGGGTGGGAGATCGTCTGGGGTCCGGGAGTCGCGCTGTTCGACACCGACTTGTACGCGGTCAACGCCCTGTACATGGTGCGAAGCACCGAGGATCGCTCCCGGTACGTGATCGCGATGGCCGGCAGCACCGACGCACTGGTGTTCGACTGGCTCGTCGAGGACTCCTTCATTCTCCAGACGCCGTGGTTCGCGAATAATGCCGCCTGGCACACGATCGGCACCGCCATCGGGGTGAAAACCCTCCTCGGTATCAAACCCTCAGGCCAGCGTCCCGGCGCCGGTCACACGTTGCCCGAGTTCCTGAGCTCGCTCGGCGACAAGGCGATCGACCTGACCGTCACCGGCCACAGCCTCGGCGGTGCCCTGTCACTCACGTTCGCGCTGTTCCTGCGCGACACCCAGTGGCTTTGGGACAATTCCGAAAAAGCCAAGATCAGTGTGCTCTCGACCGCCGGACCGAGTTTCTGCAATCAGGAATTCGTCAACTACACCACCCAACGCCTGCAACGAGTACGGCGCTACGCCAACGACCTCGACATCGTCCCGCACATGTGGAACCCGCCCGATATCGATGGCGCCAAGGCTCTCTACTCCAAGAACAACCAGCCTGCCCCCGGTGGTATGCAGGTTCTGTTCGAAGTGCTCAAGATACAGGCATCCGTATCAGGCCAATACGCACACTTCGACCCCACCAGCGGCGTGTTCCACGGCACGTTCAACAATGAGATCAATCAAACGCAAGGCTCGACGCCGGATGATTTGTACTTTGCGCAGGTCGGGTACCAGCACATAGGCGGCTACCATGAGTTCTTCGAAATCGGAGGCGTGCAGTGGCCGCAGGGCGTCGTAGCCCTCCCGCCGGTCGGCACCGACGCCGTGATAAACCGCGTCTCGGCCTTGGCCGGTCTACCGCTCGGCGACGGTGCCGGAAAGGTACTGGCGAACCATCGGCCGGCGACCGTGCCGCTCAACGGGCAGCCCGTGGAGCTGCCCACCGACCACGACAGCCCCGAAGCCAAGAACTTCGTGGACCGCGTCACCGCCGAGTTCAACCCCACCCCCGCATGAACTGATGCCCGTGCCTCGCACTCGGTGGCACGCGAGCTTCGATCCGGTACAGCGCGCTCCAACGGGGCAGGGCGTGGCGGTCGATTCCGGCAGGCAGTCTCGGCGACTGCAGGTCAGTTGACGAGGTCCAGCGTCGGCCTCGGCAGTCGGCCGCCACGACCAGCTTGGGTCTCCCAAAGATTCGAGCCATTCGCCGATGAGTGCCAAGACGAATCCGTTTGCGATTGGCGACCTGGTCGCGGCATTAGGGAATCACAGTTCGAATGTGTCTGCGGTACAACAAAGTCCGATCCCAGGCTGCGGCAGGAGCGCGGTTGGCGTTCACCACATCGGGATTGCGTCGGGGTGGCCACCACCGAATTGTGTTGCAAATCAGGCCATACCGCAACGATCGCGCTAGACGTACAGCGGTTCGGCGGAACCGCGCACACCAGGCACGGCGCCGACGTGGCGGCCGTGGTGACCACCAAACATGCCTTTACCCAGAAACCACACGCATATGCGGCCAGGGTCGGAATCGTGCCCGTCCCAGCGAGAGCACTCGCAGCCTGAGGTCGCGGACCGGGCCGACTCCCTGGGACTGAGCCCGAGAAATCGGCGTCGAAAGCTGTGAACTTTTTGAACCCGCAAACTCCTGCAAACTCTCGGCGTCTGAGAACGGATGTTCTCCAGACTGGAGGTGTTGGGTCTGGCGGATGGCTGGCCGACACCACCCGCCAGGCCCAACCCCGCGGCACACCACGAAACGTGTGAACGGCCGTTTCAGGAACATACGAGTAGGTCGGATCTATCATGCCTGCCGTCTCCAGACCTGCTGCGAGGCTCGTGACAGCGCAGAGGACAGCTGCGCACGCTGGGGTTCGCCACCTCCCTCCTGGGCGACCCAGCGTCAGGCTTGCCTGCGCAACAACATATTCCGGCTCACGACACCTTCTTGCCTCCGGCTGGGCGCGCGGAGGTCGGATGCTCGGCAAGTGGACCGTGGGTGTCGGCGTGGGTGCAATCTTCGATCGCCGTCCGGTCACTGCTCCTCGCGTGTACTACTGAGCCGTCGTGAGGCGTGCGGCCGCCGACTCCTTGAGTAATGCCGCCCTGTTCGTGAGATCGTCGTGCACCTCGGTTGCACGCCCTGGTCGAACTCACGCGACATCTCAGTCCTTCGGCGCGGGGTTGATCGTGTCGCCGTACCAGCTCAGATCCGACTGCTCGGCGACCTCGAAGGCCTCGAAACGGTCGTCGGCCACAACCGCGTCGATCAGAGCCCGTGAGCCGGCGACGATCGTGGAGTCGAAGTCGATCTCGCTGGCCACGACCCAGGCGTGGTCGGCGGGCCAGAGCAGCTGTGGCGTCACTCCGGGGAAGTCGGTCGTCCATCCCAGGCCCGCCGCATGCACCCAGCTGGGGTCGGCGAGTTCGGGGAGACTTGTGTCGAACAGCAGGAAGTCGCGTCCCGGCCACTGTAGGAAAGGTCCTGTCCGGACCGCTCGTCTGACCTGTGGCGCGACAGAGGCTGCCAGCTCGGCGTCGATTCGAGCTCGCTCGCGCTCGAGGTTCTGCGGATCGCCGTCGGTGGACGCGACGAACACCGTACCCGAGGATGCGTTCAGCTCGCCGAATCCATTCCACACTCCAGCCGTCACCTCTTCCGGGGCCTCGGTGGCTGCGCGAAGGTGGACTGTGAGCGCGGCCAGCAGGCTCGGGTCGAACCACCCCTCGACGGTCTGGCCGACTCTCCAGCCGTCATCGAACGACATCGCCGCTTCGTCCTCACCGTCGGTGAGGTTGCGCCACTGCACCAGCGGATGCATCACTCTGCCGTTGCGCACGGCGACCTGGGCCCACGGCCACATCGCCTCCTCCACGATCTCGGGATTGCCCCACTCGTCGGTGACCGTGACATCGCGGCGGGTCGCCTCGACCGGGTGCAGGATCCGCGCATAAGCCTCGAAGCCGGTACCAGCGACGCCGCCGACCCCGTGTTCGCCGACGCGCGCGAGCAGCCACCCACCACGCTCGAAATCCGTTGTGAACTCCACCCAGCCAGCCTAATGAGCCACGCCTGTCGGGCAGCTCCGTCTCTGGACGCTGAGTAACACGCCAAGGGGACGCGCGTAACCGCCACGGCCGTAGTCCGAATCTTGAGGCGCCTTGTGGCCACGAGCCGAGTCGAACCGAAGTAGCCAGCTGGCCGCATCCGAGGCGGCAAGGGAGAGCCGCCAAAAGCTGTACCGCGAATTCCTCAGCAGCCTGAACCGGTAATAGGCTGGTAGGGTTCGGCAGTGAGTCACGCCTTGGGGCGGTTGTGATCGTCTCGATTGGCGTGTCGGGACACACCGCCACGTCACCCGGTTACCGTTCGGGAATCGACCACGAAGGACTGCCCGGCGGTTGGCGCGTAAGAGTTCAATTGGGAGCCCGGTATTGGCATAGCCCGATCGAGAGGACCTGGACTTGAGTGATCTTTCTCGCCGTGACCTGCTCAGGACGTCGACGGCCGCCGGCGTAGGAGCAGTCGTTGTTTCGGGCCTCACAGCCGCAGACGCGGATATTGCAAACGCAAGCGCCCCGCGAAAACGCCCGGGATGCCCGCCCGCGACGTTGACCGGCCACATCGTCCGACCCGGTGACGTGTCGTATACGGAGGCCCGACTCGGCTGGGACCAGCTCTTTTCTCACTATCCGCTGGTCATCGTCTTCGCGCAGGACACCCAGGACGTGGTGAACGCCCTGACGTGGGCGCGGCAGCACAACGTCGCGTTGCGGGTACGCAGCGGCCGCCACGCCCTCGAGGGCTGGTCGAACGTCGACAACGGCATCGTGATCGACGTCAGCCGGCTGAAGTCCGTCCGGATCGACCCTGGCGCTCGAATAGCGACGGTCGGGGCCGGGCTGACCCAGCTGGAAGCGGTGACGACGCTCGCGAAGCAGAATTTTGCGATCACAACCGGAAGCGAGGGCAGCGTAAGCGCGTGCGGTGCGACGCTCGGCGGGGGCCTCGGGCCGCTCAACCGCTGGCTCGGCATGGCCTGCGACAGCCTGATGGCGGCCGAGGTCGTCGTCGCGTCGGGTGACGACTGCGCCGAGGTGATCAACGCGGACTCGCAGCACCACTCGGATCTGCTCTGGGCGCTTCGCGGCGCGGGCAACGGCAACTTCGGGATCGTCACCCAACTCACCTACAAGGTGTATCCGCTCGAGCGTCTGGCCAATGTGCAGGCGACATGGGATGGACTCGGGGACCTGTACGGGGTCTTCGAGGCGTGGCAGCGTACGGTACCGTCCGCCGACAGCCGTCTGGGATCCGAGCTCGAGGTCCACAAGTCCCAGATCCTGCTGTCCGCGTGGCTTGTGGAGGGGGCGGCGGCACAGGCCACAGAGATGCTGGCTGCGATCCTGTCGGTCGGCACGCCCGATGTCACGGTGCAGGTCGGTAACTGGGGCGATATTTTCGCGGGAGCCCAGGTCCCGCTCCCGCAAGAGCCCGCGAACTGGAAGTTCTTCTCGCAGTTCGTCAAAGAGCCGTTCCCGAAGAAGGCGGTCGACATCATCGGCGACTTCATGCGAAACGCTCCGACAGAGGAGAGCAACTACTTCGTCGATGCCTTCGGTGGGGCGATCAAGACGGAACCCCCCGGCGGCACGGCGTTCGCCCATCGCGACGCGCTCTTCTACGGTGAGATCGGCGCGGGTTGGGGGACTCGTTCAACACAACCAGGCGTCAGCGACCCGCTGACCTCGCAGGCCCAGGCCTGGACCGCTGAGTTCAGCCAGGCGCTGCGGCCCTACGCGGACGGCGCCTACGTCAACGTGCCGAACGTCGGAATGCAAGAGTGGGGAACCGCCTACTGGGGCAGACAGCACTTCGAGCAGCTGCGCAGGATCAAAGCGAAGTACGACCCCCACAACGTTTTCCAGTACGAGCAGAGCATCCCGCCTGCGTCACACTGATCGACAGTCAGTCATGACTGTTCCGCGGACCCGGACCTCCACGAGCACGCGAAACCCGCGCTCGCTCAAATCGGCTCGGGCAGTGTCGATCTGCTGGCAAGCGCTTTATTTTCGACGCGGTGGCCCGCGACGCCGCGCATCAGCCTGCGACATCTCGGCACGCTTCGACGTCACCCAACCCATCTCCGCGAGCTGCCGCGACATACCGGCCTGCCTTGGAGGTTCATCTTCGACCGGCCAAATGCTCGTCGAGTACGCGCGCGATGATCGGCAACACGTGTCGTGCGGTCAGTTCGTCGTGGGTGACTCCGATATCGTGATCGACGATCTCGCCGGTCACGTAGGGTTGCCATCCACCGGGGCCCAAGTTGTCGGAAGCGTCGACGGTCGCACTGAAATACACCGCGTCCCCGTCGAATACGGGACGACGATATCCGGTTCTGATGTGTGCCACTATGTTGTACCACCGCGTCAGACGCTCGATTGTGCCCGCGTCGATCGGCGAAACACCGCCCAGCTGGGTACGAATCAGATCGGCGGCATCTTCCGCGGACGCATCGGCGGGCACACCACGAATACCCAACATCGGGCCGAAAGTACCGACGAAGCCGCCAGCAGAAAGCTGCTCGATGCTGTCACCATCGATGTCCGCGGAGTCCGTGTCGAGTAGCGCAAGAAGTCCTACATGCTCACCGGCGTTCCGCAACTTCGCGGCGATCGCGTGCGCGACGAGCCCGCCGAACGACCACCCGAGCAGGTGGTAGGGACCCGTCGGCTGCAGGATCCGGATCTCGTGGATGTACCGGTCGACCAACTCTTCGATCGATCGCGCCAGCGCTTCGCCGCCGCCCAGGCCCGGTGCCTGTAGCCCATAGATCGGCCTGCCCTGCGACAGCACATCCGCGAATCCCGAGTAGGGCCAGGCGACTCCGGAGGACGGGGACACGCAGAACAGCGCGGGTTCGCTGCCGTCGAGCCGGATCGGCCACACGACGTCGAGCATAGCTCCGGCGTCGACTGGAGGCAGCTCATCGGCCATGCGCCCGGCGGCCGCGGCCAATGCGGCGATGGTGCGGTGCTGGAACACCTGAAACGGCGTGCAGTGGACGCCCCGCCGCTCGGCCCTGGATACCAGCTGGAGAGCGAGGATACTGTCGCCGCCGAGAACGAAGAAAGAATCGTCGGCGCCGACTTTGTCGACACCGAGCAGCTCCGCGCAGATGTCGGCGAGAATTGCTTCGGTCGGTGTCGAGGGTGGTCGGTACTCGGTCTGCCCGTCCGTGAATTCAGGTGTCGGCAAGGCATTCCGATCGAGCTTGCCGACCGCGTTGAGCGGAATCGTATCGAGCACGACGAATACGGAAGGGACCATGTACGCGGGCAGGGCAGCGGTCGCGACCATACGCAGGTGCGCGACGTCGACCGCGATACCATCGGCAGGCAGCACATACGACACCAATACGGTCGCCCCCGTCGGCCCGGCGCGGCCCATCGTCACTGCGTACTCGACCTGTTCATCGCGGCACAGCACGGAATCGATCTCGCCGAGTTCGATCCGTAGGCCGTGAATCTTCACCTGGAAGTCGTTGCGGCCCAAGAACTCCAGCTCGTATGTATGGTCGGTCCCGATGACCCATCGCACCATGTCTCCGGTGCGGTACATCCGCTCCCCCGGCTGGCCGTAGGGATCGGCGACGAAGTGTGTCGCGGTCGACTCGAAACGGCCGAAATAGCCGCGGGCGAGCGCGGGACCGGCCAGGTACAGTTCACCGGCGACGCCGACCGGCACTGGACGCAACCAGGTGTCGAGCACCATGGTCGCGGCGCCGCGGATCGGCCCGCCGATGGTGATCGGTGCTGCCGCGGCGAGATCGCGGTGACAGGTCGCCCAAGTGCTGAACTCTGTCGGACCGTACAGGTTCACCATCCGACGCTCGGTCGACCACCGCTCGATCAGTTCAGCCCTCGCGGGCTCGCCCCCCACAGCAAGCACCCGCAGGTCATCGAGTCCGTCAGGATCCATCGTGGCCAGTACCGACGGCGTGATCGACGCGTGGGTGACCCGTTCGGCGCGCAGCAGTCGATCCAGCTCTCCGCCCGCACATACGTCAGGCGGCGCGATCACGAGTTCGCCGCCCGCGCCATGTGCTGTCAGCAGTTCGAAGATCGACGCGTCGAAGCTCGGTGACGCCACATGCAGCACGCCGGCCGACGGATCCAACTCCAGTGAGTCGATCAAGGCGGCCACCAGATTCGCGAGCCCGCGATGGCTGACCAGCACAGCCTTGGGTTCGCCGGTGGAACCCGAGGTGTAGATCAGGTACGCCGCGTGGTCGATGCGAATGGGACTCCCACGCTCCGCGTCGGTGATCGGTGCTGCGGAGACCTTCTCGACCCGGCGGCGCGTATCGAGGTCATCGAGCAGCAGCCAGTCGACGGTTCCCGGCAGCGTCTCGTGGGTCACCGTCACGCCGAGCGCCGCCTTCGAGTCGGCCAGGATGTGCTCGATCCGCTCGATCGGATAGCAAGGATCGAGCGATACGAACGCCGCGCCGGTCTTGGCGACTGCCCACACCGCCACCACCGATTCCAGCGATCGACCGAGAGCAAGCACGACGGACATTTCCGGCCGCACGCCTCGGCGCAGTAGGACGCGGGCAAGACGATTGGACCAGGCGTCGAGCTCGCCATAGGACATCGTTATCTCGCCCGCGCGAACAGCGATGGCGCTGTGGTCGATCCGTGCTCCGGCACAGAGAATTTCGGGCAGCGTTCGCGGCGGCATCGACGCCGGTCCACGCACCGACAGCAGCGCGGCGCGCTCCGCGTCGTCGCAGCACTGGAGCTCGGACACTACTGCCTGTAGGTCGCCTACGAGTTGAGTCAGGAGCCGGACCAAGCGATCCAACAGTAGGCGCGCTGTCTCCGGCGCGAACTGGTCGGCGTGGTACTTCACGCTGATGCGCAGCATGGCCTGCCCGTCGCTGCCGGGCAGCGGAACCACCATGAGATTCAGCGGATACGGCGTGGCATCGGTGCCCTCGATGTCGACTACCCGCATGCCCGCGACGTCCGGCAGCACCGACAACGCGCCTCGGTCGAGCGGATACGACTCGAAAACGGTGAGCGTATCGAACAATTCGGCCAAGCCCACCGTCTTGTGAATCGCAGCGAGCCCGACTTGCTGATGATCCATCAGCCGTGCCTGTTCACTCTGCATGCGAGCCAGTAGGTCGGCGACCCGCTCCGCGGGATCGAACCGTACGCGCACCGGCAGCGTATTGATGAAAAGACCGACCGATTCTTCGACACCGGGCAGCTCGGGTGGCCTGCCCGACACCGTCGCGCCGAATACCACGTCGGATCGGCCGGTCAGCACGGCCAGCAGCATCGCCCAACCCGCCTGCACTATCGTGTTCGTCGTGGTGCCCGAATCGCGCGCGGCCATTTGCAGACGTGCGACGATGTCCTGGGACAGGTCGGCGGACACCGTCCCGGTCCCTGTCGCCTCCGTCCGGGTCGATGTCGAGACCGCCCGTGTCGGGATGTCGATACCTGCCAAGTACTGTGCCCACGCGGCGGTCGACGCAGCATGATCCTGCTGGCGCAGCCAGGAGAGGAATTCGCGGTAGGAGTGCGCGGGCGGCAGCGCGGAGGTGTCGCCCGCAGTGGCATAGAGCGTGAGTAATTCCCGCACCAGCAGCGCCGTCGACCAGCCGTCCAGTACAAGGTGATGGTTGGTCAGCACGAACCGGTACTGCGCGGGAGCGGTACGCACGAGCGTGCAGCGCACGAGCGGCGGGCGGGTCAATTCGAACCGGCTGCCCGCGTCCAGGGCGATCACCCGGTCGAGTTCTCGCTGTCGTTGCTCGGCTTCGGCGATTCCGGTCAGGTCGATCTCCCGCCAGCAGATGTCGGCGTCGGTGACGACGAGTTGGCGGGGCCCTTCATCGGTCTCCACGAACGCGACCCGCAGGATGTCGTGCCGTGCCACCAGCGTCTGCGCGGCGGAGCGTAGTCGCGCGGTGTCGACGGTGCCCGTCAGCGTGAGTAGCGACTGCACCGTATAGACGTCGGCGCCTTCGGGATCGTACAGCGCATGGAAGAGCAGGCCATGTTGCAATGGTGACAGCGGCCAGACATCGGTGAGAGTCGGATAGGTGCGATCCCAGGCGTCGATCTGTGCCTGCGTCACCGCGACGAGGTCCAAGTCGCAAGGAGTGTGTCCTCCGGCTCCTGGGCTGCCGCTGTGATCGACCAGTGCCCGCAGCGCGGCTGCCCAGAGATCGGCGAGCTCTTCGACGTCTACGGCCGCGAGCAGCCGAGCTGCGTACGCCCACGTCACTTCCAGCCCGGCGTCGGTCAGGGCGGCATTGATATCGACGACTGCGGCCAGCGGCGCTCGCTCGTCCAGCGTTGCCGCGAAGCGTCGCGGCAACCAGGCCCCGGCCTCGCTGTCGGTCGGCACCCGGCCCAAATAGTTGAAGCTGATCTGCGGGGTCGGCGCGTCCATGAGCGCATTCTTGGTGTCGGCGTTCAGATACCGGAGCATGCCGAAGCCGACACCCTTGTCGGGCACCGCGCGTAACTGTTGCTTCGTGGTCTTGATCGCGGCGCCCGCCGCGGGGCCACCGGTGAAAGCGTCTGCGAGGTCGATGCCCGTCAGATCGATGGCGATCGGATGGACCGAGGTGAACCAGCCCACGGTGCGGGCGACATCGGCGCCGGGCAGGACGGCCTCCGTGCGTCCGTGGCCCTCCACGCTGAGAAGCAATGACCTTCGATAGCGCCAGCGGCATACCGCCATCGCGAGCGCGGTCAGCAGCACATCGTCGGCACCGCAGTGGAAAAGGTCCGGCACCGTGGTGAGTACCGAGTTCGCGACATCCGGAACGACGATGGTCCGAAAAGTCCCCGCGGTGGCGGCGACGTCGAGCGCCGGGTCCCGAGCACCCGTGCCGATCGGCGGATCGGGCGTCGCCAAAACGTTCTGCCAGACCGACAGTTCGGCGCTCCGACCTGCCGCATGCTCGAGTTGTCCGTGCGCCCAACGCCGAAACGAGGTACCGACCGGAGCCAGGGCGAGGCCCATGGCCGCGGTCGCCAGATCCGGCAGCAGAGTGCGCCACGACACCGCGTCGATCACCAGGTGATGCAGCACGATCCAGCACAAGGAAGGAGCATCCGCTCGTTCGATCAGCACGAAGCGTGCGACGACTCCGGCCTCCGGATCGAGCAGATCCGCGGCAGCCTGCAATTCGTCATCGAACGGCGGATCGCCGTTGCGATCGGCGCTCACGATGTCCACCAACGTGCCTGCCTCGACCGCACCGGCTGGCGCGACAACCCATTCCCAGCCGTGGTCGGTGTTTCGCATCGAGGAGCGCAGTAGATCGTGATGGTCGAGGAGCACTTGCACGGCCTCGACCAATCGTGTGTGGTCCACGTCGGCCGGTAGACCGACCAAGACCGCCTGGCCGAGCCTGCGCCAGGTCTGTCCTTGGTCCAGCATCGCGTGCACGATCGGTGTGAGTCCGACGGCGCCGACGCCACCGCCGGGCAGCTCGCGCGCCACCGGAGTGTGCGCCTCGGTGGCCACCGAGGCGAGAGCGGCAACGGTCTTGCGCTCGAATACATATCGTGCGCTGAAGCCGATCCCGGCGGACTTCGCCTTCGAGACCAGTTGAATGGCCGAGATGCTGTCGCCACCGAGTGCGAAGAAGCTCGCGTCGACGGCCACCGAATCCAGCCCGAGAACCTCGGCGAACAGCGCGGCCAGCGCCTGCTCCCGTGGCGTCGAAGGTGGTCTGCCCACAGGCGCGTCCGAGCCGAACTCTGGTTCTGGCAGTGCCGTGCGATCCACCTTGCCCAGCGGTGTCAGCGGAAGACGGTCCAGTATTACCACCGCGGCGGGCACCATGTAGGCCGGAAGCGCCTTGTCCGCAGCCGCTTTCAACGCGTCCACAGAGACCTTGACGCCCGGTTCGGGCAGCACGTACGACACCAGCGCGGTGGAACCCGAGTCGGTCTCCTTGCCGAGGGTAACCACGAAGTCGACGCCGGGGTGCTGTCGCAGAACAGCATCGATTTCGTCGAGCTCGATACGGAAGCCGCGCACCTTCACCTGAAAGTCGCTGCGGCCCTGATGCTCCAGCTCCAATCTCCCGGAACTCTTGGTCCAGCGAGCCAAGTCTCCGGTGCGGTACATCCGCTCGCCGCACGCGTAAGGGTTCGCTACGAATCGGCAGGCAGTGAGGCCTTTACGCTGATGGTAGCCGCGCGCCACACCCGCCCCGGCGAGGTAGAGCTCCCCGATCGTCCCGGGAGCCACCGGCCGCAACCAGGAATCGAGCACGACCGCTGAGAAACCGCGAGCCGGACTTCCGATCGTAACCGGCCCAGCGGGTCTCAACGCGTCGCTCAACGTCGCCGTGACCGTGGTCTCGGTGGGCCCGTACCCGTTGAGCACAGCACGACCGGACCACCTGGCCACCAACTCGCCCGGGCAGCTCTCACCACCGACAACGACAGTGCGCAGGCTGGGTAGTGTCGCCGGGTCGAGGGTTCCCACGACCGCCGGTGTGGCGTCCAGGTGGGACACACCTTCCGCGCGCAGAACCGCCGCCATCTCTTCACCGCCGTACGCCGATGGCGGAACAACGACGAGCGTCGCACCGGCGGCGAAGCTGACCAGGATCTCTTCGACCGAAATATCGAAGCTCGGCGAAACAACGTGGGCCATCACGGAATCCGCGGCGACACCGAAACCCTGCGCGGAGTTTGCGACCAGATTCGCCAAGCCCCGGTGTGTGACCATCACGCCTTTGGGCAATCCGGTCGACCCCGACGTGTAGATCATGTAGGCGGCCTGATCCAAGAGCACCGCAGCGTGCCGCACCCTATCGTCGACCGCGGCCGCACTTCGCTCCGCGATGTCCCGGCCGGTCTCGTCCTCGTCGAGGATCAGCCAGTTCACCCGATTCGGAAGCAGACTTCGCGCGGTCGTTACGGTAAGGCCGATGCCGACGCCGCTGTCGTCGACCATGTGCTCGATCCGGCCGGAAGGGTAGTTCGGGTCGATCGGCACGAATGCGGCGCCTGTCTTGGCCACGGCGAGCATCGCGAGCACGGAATCGATCGAGCGCGGAATCGAGATCGCCACACCGCGTTCCGGCCCGGCACCGGCGGCGATCAGGATGCGTGCCAGCCGGTTGGTGTATTCGTCCACTTGGCGGTAGGTCAGCCGAGCCGACCCGCTGTGGACAGCGATCGCTTCGGGGTCGATTCCCGCACCCGCGGCGAGAATTTCGGGGAGCGTGCGCGGCGCGACGCCCGTCGGTCCGCGTGCCGGTGCGAGTTCGGCGAGCTCGTTATCGGGTACGACGGGAATCGTGGACAGTGCCGCGTCCGGTCCAGCGGTGAGGAACCTGCGCAGGAACCGCAGAAATCGGCTGTGGTGAGTGATCAATTCGGTATCGCTGTACAGGTTCGCGTTGCCCTGGAAGTCGATGTGGGTGCTCTCGCCCCCAACGCCCGGATACAGATTGACGTAGAGGTCGTCGATCAGCCCGGCCGTCAGCACATGCGCTCGTCCGGTGACCGCACCGAGTTGAACCCTGGTGTCCAGCATCATCAAATTCACCGACGGACCGAAGGTCGCTACCTCGTCCATCGGCCAACCGAGGTCGCGGAAGATGTCCTCTTGGCGGTAGCGCTGCCGCCGCAGCGCGCCGGTCAGCTCGGCCTGTGCTGCCCGGATCAGTTCACCGACGGTCGTGGTCGGCCGCAAGCTCAGTCGCACCGGGACGACGTTGGCGATCATGCCGCCGGAGCGCCGCATCGTCGCCGTCGTGCGCGCAGAGACCGGCAGGCTCAAGACCACCTCTGGAGCGCCGGTGATCGCAGCCAGATAGGCGCCGAAGGTTGCGACCACCGTAGGCGCCACACCGGACGACGCCGCCTTCGCGACCATCGCCAGCAACGCAGCCGTTTCCTGCGTCAGCGCCGCCTCCACACGTCTGGGATGCGCGTCCACTTCGGCGATACGGCCCGCCAGACTCACCGGGTCGGCGATCCCGTCCAGGTGCCGAAGCCAATACTCGCGGTCGGCCGCGAAACGGTCGGAGCTGCGGTACTCCCGATCGGCATCGACGATCTTCCTCAGGTCCTCGGCCTGTGCGGCAGGGGGCGGCCTCCCCTCGATCGCCGCGGTGTAGAGCTCGCCGGTGCGTCGCGCCATGGCCGAGACCCCCATGCCGTCCAGCGCGATGTGATGCATCCGCCAGTAGCAGAACCAGCGGTCGTCGGCGATCCGCAGCATGACGACACAGGCCAGCCGATCGTTCATCAGATCGAGGGGCGCCGAGTATTCGCGGCGCATCCAGGCATGAGCGGCGCCCGCGGGATCGCGCTCACCTCGGAAGTCGACAACGCGTGCGCTATCGTCGAGCGTGGTGTCGACGCACTGGAACGGATAACCGTCGCTTTCTATCAGGCGCAGATACCCGGTGCCGAACTCGCGCCCGGCTTGGCGCGCCGCCGGGGCGAGCAGGTCGAGGTCGATCGATCCCGCCAGGTCGACGTACTGGGCAATCGAGATCGGGACATCGCCTGCGACGTGCTGGGCGAACCAAATTCCGCGTTGCGCCGCCGAAAGCGGGAAGGCTCCGTCGGGCAGCCTATTGCCGGTAGCGATCGGTCGAGCGGAAGACTGTTGCATGACAAGACCCTTATTCTGACCCACCGGTGTAGCCGCTCGGGCCATTCGTCACGATCAAGTACTACGGATGTAGTAGTCCTTGAATCTCAGTTGACACGGCGCACGCCAGGGCTGAATCGGCACCCCTCCGTAAACTGAACGCGACCGCGCGTTTATCGCACAGCGGCACCCGATCTGAGCCAGGCTCAGGACGGCGTCCGCGCCGACAGAGGTTCCGTCGAGGCATCGGCCGCAGTCCGCGATGAAAGACCGCAAACGCCGACCGCTCGTCTCGGAAAGCCATAGACGCCGCGACTTGCCGGGTACCGCCGGATCGGCGGCAAATGTGAACAGCCCCGCATCACGGTGCACCGGCAGACCACTGACGATCGACTCGTTACCCACGATGAAGCTCAACACGAGAGAGTTGGCATCGGCCCCTGCTAGCCGGACCAGCGCGGTCGCATCGACCGCCGCGACAGGCTTCGCGAGCGGCGGCATGCAGAGGTTGTCGGCGAGCGACGCGGTCGGTGCGTGCATGTCGTATCCCAAGGCCACAGCCAGGAGGCCTATTGCGCACCCCGACCATGGCCTCCAGCAGGGACTTCAACGATAACTCCGAAGCGAGCGCCGGTGCAGGCTTTCGATAGACAGAACTCACCACTTTCTCGACCTGCCTCGACGCCTGCACAGCGGTTCCACGCCGTCACGTGCTCAGCTGCCGATGACCGACGACCAAGCCCACGGTCACCTGGACCGCCGTGACCGCCTTGCAGCGGGTCGTGGTCGCCTGGTCGGCAGAGCCCCCTCGAGTCATCCGGACCGCCTTAGGTCTGCCTTGCAGCTGTCCACGTCGCCCGCTTCGACCGCGACCGCGAGTTCGACTTCACCGCGGACCCGATCGTGGGTCTGGTCAGCGCACGCGTCGGTGGCGTCGACGCTTCGGCAAACAGCCAGAACAACTCCGAAAGGTCCGCTTAGTTGGGAAGAAGTCCACGCCTTGTCGATGAACGGGGCCGGAACACCGGCATGTCCGTCATGTCGATCGGTTTTCCCCAACTACGTGTTCGCTCCGAGGACACGGTGGGTCACCTAGCGTCTGGGCCCCGAAAGGCCGGGCCGCCCAGCAGGCAGCGGATCTCCTGGTCCGGGTACGGGGTGCTCCGGCTCTCCTGCTGGAACGCGCTAATGAATGCGGACATCGCCGCGGCGATCGGCGCGTGCCGGGTGAGGACCGCGGCGACCCCCTCGGGGATGCCCTCCGGCGACTTGCCCTCGGCGAAGGCGCGCACCATCGCGGCGCGCGCCCCCCGGTCCTCCCGCCGGAGCCCGTACAGCGCGGTGACCAGCCAGTTCACCAAGTAGGTGGCGGTATAGCCGCGGTCGTAACTCTGGTTCTGGTCGAAGAACGCGGCATCCTCCGGTGAGAGGTCGAACCCGCAGGACAGCGCGAGGCCGTAGTCGCCGAAGTAGAGGCGTCGACCGTCGGTCAGGATGTTCTCGAAGTGCGCGTCGAGGTGCAGCAGACCGCGACTGTTCATGAACGCGGTGCCGGCGGCCAGTTCCCGCTCGACCATGGCGCAGGCCCGGTCGGCGGGCTCCTCGCCCGCCTCGATCTGGGTGTTCAGCCACTCGTGCAGGTTCTGCGGGATGTATTCCAGGAACAGCGCGATGCTCGCCGAAGAGATCTGGAGGGCCTCGATCCGGTGGCGTACCTGCGGTCGGCCGTCCCAGTAGGCGACGGCACGGTCGATGTCGGCGAGCTCCTCCGGCAGCGGCGTCGTGTCCGGCAGCACCCGCCAGTGGTACATCAGCGGGAAGCCCTCGTGTTCGGCGGCGAGCACCCAGTTCGTCGTCATGGTGTGCACGGCGAGCTCGCGCCAGGCTCCGAAGCCCGGCCCGCCGATGAGGCCGACGCCGTAATGGCTCTACGTCACGACCTCCACGTAGGCGTCAAGCGACGGTCTGAGGCTACGGGTCCGCTGGCTTTCGGCATGTCGCCGATCCGCAGCACGGCCACGGACCATACGGTTGCCGACTGCACTCGGAGATACGCACAGCGCCCGTCGCGCCGCATGCCGCCGCGCTGGTCCGGCATGCAGACTCCCCCTGACCGGGAACGTCGCTCTCGGACCGAGACGTGCCTCGCGTGCAAAGATGACGCGATGAGCACCGTGTTCATGCGGCCGGTCAGCGAGGAAACCGTCAATCTGTTCATGGATTACGGGCAGTTCCGCATCGACGGCGGCGTCGAGAGCCCGGTCGAGGAACTCGAACTGCTCGACCGCGCGCAGGCGGCGCATCCGTTCGCCTCAGATGGGCTGGCGGTGGTGGTGTTGAGCCCGCACCAGAACAACTTCCATATGCCAGTAACGATTCAGGTATGGGACGAGCGGCCGCCCGGCGATCGCGGCGAATGGCAGCAGGTGTGTGAGACGAGGTTACGAGTCGGACCGGAAGGCACACTGTTCCTGTCGTCGCCCACCGACGGCGCGGTCGACTGCCCGGTTCCGGAGGGCCAGTACCTGATCGATATCAGCGGCCGTGGATTCGTCAACTACGGCTGGCCCGGGTCGACCGAACCCGGCGATGTGTGGCGTATCCGGCTCTGGCCGGACGACGGCAGCGAACCGCTACCGGCCATGCAGTGGAATATGCCCGGATACGGTGTGCCCGAGAATGTCCCGCTGCCCGAGGTAACCGCGTCGGTCGACGTGGAGGAATGGGTCGTCGTAGTCGACGACAAAGGCTCGCGCCGCCTGCACATCGACGATCTGCCTGCGCAAGCGGCCGCTTTCCAGCGGCAGCGTTGGGGCGGGGAGCCGATACCCCGCCTGGAAGATCACCCGGGCGCGGAAGACCTGGCACGCCATGACCGCGCGATCGCCGAGGCCATCGCCACGATGGGTGATCCCGAGTTGCGGCGCCTGGCGCGTTGGTCGGCGGCCCAAGCCTGCGCGAAAGCAGGCCTCAGCGACCGGCCGTGGGTGCGGCCCGCCTTGGCGGCGCTGCGGGACGGCCGACCGCTACCGCCCCCGTTCGACGACGTAGACGCGGCCATGACCTGGCTGCACGACGAGGACTTCGGCCCGCCGAAAGGTGAGCAGGTCGGCACCATCGAAGCGACGATGGTTCTCGGTTCGGCCGGTTCGACGGCGAGCCCCTTCGATCTGGGCCCGATCCACCGCCCGTCCTTCGCGCTGCCCACCATCATCGACGCGAACCGACACGACGCCCTCGATGCCGCGATGACGACCCTGTACGCCACGGGATTGGTCTTCGGCCCCGAGGTGGACACGCTGTTCGCCGCGCTCAGAGCGGAATTCGGGATCGGGTGAGCCGAACGGCGAGGGCGAATCCGGATGGTGGGATCCGCAGCAGTGACTGCTCCGGCACGTCGACGGCTTCGCCTGTGCGAAGCGGTGATAGGCCCTGTATCCATTGCCACTGCGGGGATTTCATGTTTGCGAGTCGCCGAGCGACGGGTTAAGGATGGCTACATGTCGCATCCCACGCTGTCTCTGCGTGATCTCCCTAGGCTTCGCACCCGCCACATCGCGCAGATCGGTGGACTGATGCGCCCCGGCACGCACCGTTCCCCCTTGCTGGAATTCGGCGAACGGTTCGTCGTCTCGCCGCCAGGATTTCCGACCATGCTGGTCACTTACGACATGGACGATGTGCGAGGACTGTTCGCCAACCACGACGACTTCTCGGTCGGGCAGGTGCTGAGCCGCTTCTCCAGCCACGACATGATGTTCGGCAAGCAGACGTTGATCTTTCTCGACGGTGACGAACATCGCCGCGAACGTAAGCTGTTCGCACCGCCGTTCCAGAGCAAGGCACTCCGGTCCTACGAGGATCTCATGGTGGAGGTGGTCCAGCGCGAACTGCCGACTTGGCCTGTCGGTGAACCGTTCGAGTTTCTGAAGG
The DNA here is from genome assembly GCF_053601535.1 of Nocardia sp. NPDC004718. Lineage (NCBI taxonomy): Bacteria > Bacillati > Actinomycetota > Actinomycetes > Mycobacteriales > Nocardiaceae > Nocardia > Nocardia sp. NPDC004718. The sequence goes on from NZ_JBSGCA010000041.1 coordinate 21,787, forward strand.
TCGGCTACGACCTGGCCATCGGCGTGCTGCTCGGCGTCGTCTTCGGCGACGTGGCCGCGCCCCGCAAGGACCGGCTGAAACAGGCGGTGAGCCGGTGGTTCGGGGAAATAGAAAGTCGCGGATTTCTCGCCGTCACCTTGCTCACCCCGCTGGTCGGTGGCTACACGTTGCCCTACCCGCCGCTCAGCCGCCGCCAGTCGGAGGTCGACGCCCTCATCATCGAGGAAATCGCCGCGCGCCGGTCCACGCCCGGTGACAGAAACGGCCGGAAAGATGTGCTGTCGCGGTATGTCGGCACCGAACTGGATCAGCACGACGATGCCGCATTGGCCCGCAATATGCGTGGCATCCTGCTCGGCGCCTACGAGACCACCGCGATCACGCTCGGCTGGATCGCCGCCATGCTGGCCGTCCACCCGGCAGCCATGGCCGAACTCGATGCAGCGGTCGACGCAGGCGACTCCGCCCGGCTCGACGCATATCTCGACGCCGTGGTCGCCGAAACAATGCGAATCCGCCCGGTGTCACCGTTCACCGGGCGGCGCGCACTGCGCGACACCGTGGTCAACGGAGTCCACGTCCCCAAGGGGGCCATCGTCATAGTCCCCATTCTCCTCATTCACGAATCACCACGGCATTACCCGGACCCGATGGCCTTCCGCCCTGAACGCTTCCTCGACGAGCCGCCGAACGGCCGCACCTGGCTGACCTTCGGCGCCGGCGCGCATCGCTGTCTGGGTGCCCAATTCGCCTTGGCGGAAGCGCGCATCCTCTTCCGCACCATCCTCGAGCATCGTCGCATCGGCGCGGCCACCGGTCCCGTCGAGCCCCCCCGTCGCTATCACACCGGCCTCAGCCCCGCCTACAACGCCCGGATAACCTTGCATCCCCGCTGATCAGACCCCCACCGAGGCAGGCTGATTCGCCGTCGCCGGAGTCTTCGAGCAACTGGAGTCATCGGTCATCGCTCGATGCGTGGCGCACCCTCCCGATGTCCGGTCGAGCTGCACCGCATCTGCGGATCAGGCCTCAATTTCAGCCGATACCAACATCTTCCGCAGCGACATGGTGTCTCATTGCCATTGATCGGCGGTGTTCTGGATGATCGATGCAACCAGTCAGGAGAGTGCCCGCGTGCCACGTGGAATGGATTCGGCTGTCTTCCCCCATCTGGATGCGGATCTGGACCGGGTCCGTGACGTTCTCGGACCCGTTCGGCTGGAGGGCAGGCCTGAACTGGCCGCGCTCACAGAAGAGGGGCCGGACACCTCGCGCCGCCTGGTCCGTCCCACATTGACCCTGTTGTCCTACTACCTGCTCACCGATCCCGCGGCCCCGGCCGACGACCGGGCGGTGCGCGCCGCCGCTGCCGTCGAGCTGCTGCATCTGGGCTCGCTCTACCACGATGACGTCATCGATCACGCATACGAGCGTCGAGGCCGTCCCAGTGCCAATGTGGTGTGGGGTTCGCATATGGCCGTGTTGGGTGGGGACTCCGTGATGCTCACAAGTGTGCGCATGCTGGCCGAACTCGGCGGGCGCGAAGTCCTGTCGGGGGCAATTGCCGGTGAGCAGATGTGCGCGGGCATGGTGATCGAGGCCGCCGACCTCTACGTGGCCTCCCGCAGCGAGCAGTCCTACCTGGACGCGATCGACGGCAAGACGGCGGCGGTGCTCTCGCTGGCATGCCGGGTGGGCGCGATGCAGGCCGGCAGGCCCGACGATCAGCAAGAGGCGTCGGCCCAGTTCGGCCGGTACTTCGGGCTGGCCTACCAGCTGTATGACGACATCCTCGATCTGACCTCCACCGCCGAAGAGCTGGGCAAGCCCGTCAACGCGGATCTGTCCGCGGGCATTTACACACTGCCCGTGATCCGCGCGGCCGCCCGCGACAGAGGCCTTGCTCGCCTGTTGCAGAGCAGAATGACGCTCGAGCAAGCCGCGCGCGCCCGCGAAATCGTCATCGCCTGCGGCGCCGTGGACGAAGCACAAACGGTGGCTGATGAGTTCATGGACCGGGCCGCCGGTCAGCTCGCCACTCTGCCCGTCGATCCGGGCGCTCGCCACGCGATCACCGCCTACGCCAGGTCCATACTCGACCGGCGAACTCCTGGTCCCGCGGTCCCCCAGCAGTCGACGCAGCCACCTCGAACCCGCGGCGACGGGCTTCCGCCGCAGCTCGGGCGATGGTTGCGGAACTGGCTGGTGGACACCGGCCTCGCCGTCTCCGCTACCGAGGCGGACTACCACCGGTGGACGGGGGCGATCCAGATCCCGGCGCGAACATTGGCCCCAGCAGCGAGTGCGGCCCGTGAACAGACCGCCTACGGCATGGCCGTGCTGGTCCTCGCCTGGGATGACCTTTTCGAGGATCCGCAGCTGAGGGACCCGGAAGCCGTGACCGCGTTGCGACGTGGCATGGTGGCGACGCTGCGCCAGGACCCGGAGAAACCGTGGCGGCCCGGCGCGATTCCGACGGCTTGGGCGAGCATATGGCCGCGCCTGCGCGAGGGCCGGACCATCCGCTGGCAGAAGCGGTTCCTCGACGGCCTCGAGGAGTGGTTCGAAGCCGCCGAACGCGAAGCCCATCATCGCATCAGTGGCTACGTCCCTTCCACGGCCGACTACCTACCGATGCGGATGTCGACCAGTGGGATCGAAACCGCCATCGCCTGCATGGAGGTGTACCACGACCGGGAACTGCCATCGACGCTGCGCGAACACCCCGTGATCCGCCGTCTCGAGGAACTCGCCTTTTGGGTCACCTTCGTGGAGAACGACCTGGTGGGACTGGATCAGGACGAGGCAGACCGAGTTCCTTACAACCTGGTGCGGGCGGTCCGTCACGAAACCGGCTGCACTCGCGACGAAGCCGTGGACCAAGTGCGGCGCCAAGTGGCGGATCAGCGTGCCCAGCTCGAGGCGGTAATCCACTACGTCCCCGCGCTCCTGCGCGTTCTTCCCGGCTTGGCCGGTCAGGGGAAGGACTACGCGGAGATGTATGTGAACATCACGAGCGTGGGGCTCTGGGGGCGTGAAAGCAATCGGTACACGCAAACCTCCGCTATCGCAGCGCCGGATCTCGAACGCTTGCGCCGTGAGGTCTACCTCCCGGCCGACGAACCGGCTCCTACGCCGTCGTAAGCTCCACAGCCGGGCAAAAGCAGAGTCACGTCCCGCACCTCCACCATGTGGTCGCGCGGAATGCCTCCTCAGTGCATCACCGACTGTCCGGACCCCTTCGGGCTCCAGATGCGCATCCACATCGTGCTCTTCCCGGCCATCCGCGGCTCCGGAGCACTCGCAACGCGCTTGCCGACACACTTCGAGCCGGAGGCCGATTCGAGGAAGCCGTGAAACTCTTCGAGACAATGTTCGAGCAGACGAAGCGAGCCCTCGGCAGCGACCATCCACTGGCTGACGTGGTGCGCGACCAGCTTGCCGCGGCCGAGCAGGTAGCCGAGACCCATAGGCGGCACTCTACGAACCCGCCGTAGAGCGCCTCTCACACTTTCCAACTCGACAAGGCGCGCAACGACCGCCTCACTGCGCTCGGGGAGCCGCACGACGGTATCGGCTGCCAGCGGCTCGGAGGGGCGACCCCGCGATCACGTGCATCTGGGTCGGGGCCGCCCCTGGCCGCGCCGCCGGCGCGGTGCGGCAGTGCAGGTGCTGCTAGACGTGCGCGAACAGGCCTGGGGAGGTACTTCGTCGAACGGCCTTCCGGCCGTACGGTGGCGATCAGACGGGGAAGGTGACTCCGGTCAGTTCCTCCGAGACCGTCCACAAGCGTTGCTGAATCGCCATGTCATGGGATCGGGCGCTCGATTCGACGAGCTTCGGGTAGCCGCGGGTCTCCAGGAATCCGCCCGGCCCGTAGTACTGACCGCCCAGCACGCCGGGATCGGTGGCCGCCCGGAGGACCGGCAAGGCCCCCATCGCCGGGGTCTGCGTGACGATGGGCGCGACGACAGGCACGAGCGCGCGCAGCGCGGCAGGCATGTTGCGCATCAAGTCGGTATTCGCCGCACCGGGGTGAGCCGCGACCGCGATCGTCTTGCCGTTACCGGACAGGCGACGTTGCAGTTCGTAGGTGAACATCAGGTTCGCCAGCTTGGATCGGCCGTAGGCCGCGACCCGATCGTAGGACCGCTCGCCGTGCAGATCGTCGAAGTCGATCCGCGCCCGGATCCGATGTCCGACACTGCTGACCGTGACCACCCGCGAGCCCGGCACCGGCAGCATCCGGTCGAGCAGCAGCCCGGTGAGCGCGAAGTGTCCCAGATGATTCGTCCCGAATTGCAGCTCGAAACCGTCGCTCGTGGTCTGTCTCGGCGGGTACATCACCCCGGCGTTGTTGATCAAGAGGTCGATCGTGGCGTGAGCGGATTTCAGCTGTTCGGCAGCAGTGCGCACGGATACCAGCGACGTCAGGTCCAGCTGTTGGATGGTGGTGTCCGCACCCGGCACCGCGGCGGCGATGCGGTCAGCGGCATGTTTGCCCTTGTCCACATCCCGTACCGCCAACACCACCGACGCGCCGTGCGCAGCGAGCGCTCGGGCCGTCTCGAACCCCAGCCCGCTGTTGGCGCCGGTGACGACCGCTAGTCGTCCCTTCTGGGCTGGTATGTCTTGCTCGGTCCACCTGTTCGCCATCTTTCCTCCCAACGATCGGTCGGTCCGTCGCGTTGTCCGACGAGCCCGGCGGGGTGGGACTCACACTCACACCGTCGCGCTCCGGGCGCGGTTGCGCAAGAGGGCGTAGGCCGGTCGGCGCACCCCTGGAATGAGCCAGGGTTGCCGCCGGCCCGCGTGAACATCGAAGCGGCGATCCCCGTGGTCGACAAGTTCGGCGATCTCGTCGTCGCCGTTGCCGACGAGTTGGCGCGGCGGCAAGACAGTGATGAAGGCACCATAGGTGTTGAACGCGATCCGCAACTATGGTGTCGCGGGTGTGCGACGGCCTGAAAGGTCTGCCGGATGCGATCACCACCGTGTGGCAGGGCGGTCGTGCTCGCGGCGGCCCAGGCCTGGCTCCGGTGCCCAGCGGTTCACCTATTGAGGGAGAATACGGACGTGAGCGACGCACCGGAATCCTTGCCAGGGCCCAGCCGGAAGGAGTTCGACGAGCTGGACCGGTCGCGCAGGAAACAGGAAGAAGGGATGAAGGCTGTGGAGACTCCCGGATCGGGAGACGGCACGTCGAAAGTCACCCGACTACCACGTCGCCCGCGGCGCGTGGCAGAAGAGGCCGGCGAACGTCTCCAAAAGACTCGGCGCTCGGACGGTGGCTCCGTCTACGATCCTGCACCGACCAAGCCCGTACTGCGATCGGAACTGCAGCGGGAGACAGGGTGGTGGCCGGTCGACCCCGGCGCGGCACGGCACCCCGCTCCGAAGGATGATCCGGGCAGTGCCGAGCCTGATGCGAGTGTCATCGATCTCGACGCGTTGCGGCGGAAACGAGCTGGTGACGATGCTCCGGGCGCCGGTATTCGGCGCATGGTCAAACCGCGCCGAGTCGGAAAAAGTGCAAGCGAGAGAGCAGGCACCGAAGGCCGGCCCGACAGTGGTCGCAACGGTGACCCCGACCAGGTGGACGGACCTGCTGGGCCACGCTGAACTCTTCGCTAGGCCGTCGCCGCACCCAGCGCCCACACATATCCGTCGGGAATCCACATTGCGTGAACTGGTACGGGAAGCTCATACCGTTGGGGGCGACTCTGGCGGCACCGACAGCAACGCCACTATGAGCAACCGGTAAAAATCGTATCCGCGCAGTCTCAGGCACAAACTCGGTCGTTGCCGACGACTGCGAACTCGCTCGCCGCCGTGCCGCACCTGGCAGCCAGGTTCCGCAAGTGCCCGGGACCGGCCCCGGGCAGCGCCGCTCTCACCGGCCGAGCCCGACGCGTCACGACGAGTGCCGGACCATCATCGAACCACGACCGGGGAAATTCTGTGCGTTGACGACGACGTTGTGATGCCCACGACCACCTGACCAGCTACCGCGCCGCCGACATGGACCGGTAAACGGAATCGGACTCCCCGTCATGGTCCCGTCGTCGGCGCGACACCGTTGTGGATGGCTTGCGCGACAGCTGGATGGGCAAGGTACTCAGCGATGCTGTGGGCCCGTTCCTTCGGATTGTCGACGGGAATCTCCCGCAGTTGTCCCTTCCAAACATCGCGCAGCGGGCATCCGATGGTGATCGGATCCACCACGGACCAGGCATTCAGCCAGTCGCCGACACGCTCCGGCCGGTGCGGTCCCCGGACCAGGAGTTTGTTGTGGACCGCGTCCAGCCCCAGGGGACTGCCGAGAGTGAGCAGCACGGCGACGTCGAGCTGGGGCTGGAGCCGGGTGAGCAGATCCATGGCGACCACAGTGCCGAGGCTGTGGCTGACGAGGGTGAGCCGTCCCGATGCGGGAACGGTCTCGAGGACACAGTCGAGTACCGCTTGCCGGATCTGCTCGTCGGCGAGGTATGAGGCGACGTCCCGGAAGACTTGGGCGATGATGAGCTCGTCCAGGTCGGTACGGGCGGCCAGCCAGCTGAGCTGCCGCTGCAGCCTGCTCACGATCGCGCTGCCGATCGAACCGAGTCCTTCCGTTTCGACCCGGTCGGCCGGTTGCCCGTCCTCGGCGGGCATGCCCGCGTCCACGGCCGCGTTCTGCAGGATCTGTTCGTACAGCCGGCGAGCCGGCGGCGTGGTCGGCGCCATTGCCAGCGCATGATCGACGGCCATGGTCTCGGGCGCGAGTGCCGTTTCCTCCGTGGGCTGCAGCAGGGCTGCCAACCGGTCGCCGTAGAACGGGAAGAAGGCATCCGCGGGATCGAGCGTGCTGAGCCCGGCGAGGGTGAGGCCCTTGTTGAGGCCGGCGGTCCACTCGCGGCGCAGAAGTTCGGGATCGCGACCATGCTGGCTGCGGCCATGCAGGAACAGCAGGTGACGTGTGCCGCCGAAGGCGCCTGCTCGGGCGGTGACGCCGTGGCGGAGTTCCGTGCTTTCCTGCGGCGCCGAAGCCGGATCTACCAGTTCGGTGCGGTCCTCGGCAGGTGCGGGGCGGGGGCGGATCGCCGATGGTCCGCCGACCGGCCCGGCGTTGGGACCGAGTTCGGCGAGAAACTCCTGGTCGCGCGCCGAGCGCTGCAGTCCGGCCAAGTGCGTGAGGATCGCACTGACGCGCACTCCCTCGTTCGCTCTCCAGGCAATCGCGTCGTCACCGTCGCCTTCGTGCCAGACTGTGCCGTCGCGGCGCAGAATCCGCCCTTGCTCGTCCGTGCGCGGAACGCCGGAGTGGTGTAACGCGACGACCTCCCATTGGTCGTTGAAGACCGGCGAGCCGGAGTTCCCCGGTTCGGTGTCGGTGGAGTAGTGCAGGAAGTCATCGAGCTGCAAGTCGAGCTGGTTCCGGCGGATGCCGATCTCCTTGAGTCTGCCCATCGGGTGCCCGACGATGTTCATCGCCTCACCGATGACGATCTTTCCCTGGTCCATGATCAGCCGGTTCCACCAGCCGACGGCGTCGCCGGGCGGCTTGCCGTCGGCGCCGGGACGAACCGGCACCAAAGTGAAATCCAGGTGCTCATCGGTGACGAAGAAGTCGGGGTCGAGACGGAACCGCACGGGAAGGCGAGGGTCGTTGTCGATCGTCGTCTCGGCGCCGAACTCGATCACGACCTGCCGGGCGGTGTCCTGATCGGGAAGTACGTGATTGTTGGTCAGGAGCAGCCGGGGCGACACCAGGAACCCGGTGCCCAGCGGTACTTCTCGGCCGTTTCGGCTCAGCGATATCCGCGCGACCGACGCCGCCGTACGAGCACCGCGGGAAAGGAAGTTGGCCGGTTGGAGTTCGTTGCTGGCGCCGATGATCCGCTCGAGCGTCGTGATCCGGTCGGAGGGCTCGATCCGGCCGACTTCGATCATGGCCTCGACCGGCATCTCGCCGCTGGTCGCGAGCCGCTGCGCCCGAGCGCTGATCTGTTCCGGAGAGTCCACAACCGGACTGTCCTTCATTTTGCGACGTTGCTCGATGTCTTCGCGCTTGGTCTCGGTCGCGACGTAACGTTCCGCGGCGGCTCCGATCTGCTTCAACCACGCCGCTTGGACTTGTTCACGAGAATTCATGGTGCAACCGCCTGGAAACAGAGGTCGATGTGGTCGTGTCCGCTACTGGCGGAGTGTTCCTCAGGCGCGTCACACCACCGTCACCTCAGCGTTTCACCCAGCGCGGCAGTGCCCGACAGCGTTCGTCGTCTATCGTCACCTCGCCCGCGTGACGCGTGTCAGCAATTCGGGAGCGACTAGACCGTGGGGGCATCGCACTTCTGGACGCGAAGGAGGAGTTGGTCGAATTCCGGCGACGGCTCGGTGTCGAACTCGGCCCACAGCAGGTCTCGGTATCGCCGGTATTCCCGAAGGGCGTCGATCTTGTTGCCCTGCGCGAGATGGATTCGCATCAGAATCCTGCGGGAGCTTTCCCGGAGCGGCTCTGCCGCCGCCACCGCCGACGCGGCCATCAGGGCGGCGCCGACCTGCCGACGCTCCAGCAAGGCTTCGGCCGCCGCTTCCAGCGCCGCGACCCAGGCCAATCGGTACCGTTCCCGGTCGACGACCACCCACTCCTCGTCCCAGTCCGCCAGCAGCGCTGCGCGATCCAGCAGCAGCGGGACGCGCGCGAGATCCTCCGAGCACGGCTGGTGAACCAGTTTCTGCGCCAATTCGGTCAGATACGCCAGATCGACGACCACGTCCGGATGGAGGCGAAGACGGTCGCCGTTGATCTCCACGACCGCGTCCTGGATACGGCGCAAGCGCCACAGGGCGGTTCGCAGACGCTGCGCCGCGCAGTGATCAGCGCACTCCGGCCACAGCGCGCCCGCGAGGCGGCCACGAGAGACCGGCCGGTTCAGCAGGGCCAGATAGGTCAGCACCCGCTCTGCCGCGTGCGGAATGGCAAGTCGGCGGTCGCCGCTGTGCAGGGCGAATTCTTCGATCAACGTGAGCTGGAAACACGTCGCATGCGTGGCGTTATGAATGAGCACCATTTCACTACTCGATCGCGGCGTCGGTCTTCATTTCGCAGGCGTACGTCGACCGGTCGATCTCGGCTATCGCACACCGGCCATCATGCCCAGGTCATGAACTGTCGGCGCGAGTAGCCGACTACGCGATCGCGAGACAACGAACGTCGACGAATTGCTTTCGTCGCCACGCCCAGAACGAACCGCCGCGTAACGGACTACTCGCATGCGGTATCAACGGAGTGAGACCCACGAACTCGCACTATCGAAGCAAGAACCAGCGGTCATCGCCCCACCGCGGCCGGGTGGCTCAGCCCAGCATCCGGCGCTGAGCCAGTACAGCAGCGGTCCGGAGAATCTTCGTGGACAGCGATGAGTTCTCCGACGGTGCTCCGTCCTATCCGGTGAACGCGCTACCAACCCGGCGCACCAACCAGAAGGACCAGGAATGACCACCGCCAACTTCTCCAGCGACGTCACCGACCGTCCCGGAAAGGTCCGCAACCGCGTCCTGTGGGCCCTGCAGATCCTGCTCGGCCTGTTCTTCATCATCGCCTCCGGCGGGCCGAAACTCGTTGTGCCGAGCGCCCTGACGGACAACGCCCCCGAGAATCTGACCATCCCCCTCGGGTTGCTCGTCCTCATCGGAGTTGCGGAGGTGGCGGGCGGTATCGGCCTGATGGTGCCACGGCTCAGTGCCCTGGCTGCCGCAGGTCTGTCCGTTCTCACCGTGCTCGCCGCAGCGACGCAGGCTTTCATCGCCGACAAGCCCTTGATGGGGATCTTCCCGTTGGTGCTTGCCGCGATCTTCGCCTGGATCGCCTACGAGCGCCGCGCCACCATCACGGAGCTGCGCAACTCGCTGTCGCGATGACGAATCCATAAGTACGACCGGGCGTTGGCGGCAGGCCCAGAGCGCCGATGAGTTTCGAGCGTGTGGGAGGTCTACCCCGTCATGAGGAAACTGATCTACGGGTTCAGCGTGTCCCTGGACGGCTACATCAACGACCGCGACGGCAGCATCGACTGGACCAACCCCGACGAGGAGCTACACCAGTTTCACAACGACCGGTACCGCGAGATCGAGGTCTCGCTGCACGGTCGCCGCCTGTACGAGCTGATGGCCGAGTACTGGCCTCATGTGCCCGCGGACGCGCCGCGCATCGAGCGGGAGTTCAGCAGGCTCTGGACGGAGAAGCCGAAGGTCGTCTTCTCCCGAACGCTCACCGAGGTCCGCTGGAACAGCACGTTGATCAGCGAGAACGCGGTCGAGGAGATCCGCAGGCTCAAGGCGGGAGGCGATGGCGTCATGGAGATCGGTGGCGCAAGCCTCGCGGCTTCGCTGATACCACACGGGCTCATCGACGAGTATCAACTGTTCGTCTTGCCCGTGGTGCTCGGCGGCGGCACACCGCTGTTCCCAGCGTTGGACAAGCGCATCCAGCTCCGATTGGTCGAGACGAGGCACTTCAACACCGCAGTGATGCTGCGCTATCGCGCCGACTGAGATCCGTTCGACCGCAGCACCCCCGTCACCGGACACTGCTGACACCGTAAGCGAGTAGCTCCGCGGCATCGGCCCCGGAGCCTCCGCAAAACCTGTTGGTGGACCGCGGCGACCACTGCTAGCCTTGCGGAAGCCGTGCCAGTGAACGAGGAGGTGGTACCCGTGAACGCAGTATCTACATGGGTGCTCCCCTCTGGGGTCACGGTCGGGCGATAGAGCGCCCGGGAGCGCCGTTCAAGAGCACTCCCGAAAGGCACGACCGTGCAATTCACTTCTGAACAGCGCCTCGACGACGGCATCCTCGAGCGCGAATTCACCCTCGGCGAGATCCCCGGCATCCTGTGGACGCCCGGATCAGCATCCGCACCGGCGCCGCTGATCCTGATCGGCCACCCAGGCGGACTGGACAAGATGTACCCCCGACTGGTTGCCCGGGCCCGGCACTCCGTGGCGGAGGGCTTCGCCGCGGCCACCATCGAGCTCCCCGGCAGCGGTGACCGGCCCCGTTCGGCTGCCGCCGAGCAGGTCCGCGCCGACCTGCACCGGGTGCTACAGGCCGGCGAGCCGGTCACCGACGACATCGTCGACCGGCTCGTCCTCCCCCTGGTCGACCAGGCGGTCCCAGAATGGCGGGCCGCCCTGGACGCCCTTCTCGCGCTGCCCGAGATCGGCGGGCCGGTCGGGTATTCAGGCGGGGTGATCTCCATCGGCACCCGGCTGGCGGTGGTCGAGCCGCGCATCGTGGCCGCCGTTCTGTTCGCCGGGAGTTTCGTGCCGCGCGCCATATTCGAGGAGGCCCGGCAGATCACTATTCCACTGCATGTCCTGCTGCAGTGGGACGACGAGAGAAACGACCGGCAGATGGCCCTGGACCTGTTCGACGCCTTCGGCTCCAAGGAGAAGACGCTGCACGCGAATATGGGCGGCCACACCGGCGTCCCGCAGTTCGCGGGAGAGGAGGCAAACCGGTTCTTCGCCCGGCACTTGAAGTGAAGCCGGCCCGACAGGCCGACAGGCCATGGGTGTGATGGACGGGATGAGGTCGGGCACCGAAGCGAGCCCGCTCCTGGATTTTCTATCCGCACAACACTTCCTGCGACATTGGGGGCGGATAGCGGCCGACGGCCGCTCATGCTGCACCAGACAGTGACGCGCGGTCGGTGTACGTCGCGATGGGCGACTCGTTCTCCGCAGGTGTCGGCATCGCGCCGACACTCGATCCTCACTGCCCGGGTTCTGCCCCCGTTCGGAGGTCGACTACCGTGTCACCGCTGTCCGCGTCCAGCCCCGCGAGCAGACGCAGCCCGTCCTCGGCGGGGCTGCCGGGGAGCGCGGACAGCACCAGCAGCTCCATGCCCGTTTCGTCCGGTAGTGCGAGGTTCTCCTGATGCAGTTCCAGCAATCCGACCAGCGGGTGTCGGTACGCCTTGCGTCCATGCGTGCGGGCGCGCACGTCTGCGCGGGCCCAGAGGCGGCGGAAGCGCTCACTGCCCATCGCCAGCTCACCGATAAGCGAGGCCAGGCGGGGGTCCTCGGGGTATTTGCCTGCGGCCAGGCGCAGGTGCCCGACCACGTCGAGGGTGCAATTCTCCCAGTCGGCGTAGAGGCCGCGCTCGACCTCCTCGAGGAAGATGTGCCGGGCGGTGTTCAGGCCCGGCATCGACCGGCCGTAGAGAAGGCCGGCGAGGCGATTTCCGGCGAGCACATCCATGCGGTGGTCCATGATCAGCGCGGGTGCGTCGGCGACCAGGTCGAGGACGCGTAACAGCTCCGGTCGGACCCGTCCGCTCGGCGCCTTCGCGCGGCGGCGGCGCTGCCGGGCGAGCCGGTAGAGGTGCCCGCGTTCGGTCTCATCGAGACCCAGGACGCGAGCGAGCGCGTCGAGGACCTGCTCGGAAGGCTGGGTCGCGCGGCCCTGCTCCAGGCGCACGTAATAGTCGACGCTGACCCCGGCGAGTCGTACCCACTCCGCACTCCATGTAGCCGGAGCTGCGGACGACCCATCGAGCTGATGCGGACTGAATCAATCCCGCGCCTGATCTCGGGATTCATAGGTTCCCGAGGCTGAGCCAAGAGCGCGAACGAGGCGGGCGAGCCGCTACTTCGACCTGCGCTCAGTGCAGAGCGCCGCCGCCACTCCGCCCTGGACGGGCCTGACCTGTTACTTGTATGGAGCTAAGGGGACTTGAACCCTTGACCCCATCAAAGGGTTCAGGATGGCTCGCGCTTCCCGCTGGGTCCCAACTCGATATCGCGCTGGTCAGTCATCAAGGATCCTGGGATCGGCAAATGCTTGACCGAGATCGACAAGGAAGTTGGTCAGGACGTAGATCGCGCCGAGTGTCAGGGTGATCCCAGCGATGGTGGTGTAGTCGCCGGCTTTGATGGCTTGTGCGGTGTAGAGGCCGATGCCGGGCCAGGCGAAAATCAGTTCCAGCAGGATGTCGGCCCCGAACATGGCAGCGACCTGCATGCCCGCGATCGACATGGTCGAGTTCACCGAATTTCGCAACGCGTGTTTGACGACGACGCGTGGCTCGGTCATGCCTTTGACACGGGCAGTGCGAACGAAATCCGAGCGGAGGGTGTGCTGCAGGCTGCTACGGAGCGCCCGGCCGATGCCGACCGCGGGGACCAGGGACAAGCACACGACGGGGAGAACCAAGTGCTCGACGGCGTCGATGAACACGCGCGGCCGTCCGGCGAGCAGCGAGTCGATGAGCAAGAACCCGGACGGCCCGTCGGGCGCGTCACCGTAGGAGCTGCGCCCGCGAGCGGGTAGAACCCCGAACTCTCCGTAGAACAAGAGAATTCCGAGCAACGCGGCGAGGAATACCGGCATCGACGATCCACCGATCAGCACGAGTCGAAGAACGCCCGACCCGGGCCACCGCAATGCTGTCGCCGCTCCGAGCAGCAAGCCGAGCGCTACGGCCAGCACGAATCCGCAGACGACCAGTTCGGTTGTGGCGGGCAGGAAGCCGGCGATATCGGAGCTGACCGGCCGACGCATCACCGCGGACTGTCCGAAGTCGCCGGTGGCCGCCTTCTCGACGTAGGCGACATACTGCACCGGCAGCGGCCGATCCAGGCCGAGCTCGTGCCGCGCCCGTTCGACGGCCTCGGCGGAGGCCCTGTCGCCGACGAACGCTCGGGCCGGATCGACTGGAGAGACTTGTCGTAGCACGAACACCACGGCGACGAGCGCGAGCAGCACGAGGATCGCCCCGAGGCCGCGCCGGGCTATGACTTTCAGCATTCGGATTTCTCCCTTGCTGTGGAGGAAAGGGCAATGCGGGCCTGCGGTCAGCGATCGGTGAGGCGGTCGCGGAGTACGTCACCGGCGAGGTTCGCGATCGTGGCGAGTACGAAGAGCCCGATCGCGGGCATGATCGGCACCCACCAGGAATCGAGGAGGTAGGGCAGTCCCCTCGCGCACATCGCACCCAACTCGGGAGCCGGTGCGGGAGAACCGAGTCCGACGAACGACAGGCCGGACAGCATCAGGATCAAGGCGCCGACGTCGAGACTGGCCGCGATGATGGTCGGCGGCCACGCGCCGGGTAGCAGGTGCAGCCAGCCGAGCCTGAATCGGCTCGCACCGGACATCCGCGCGGCGTCGATGTGCGGCAGCGATCGGAGCCTGGTCACCTCGCCCCGCACGACTCGGGCGTACAGCGGCCACCAGACGAGGGCCAACGCCGCCAGCGTATGCACATACGACGGCCCGATCGCGGCTACGACGGCGATCGCGAGCAGGGATGCGGGCAGGGCGATGAAGATATCGGTGATCCGCATCAGGATCCGGTCGACGACCCCGCCGAGAGTCCCGGCGACGAGCCCCACCGCGCCGCCGAGGACAATTCCGGACGCGATCACGCAGAGGGCACCCCACCAGCTGGCGCGCATGCCGATCAGGACACGGCTCAGGATGTCGCGCCCGACCTCGTCGGTGCCGAGCCAAAGCGCTGCGTTCGGTGGGGATGTCGGGCGTCCCACCGGGAGATCGGGGTCGTAGGGGGCAATCCAGGACGCGCCGAGCATGACCACGATCAGCGCCGCCAGCACACACAACGTGATCACATCACCCGGTTTCGCGCGTCGGCGCGCCGCCACTGCCGCGGGCGCCGGTTCGCTGCCCACGCCGCTGCTGATGGCGGGCGCCGACGCCGGAGGGTTCGGCGCGCCTGTCGGCTTGCCGCGCCGCTGTTCCTGCGCGCTGCCGATACTCGGCACCGCAGCCGCCAACGCCTTGCTGTACGGGTGCGACGGTGCCTTGGCCACCTTCTCGGCGGCATCGATCTCGACGATCTCGCCGCGATACATCACGGCGACGCGGTCGGCGATGAAACGCGCCGCGGCCAGATCGTGGGTGACGAAGACGACCGTCAGCCCGAACTCGCGCCGCAGCGTCTGAATCAAGTTCAACGTCGTCGCCGCCAGCGGCGCGTCCAACGCCGAAGTCGGCTCGTCACAGAGCAATACCGCCGGAACGACGATCGTCGCCCGCGCGAACGCGACGCGCTGGCGCTGCCCGGTCGACAAGCTGTCGGCACGGAGGTCAGCGACGGCCGCCGGGAGCCCCACACGTTCGAGGGCTGCGATCACCTGGGCCCGGCGGCGGGCCCGGCCGAGTGACCGCGGTAGCCGTTCGCCGACCTGTCGTTCTACGGTCAGCCACGGTGTCAGCGACGCGCTGACGTCTTGGAAGATCATCTGTGTCGATCCCCCGGATAGCTCGATGACACCGCTGTCGGGCTTCTCCAGTCCCGCGATCATCCGCAGCAGTGTCGACTTGCCCGACCCGGATTCGCCCACCACCGCGACGGCCTCGCCCGCTTCCACCTGCAGGTTGAGGTTGCGCAGCACCGACAGCGTCTCGCGCCTGGCCAGACCGCCGCGCATGCGGTAGCCCTTGCCGACTTCGACGCAACGCACGACAGGTCGCGCACGGACCCGGATGTCCAACGGCGGGAAAGCGGCAGACAGTCCACGCGCCTGGGTCCGGTCGACCTCGGCCGGGAGGATGCACGCCGCGACACCGGAATGTGTGGCAGCCGGTGTCAGGGGGATCAGCGACTTCCCGCATTCGTCGGTGCGAAGCGAACAGCGCGGTGCGAACGGACAACCCGGCGGAGGGTCATGCGGATCCGGCGGCATACCGGTCAGCACCGGTATGCGGTGGCCCAGCGGCAGGCCGAGATCGAGTCGCGACCCCAGGAGGCCGACCGTGTAGGGGTGCGAGGGAGTGGCGAGAACATCTGTCACAGCGCCGATCTCGACGAGGCGCCCCCCATACATGACCGCGACCCGGTCGGCGGCCTCCGCGGCGACACCGATGTCGTGGGTGATCAGCAGCACCGAGCAACCGAGCTCCGCCCGCAGGTCGGAAAGCAACGCCAGGATCTGCGCCTGGACTGTGACATCCAGCGCCGACGTCGGTTCGTCGGCAATGATCAGGTCCGGGTGCGCGGCGATCGCGATCGCGATCATGACCCGTTGCCTCATTCCCGCGGAAAGCTCGTGCGGGTACGACCGCAGCCTGCGGCGGGCCTGCGGGACGCCGACCAGGTCGAGCAGCCTGCCCGCCTCCGCGGTCGAGCCGGCGACCTCCCACACCTGGTCGCCGATTCGCATCGTCGGATTCAGCGACGTCGTCGGATTCTGGAACACCGCACCCAGGTGGGCGCGACGGACCCTGCGTCGCTCGTCAGGCGGGGCGGCAACCATGTCGACGCCACACACCTCGGCCCGTCCGGTGACGACGGCAGGTGGATCGCCCACCGGTAGGCCGAGCAGGCTCAGCCCCAATACACTCTTGCCGGAGCCGGACTCCCCGACGAGCGCGAGGATCTCTCCGGGCGTGATCTCGATGCTCACCCCCCGGACCGCACGCACCGCGACGCCCCGGCGGCGAAACGTCACGTGGAGGTCGCTCACACACGCACGCGGGGTGAATGTGGCGGCCGACCGGCCACTTTCGTCTGCGCGGGCTGCTCCCTTCCGGAAGTGCTTCATCTCGCTTTCACCTTCCGAAGCAGGTTGATAGGCACCATTCCGGTGTCGACCAGCGTATGCACGATCTGGCCGATGCTCGAGTTGGTCACGATCACGTCTTGGATGTCGCAGAGGTTGATGACCCAAGCTTGATCCATCACGATCCGAGCGCCCTCGACCCAGTGCCTTTCAGCGTCCGCTTTGCTGAGGGATCGCTTCCCGGCGTCCATGACGGAGTCGAGAGCGGCGTGGGAATAGTTGAACCAGTTGATCGGCGATACACCCGTGCGGAAGAAGATCCGCAATGTGGTGTCGGCATTGAGCGCGTCGCCGCCGTACCCGTGGAGGAGCATGTGCGGTTGCTGCCCGACGGGCGCCGAATGCAGTGCAAACACCTGGGAGGTGGGCATGGCCCGCACCCTGGCAGTCAGTCCCAGCACTGCCAGCTGCGTCTGGAGCAGCTCGGCGACACGGGCATCGGTCGCTCCACCCGCCTCGTCGTAGGCGAGGTCGATCTGCTTGTCGCTGTCCGGCAGCTTAGCGATCAGCGCCTTCAGCGTGGATAGGTCGTGGCCGGGCGCGTCCGGCGCAGCGCCGTCCGGCAACACTCCGGCCGGGTAGAACTGCGTAGACCGTGCGGCGGCCGAGCCGTAGGCCGGCTCGATGAGCGCGGGAACGTCCACCGCCGTGCGCATCGCCCGGCGGAACTCCGAATCGGAGAACACGCCCTTCTTCCAGTTCAGGAAGATCGACGACTTGAACGCCGTCGGGTGTTCCGCCACAGTCAACTTCGAGTTCGTCTTCATCGCCTCGATCGCGGCGATCGGCAGCCCCTTGGTAATGATGTCGAGCTGCCCCTGCTCGAGCAGCAGGCGTTGCGTCGTGATGTCCGGGATGATCTCGATACGCAGTGTGGTGAATTCCGGTCGAGTCCCCCAGTAGCCGTCGTAGGCGGTCAGCGTGTAGTTACTGCCCGGCACGAACTCCGTGATCTGGTAAGGTCCGGTGCCCGCATCGTGCGTACTCAACCAGCCCTGCGCCAGATCACCGTTCACGCTATGGGTCCGCACCGCGGTCGGGCTGACTGCCTTGAGTCCCCACGGGCAGGCGAGGTAATCCAGAAACGGCTCGACAGGATGCGCGAGCTCGATCACGAGCGTGGAGTCGTCGGGCGCGGACATCGACTCCACGTCAGCGACCAGATATGCAGGCGCTTGGTTCACGCCGGAACGCCGGTGAAAGCTCTCGATGATCGTGGTGGCCGTCAACGGCGTGCCGTCGTGAAAGGTGACACCGGCACGTAGCTTGAACGTGTACGTCAGCCCGTCGTCGGTGACCGTCCACGACTCGGCCAGGCCGGGCCCGATTTCAGAGGAATCGGGTCTGTAGCCGACCAAACCTTCGTAGACACTCAGGGTGACCTGGAGGCCCTCTCCCTCATAGAAAATGTCCGGGTCGGGCACCTGCATGTCCGCCAGAAATCCGAAACGGATGGTATCGCCGCCCGTTTCGGCTCCACCGTATCCGCCCGAACATGCCGGCAACAGCACCGATATCCCGAGGGCTTCCGTCACGGCGACGAGCGCGCTGCCCTTCAGGAATGTCCGTCGATCCGCAATCATGCTCATATCGCAACGCGCCTTTCCCGTCGTCGACGTCGTGGCAACCCCAACACATGATTTGAATCTCCAGTGTCACACAGGAATCCGTGTCCGGAGGCCGAACGCACGTGTGGCACAACAGAGTTTCACCTTCGCGGCGAGCGTCGGCGCGTGGGAAGAAGGCGGGCGCCGTACGGTGCCGACGTCGGCGTCAACAGATCGCCGCGCTCTGGCAGCGTCTTGCGAATCTACGAAAGTCTGGGCAGAACAAGCAGTTTCGGGGCGCGCGTTCCCGCCGAATCGTGCGGTCAATAGGTATTGACACGCGCGACGCTTCTTGGATCGCCGAAGGCCGATGTGCAGGTCGAGAGAATCCCCGGTCGCCGACGGGAACGCTGCCACAATCCGCGACATCTATTGACAGCGCAGCCGTGGTGATGCGATGTTTAATGCAACACGGGTCCGCATCAACCGAGGGGCGGGCGAAGATTCGCATCAGCGGCTTCAACCGATTCAATCTGTGCTTCTCTCGTGTTCCTACTCGATCATTATCGGACACCTGCACCAGTCCGAGATACTTTCGGTTGGATATCATCGTCCGACAGGGGTGAAGGCGTGAGCAAGAAAGAAACCAACGCTACGGTATCCAACTTGGGAGTAACGGAAAGCAACCTCGACTATTCCGGGTACACGCTCATCGAGAGCCCCGACGACAACTTCGACGACAATTTCCAACCGCAGGTCTGCGACATGGCGGATCTGAAGGGCGGCCCGGCGGCGCAAGAACGTTTCATCGACCTCCTGGGCACAGCCATGGAGGACGTCGGGATCGCGATTCTCACCAACCACGGCATCGACGCCGAAGACCTTCAGGCCACCGACGCTCACGCACTGAGCATTTTCACGACAGTACCCGTTGAACAGAAATCGAGGTTCGTGTCGACGGACTGTGCCTACGGTGAGCCCTACTATCTGGGGTACGTTCCACTCCAGGAGAGCATGCCTTCGCTGCCCCATGCGGTAGAAGCGTGGGAATTCGATAGATCCGCCTTCCGGATTCCCGGGGAGGATGTGGACAAAGCTCTAGGCTACTGGCCGGACGAGAAATACGAGGCCGCATTCAGAAGTTTCTGGCAAGCGTGCGAGGAATTGACCCCGCAACTCGGCCGAGCACTGCTCGAATATCTGAACATCGACCCCGCACTCTACGACGAGGAAATCTCTCCGACGAACGATGTACTGAGGATAAATCACTACCCACCCATCAACACCTCTGCCGGGAGTCTTGCATCGCCTGCCCGCGTCCTCTCCCATGAGGACTATGGGCTCATCAGCCTGATGCTGGGTAGTCCGGTGGAAGGGCTGCAGGTGTATCGCCCTCGAAGCAATGCCTGGAGCAGGGTGCGCACTCCGGCTGATTCTCTCGTCGTGATCAGTGGAGAATGGCTGCGGGTGATCAGTAACGACCGCTTCCGTGCCTGCACCCATCGTGTCAGCATGCCCCGCGATCCTGCCCAGTGGGCCGTGCCCCGGGTCACTGTCCTCTATACGCTTCATCCATATCAAAAGGCGGTCGTCAAAGTGTTGCCGGGGCTCGCTGCGAAATTTCATCCGGCCAGTGGCTTGGATTTCATGACACAGGTAGCTCACCGACTGTCCGAAAGATGCAAATCGCTGGCAGATCACCCCTGACATTTCCAAGAGGAGTGGTGACCATGTTGTTTCTCCCCCGGTCGAACCTGGCTTCCCTGTTCAACCAAGCCGAGTATCGCGCCTTTCAATTCGAGGTGGAAGACTTTCACGTCGTGAGCGACGAGCACGAACCGATGCGCCGATATCAGGCGGGCCTGGCGCCGCTCGATCCGGACAATTACCCGGTGCTGTGGAAGGAATGGGAGGAACTGTGTGACGCGACCACCTCCAGAGGAGTCGCGATGCAACGTGTCCGGGTCGTCACCGAGCCCCTGACCGAATACATCTCTTTTCTCCACGCGGTGACCGGACGCAACCAGGCGCACGGTGAAGACATTCGCTGGCTCCCTCGTCACTGGTTGCAGCCGGAGGATTACACCGCGGACGAGTGGTGCCTGATCGACGATGACACCCTCGCCTGGACGTTGTTCGACGAGGAGGATTTCGTCGGCTACGGCCTTACCCGTGATCCGGTCGAAGTCGCGCGCGCCATTACCGTTCGCGACGCGCTGTGGGCGAAGGCCGTCCGCCACGTCGACTATTCGCCGG
Organism: Nocardia sp. NPDC004718; assembly: GCF_053601535.1. Classification (NCBI taxonomy): domain Bacteria; kingdom Bacillati; phylum Actinomycetota; class Actinomycetes; order Mycobacteriales; family Nocardiaceae; genus Nocardia; species Nocardia sp. NPDC004718. Next base: position 42,162 of record NZ_JBSGCA010000041.1, read on the forward strand.
GCGCTCGATAGCGGCTGGTATCGAGCACCCGGAGTTCGGCAAGAGTCCACTCGATCCGCGCCGCTGCGTCGAAGGCCGGGATCACCACCCCGATCGTCAATTCCACACGCCCCGAACCAGTTCCAGTACGCCCCTGGCCCGATGCCCGAACGATCGCGGCGGCAGCGACCGGTACACTCCCAGATACGCCCCGACCATCCGGTCCGGGTGCACGTCCCCGGCGACAGAGGCCAGCGCGCCCGCGACGATCCTTTCCCGGATCCGGGGATCGCCGAGCTCGCGCAAACAACGGGGAATCTCGGAGAATGCCTCGCGCCGAAAGTATTTCAGCCCGTTGACCCCGTCGGTGACCATGCCGAAGCCTGGACTGTCGGGCACGATCACCGGACAGCCCGAGGCCATCGCCTCGAGCATCACCATTGGATGCCCCTCGGACCGCGAGGTCGAGATCAGCGCGCCACCACCGGCGGCCACATCCCGATACATCTGCGCCAAAGCAGCTTTCGAACACACGCCGGGCCGGTAGTCCACCCGCCCGGCCAGCCAATCGTCGAGCCCGAGTGTCTCCGCATTGTCCTCGGTGTCGATGACCACGACCTCGAAGCCCGTCAGCGCACCGGCCGCCACCAGATACAACAACCCGTGAATGCCCTTGGACGGCCAATCGATATCCACCGCGCGACCCACCCACAGCAGCTGCGGACGCGGACCCGCCCGCCCGGGCCCCGGCGTGCACACCGCCACATCCGGAGCATTCGCTATCACCTGAGGCGAGGTCGCTGTGCGCGTGATCAACGCCGCGGCGGCCTCGGGCGACACCGCTGTGTACCCGTCGAACCGCACCTCGGTCACATCGGTCGGGGTGCTGACGTGCGCGGTCACCACCGTGGCCGCGAACAGCGCCGCCCACCGCAACAGGGACCCCAGGCCGGGCCAGGTCGGGCACGCCGATGTCGCGTGCACCACCGTGAAATCCCCCCGCGCGAGCCGTGCCGCCACCGGCGCGGGCGACCCGATCCACACGCCAAGCGCACACAACGACCCGACCCGACCGGGGCTGCCCTGCGGCGCATACGCCCCGCACCGCACACCGCGCTCCTCCAGCCCCCGGATCAGCATTTCCAGCACCGCTTCCACCCCGCCGTCGAAGACCGTCGCAACAAAGAGAACGCGGACCTCGCCGGCTCGCCGCACATCCGATCTCACGGCCAACCCCGCACCTCAGCAGATATCCAGACTCACCGGAGGATGGATTCGGTCGCGTCCCACAGCACGGGACAAATCGTCGGGTCGCTGTAGTCGACGTCACCATTCGGCAGCTTGCGGCACAACCGATCGTTGACATGCGACTGCACTTCGCCTTTCTCATCGTGAACACGTTGATATCGGTTCGCGTCATCCTGCATGTGCACGATCAGTCCGACTCGCGGACGATTGCTCAGATTCGACCCGCTGCCGTGAATCGTCATGCAGCTGTGAAAACTCACCTGCCCCTTGCGCAGCAGGAGCGGCACCCGTCGAATCGGCATTCCGGTGCGCTCGAGCATGCTCTCCGCCTTTGCCGGGTCGGGGCCACAAAAGAATGTGTCGTTGTAGCGAATCGCGTGGATTTCCTCGGTATCCGGCCATCGATGGCTCCCATCGATCATCACCACTGGGCCCATGTCCTCGTCACAGTCCTGCAGAGCGATCCACGCGCTCAACATCTTGGTTGATGTGCAGGTGCGCCAATGAACACGGTCGGCATGCCATTCGAGGGTGACTTCCGTGCGCGGGGGTTTGTATATCAGGCTGCTCAACCAGAGCCTTACCCCACTGGTCTGCGCCAGCCGCGCCGCGATGGCCCCGATGATCGGCTGCAGCATGAAGCTGCCGAGACGACTGCTGGTCAGTGCGACATGATCGTTGAAGCGGATCTGATGAGCCGAGCCTTCCACCCAGTCGTCCATCTCGTCGAGCGTGATGGGTAGGTCCCTGTCGCGCTCGCCCCTGTGATGATCCGCCAACGCAGCCGACGCGGCGTCCACGGCTTCGTCGGTGAACAGTCGTGGTGTGACGAACCAGCCATGCCGCTGATAGAACTCGACATCGTCATCGGGCGGCAACAACCCTTGTTCGCTCGGCGACAACTCGAACATAATACCTCTTCCTAAATAACAAAATTTTCAGCATGCCTACCGGTCTACAGCGGATCGCGCGACGGATCGCGCGTCCCACAGCACGGGACAAATCTTCGGGTCGCTGTAGTCGATATCACCATTCGGCAGCCTGCGGCACATCCGATCGTTGGCGTACGACTGCAATTCACCTGCTTCGTCGTAAACCCGTTGGTAGCGATTCAGGTGATCCTGCATATCGATCGCCGCACCGATCCTGGCCCGCTTGCTCAGATTGGGGCCGCTGCCGTGAACCGTCAGGCAGTTGTGAAAGCTGACTTGCCCCTTGCGCAACAACAGGGGCACATATCGAAGTGGCATACCGGTACGCTCGAGGCGGTCCTGCAACAATGCCGGATCGGAGCCGAAGAACGTTCGGCCGAATCTGAGAGCACGAACCTCCTCCGTATCCGGCCAGCGGTGGCTTCCGTCGACCATGACCACCGGGCCCATGTCCTCGTCACAGTCCTGCAGAGCGATCCACGCGGTCAGCATTTTCGTCGAGGTACAGCTACGCCAGTACGCGCGGTCGGTGTGCCATCCGATCGTGGTGTCGCCGTCCGCGGTTTGTGGTTGTTTGTACACAATACTGCTCTGCCACAACCTGATCTGTGTCGTCTGCGCCAACCGTGCCGCAAGGGCCGCGACTATCGGCCGCAACATAAAATCGCGGAGGCGGCGATTCGTCAGCGCGACGTAATCGTTGAACCGGATCTGGTGCACCGCGCCGGGGGCCCAGTCGTAGAGTTCATCGATCGCGCCCGGCAATGTGTAGTCACGCTCGTTTCGGTGATGCGACTCCAACGCCGTCAGCGCGTCGTCGATAGCCTCATCGGTGAACAATCGTGGTGAGACGTACCAGCCGTGCTGCTGATAGAACTCGACGTCGTCATGGGAAGGCAGCAACTCTTGTTCAGCCCTTGTCAACTCGAACATTGAACACCCCTTTTCAAATCGACAACACGACCCCGCGGACAAAACATCTCCCGCGGAGGCAGGGCGGCAATGGCTCACTGGCGCCATTTATCGACCGGCCCGACGGTCGGCAAGACGTAAATGCAGCCCTCCCGGTACCAAGGAGACGGAAAGCGGGGGTCGGATGCGCAGACCGGGCACAGTCTCCAACCGCCAGCGACTCGCGATGATCACCAAGGCGAGCACGACCTCGGTCATCCCGAAGGCTTCTCCGATGCATTTCCTGGCCCCGCCACCGAAGGGCAGGAGGGCTTCGGGGGAGGCCACCGCGCGATCGGGCAGCCAACGGTCGGGGTAGAAACGGTCGGGATCGTCGTAGAGGTCGGCCCGCCGGTGGATGACGTAGGGGCTCAGAGCGATTGTGCTGCCGACAGGTAGTTCGTACGGGCCGAGCCCAGCCCCGGCAGTCACTGTGCGTGTGAAGAACCACGCGGGAGGATAGAGGCGCAAAGTCTCGGTGACGATCCTGCTCGCCACCTGCAATCGCTCCAGGTCACTGTGATCGGGCAGCCGCCCCGAAAGCACACTATCGACCTCGGCGTGCAACTGCGCCTCGATATCCGGATGCTGCGCAAGCAAATACAGCACCCACGACAGCGCGGAGGAAGTGGTCTCCGTTCCAGCGACGAAGAACGTCACGACGGCATCGCTCACATCGCCGTCGATCGTGCCACGCGCCTCACTCTCACGGTCGTGGACCGCCAGCAGCGCCGAGAGCAGATCCCCGTTGTCGACGCCGCTCGCGCGGCGATCGGCGATGATGCCGTTCATCGTCTTCCGCAACCGGCGATTGGCGTTGTTGTACCGCCGAGTGCCGGGAATCGGTAAACGGCTGATCGTGTCGGGCAGCAACGTGCGCCGAAAAGTGCCGTCGAAAGTGGTGGTGAGATCGCTGATCACCTCGTGCAGCACCGCGGCTGGGAGGGTGCTGGAGAACATGGTCGCGCCGAAGACTCTGGAGGTGATCGTGAATATCTCGGGGCAGACGTCGAGGACTTGACCGGAATGCCAGCCGTCCACGACGGAGGCTATCTGGGTTGTCATCGTGCGGCCATAGCCCGCGAGACGTTTCGGATGAAACGCAGGCTGGGCCAGGCGGCGCTTGTGCCGATGCTTGCTGTGCGTACACGTGGCGACGCTGTCGCCAAGCCACTCCCGCTCTCGTTCCAGGAACAGGCCACCTTTGTCGAAGGTCCGATCATCGACCAGAACTTTGCGGGTCAAACTTGGATCACAGATCACCACAGTGCCTTTTGGACCGAGGCGGATCTTCACGACATCACCGTGTTCGGGCAGCTGCGCCAGAAATGCGAAGGGCTGCTTCACGAACGGCAAAAGGTGGCCGACCAGAGGCCGGGCGCCCGGCGCGGTCGGTATCTCGCGGGAGAGTGCTGTCATGATGCGCTTCGTTCCTCTGCAGAGATCCCGGCGCCCACGGCCCCGACCTGGCGAAGCCAACCGAACCAATCCTCGAGGCCCCAGGACCGAACGACAAATCCGTCGACGACCTCGTGGAATTCATGGATCCCGACCCGGACGGCTCTGCCGCTGGCGGGCACACCGAGCCACTCTCCTTTGTGTACGCCGCGCATCTCCCCGCGGACCGCGACCATCCCGTTGCCCTCCTCCCCCCGTCCGTCGACGATCGTCTGCACGACGATCGTGAAGTGAGCGAAGGCTTGAGTGATCGCCGCGACGAGACGCTCGATCCCGTCACGTCCCGACGCCGGTCCGGGTGAGTTGTCTTCCCAGTCGGCGGACATGACGTCATCCAGTAAACCGACTTCGCCGCTCAAACCGCGGTAGAAAGTCCTGATCAAGTCGTCGACCGATCGCATCACCCGCGACCTCCTTCCGCCAAGAGCTTGTTGACGTACTCGAGCGCGAGGCGGGGAGTCCGGAGAATCTCAACGGTCTCGTTCGGCAACAGCATCGGGATCGGGACATGCCATTCCCGTTGGATCCGTTCCGCCAATTCGATCGTGCCCAGCGAGTCCAGCCCGAGTTCGGTGAAGGGCTCGTCGAGTGTTTTCTCGGTGAGCTCCAGGTCGGCTCCTTCACACGCCCGGTACAGTCGACTCAAGTCATCGAGGGCGAACTCTCTCATCAGTGCTCCTTGTCGGAAAAGCAGCGACCCTGAATCAGATCGGAATGGCGAACGAGATCAGCCGGTAGTTTCATGGCAGGTGCACGGAGTGCCACGGTCGAGGTGGGCGAGGTGCAGAATGTGGCGCGCTGCCACCTGGCTCGCACGAAACGCGACGTGCTTGTAGGTTCCGAAGAAGCCGCTAAGCAGGATACTGGCCGAGCGATTGTAAACTTCGTGCCACCAGCGATCAGGCACGTAAAGCGCGTCACCGGCCGCGAGTTCGACTTCATAGAGACTTTTCTCGGCATGCGTCGACGCGGCGATCTCCGCCAAGGGCAGGGCCGACAGGCGCGCCCAAGGGTCGTATTTCGCGGACAACGCATCGGCCCCTTCGACGAAACCGGGCGGCGCTATGCGGAACCGCTTGTTTCCACGGATCATTATGGCGATGTTTCCCAGAAGGTCGTAGTGAGCGCCGGTGCGCGCCCCCGCGGGACCCACCCAGACCCCTGGAGGTGGGGAGAACGCCCGCCGCGGGAAGAGTTTCTTTCGAGAGGATATGTCGGCCTCGAGCTGCGGAAACCTCCGCAGGAGGTTGAATTCTTTGAGATACAGGGCTTCCTCGCCGGGATCGCCGTGTGCGAGGAACTCCATGTAGGTTCCCAGAGTCGACTCGACGAAATGGGTCGCGCCGCTCTCCCGATCCCCCCGAACCAATTCGATGGACATCTCGGGCCGCAGTCTTCCGAGAAAGTCGAAATCCCACCGATACACAGCAGGCCAGCTGGCGGCCAGCCCCGGAAAGAAGGCTGGTTCTCTTTTGGCGATGTATTCGCTCAACGGTGCGGTTGCAGGTCGGAGCTGCGGCATACTTCCCTCCCCACCTCGGCTGGCCACTCGTGCGGTCACCCACAGACTCTTCAGAGACTCCTGTGGATGACGACCCCGTAGTCCAGCGACTGCGGGTGGGGAAAGTAGTTGGGTTTGACCGAGACGATCGTCGTGAAGCCGTTCAAGTAGTAGTAGCGCAGCTGCCGGTCCAGCGGCGTGCCGTCGTCGTTCCTGGTACGCACATACGAGATGGGTGAACCCTCCGGATTGGCCTTGATCCATTCGTGTAAACCAGGGACGGTCGACCCGCCGTACAGGTGGTGATAACCCATTACCGCCAACTGCGGCAAGAAGGAGCGAAACAGCGCTTCGGCCGCGCCGGCGCTGATACTGGTCAGACTCACGCCGAAGACGCAATCGGTACTCCCGAGTGGGGGCAGTGGGGCGTAGGCACATGCCCGCCAGTTCTCCGCATCGCGAATCGTCTCCCTCGTGACGGGTCGAGCGAACATGGACGCGAGAAGTCTCTCCCCGTCCGGCGCGAACGCTCCCGCGGCATGTTCGGGTAGGCGATCGATTCTTTCGAACAATTCCTCCGCCGTCGCGGCCTGTTCACGATCCCACTTGGCACGCTCCATCTCCACCACTTGGTCCAGGTCGGACAGCCGGAGGTTTCGAACCTCGATATCGTTTCCGCCAACGGTTCGAGCGGACACGCGCGGAATATGTTCACTGGTTGACATTTGTCTTCTTTCGGAAGCGTTTCTCCGCCTACGGGTGGTCGAGGGGCCGCGAGCCGCCGTCGTGGTCGAGAACCTCGTCGAGGTAGACGGCGAGTCGGGTCGGGGTCGGGTGGTCCAGGATGCCCGCGACCGTGAGCCGGACGCCGGTAGCGGCGCTGAGGCGAGTGCGTAGCTCCACATTGGACAGCGAGTCGAACCCGGCGTCTCGGAAGGTCCGGTCCGCCGCGAGGGCGTCGGGATCATGGTGGCCGAGCACGAGAGCGGCGTGGGTACGAATCAAAGCTGTCAGCGCTTTGACTCGTTCGCCGCGCGGCAGCCCGATGATCTCCGGTCGTGCGACATCTTGCGCGGCGGAGCCGGACCCGTCACCGGCAGGTGCGGGCGTGCGTGGCCGAGGCAGTTCGGACAGGACCGCCGCCAACGGCGCGCTCGGGTCGACGCGCGACAACGCCGTCGCGACGAGCAGCGGCTCGTTCTGTTCCAAGGCCATGTCGAAAATGGCCAGGGCGCTGGCGGTGTCGAGCGGGGCGAGACCCTGCCGGGCCAGACGTGCGCGGTCGATGTCGTCGAGGTGGGAGGTGAGTGCGCTGGATTGCTGCCACAGTCCCCACGCGATGGAGGTAACAGGCAGACCGATGCTGTGCCGGTGGTACGACAGCGCATCGAGGAAGGCGTTCGCCGCCGCGTAGTTCGCTTGTCCGGCCGTGCCGACCACATTGGCGATAGAGGAGTACATCACGAAAGCGCGCAGGTGCATGTCCGCGGTGAGCTCATGGAGGTATAGAGCGGCGATCGCCTTGGATGACAGAACTCCCTGGAGCCGATCGAGAGTCAGATCGGTGAACACACAATCGTCCAAGATCCCCGCGGCATGAACAACCGCGCCGAGAGGATGGCGGGGCGGGATACTTCCGAGCACTGACGACAGGGCGGCGCGATCCGAAACATCGCAGGCCACCAGGATGATCTCCGCCCCCATGTCACGAAGTTCAGCTGCCAGCTTCCTGGCCTCGGCCGCCTGGTCGCCCTGGCGGCTGAGCAGGACGAGATGGCGACAACCGTGCGCGGTGACGAGATGGCGGGCGAGCAATCGACCCAGACTTCCCGTACCGCCCGTGATCAGCACGGTCTCTTCGGGTTCGAGCGCGGCGGGCTGAGTCAGGACGAGCTTGCCCGTGCCGTGCCCCTGACTGAGGTGTCGCAGCACTTCCCGCGCGTGACCGATGTTCCAGCTTTGGACGGGCAGCGGGCGCAGCACGCCGTCGGCGAACAGCGAGTGGAGATGACCGAGGACGACCTCCACACGATCCATCGGAAGATCCGCTATATTGATGGAGTCGTAGGTGATTTCGGGATACCCCATGGTGGCGGTGGCAGGATCTCTGAGGTCGGTCCTCCCCATCTCCAGGTAGATCCCGCCGGGTCGCAGCAGCCGTAGCGAAGCATCCACCGCCTCGCCGGCCAGGCTGCCGAGGACGACATCGACACCGGTGGCGCCGGTGATCTCGTTGAACTGACGCTCGAACCCGAGGGTGCGCGAGTCGGCGATGCGTTCTCGCGAGATGCCCATCGCCTCGACGATCCCCTGCTTGGAATGGCTTGCGGTCACGTAGATCTCCGCCCCGAGCATGGCGGCGATCTGGACCGCGGCCATGCCGACTCCCCCCGCCGCCGAGTGGATCAGAACTCGCATGCCCGGCTTGACCTCGGCGAGCTCGACGAGCGCGTGGTAGGCCGTGAGGAAGGCGATGGGCGCCCCGGCGGCCTGGGCATCGCTCCAGTGCCCCGGCACGGTGAGGAGAGCACGTCGGTCGACGACGGCGACGGGGCCGTAGGCCCCGGGCCGCGAGCCCGCATGCAATACGACCGCGGCGACGCGGGTGCCGAGTTCCAGGTCGCCGACCTGCTCGCCCACCTCCACGACCACACCGGCCACTTCGAAACCGAGCGCGGTTTCCGCGAGCATGCCGAGCGCGACGAGAGGATCACGGAAGTTCACGCCGGTGGCCAGCACGCGGATCCGCACTTGGCCCGGCTCGAGCGGCACCATGAGGTCGGGCGCCGGTGCGGTCGTGACACTGTCCAAGGTCTTGTCCCGACCCGGCACGAGCCGCCAGGGTTGCTCGATGGCATGGGGCCGGAGCAGGCCGTCGACCGCGGGAGCGAGCCGCGGGACGAATGCCTTCCCGCCGCGCAGAGCGAGCTGCGGATGGTCGGTGGCGATCGCACCGATCAGCAACTGGTGATCGATCGGGCCGGTGTCGAGATCGAGCAACTGCAGACGGCCCGGATTCTCGCTCAGGACCGAGCGCATCATTCCCGCGCACGCTGCTCCGATCGCGTCCGACACGCATTCCGCGAAACTCGCGCTGTAGGCGCGGCGAGTGATGCAGACAATCAGCGTCTTGTGGAGCAGATCTTCGGACAGCAGCGTCTGCGCATCGACCACTACCCGTGAAAGGTGTTCACGCAGTGCGGTCTCCCCTGGCAGCTCGTTCACCCGAGTCGAGGAACGGAGATCGAGCAGGACGACCTCCGGTACGCATCGCCCGTTCTGCAGCGCGAGCGACAACGAGCGGGCATCAGGGTGAACATCCGCTCCTGGCAGGTCACGGTGTGCACCGACAACCGCCCAACGTGCGGTATCTCCGTCGCTGTCGGTGCCCAAATCCACTGGACGCCAGTGAAACCGGTGCGCGTGGGAAGCTCCGGTGGCGAGCATGCCGCGCAGACCGCGTTTCGTCACCGGACGCAGGAGCAGATCGCGGAAGTCCGCGACAGAGTTTCCCCCGAGATCGGTGACCCGAAGGTGGTAGCAGTACTGTCCGGCTGGGCTGATCGTGGCGCGCAGACCGTTGGCCCGCCGCGGCAGTATCCGCGCGGAGCCGATGGAGTACGGCAATACGGTGCCCTGCTCGGAACCGCTCACCAGCAGCGCGTGCAGGATCGAGTCGACCAGAGCGGGATGAACAGCGAAATCCTCGGTGGGTACGCGCTGTTGCCGCATCGGATGGACTTCGACGTACAGCGTGGCGTCTTTGCGCCAGGCGGCCGTGAGGTTCTGGAAGGCGACGCCGTAGTCGTAACCCCTGTCTCGGAGCGAGCCATAGCATCCGTCCACGGATATGCGGCGACTGCCCTGCGGAGGCCACACCTGTTCCGGCGCAGCGTCTTCGGCATCGGCGCCGGGTTCCGCGGTGTCCGTGTCGATGGTTGTCGTCGCCTCGCCATGGCAGCGCCATGGCCCTTTGTCCCCGCGATCGCGGGAGTGCAGGGTTACCCGTCGGCCACCGTCCTTTTCCACCGGGCCGCACATCACCTGGATGTCGACTGCTGTATCGGACAGCAGCAAAGGAGAGCTCAGGACCAGATCCCGCACTCCGCTTCCCCCCGCCCGCGAAGCGCACCAGGCGAGAATTTCGACCGTCACGGTGGCCGGCACGATGACCCGGTCGAACACCTTGTGGTCGGCCAGCCACGGGTGTTCTTTCACATCGAGGTGGCCGACACACAGCACGCTGCCGTCGGGAAGGTCGGTGGTGGCGGTGATCAACGGGTGGTCGGCGATGTCGAACGATCCCTCGCGCATATTCCGTGCGGCACTGGTCGTGGGTAGCCAGTAGAACCGACGTTGGAGCGCATACGTGGGCAGGTCGACCTCGTGGGCGCCGGGATACAGCGCCTCCCAATCCACATCGGCGCCCTGCGCGTGCGCATCGGCGACGGCGGCGAGAAAGTCCGCACCTCCGCCTCGCTCGCGCTGCAGTGTGCCGGTGACCCCGGCGTCGATGTCGACCGCGGCGGCGATCTCGATGATGGCGCCGGTCAGTACCGGATGCGGCGATACCTCGACGAATTGCCGATATCCCGCGGTCAGCGCACGACGTATCGCCTCGTCGAAATGAACGGTCCTGCGCAGGTTCTCGAACCAGTACGAAGCGTCCAAGCCGGTCGGATCGAGGATCTCACCGGTGGTCGAGGAGATGATGGGCAGCGGGGCCGCGCGGGAGGTGATGCCCGCGAGGTCGGCGTGGATACGATCGCGCAGCGTCTCCATATGCTCGCTATGGGAGGCGTAATCTACAGGCAGCAGTCGACTTTCGACACCGGCTTGTTCGCACTGCCGCAGAAAGTCGGTCATCGCTTCGGCATCACCGGCGACCACCGTGGCCGACGGACCGTTGACCACCGCCACCTCGAGCCGGTCGTTCCACCCAACCAGCAATTCCTGTGCGCGCTCGGCGGGCATCGCCAGAGACGCCATGGCTCCTCGTCTGTCGAGCGCCCGTAGCGCCGCGCTGCGCAACGCCACCACACGGGCGGCCTCGTCGAGTGTGAGGGCTCCGGCTATATGAGCCGCGGCGATCTCGCCTTGGCTGTGCCCGATGACGGCGGCGGGAGTGATTCCGAGGCTCTGCCACAATTCGGCCAGCGACACATACATCGCGAACAGCAGCGGCTGGATCACCTCGGCCCGCTGGACCGGTGCGGGCCGGTCGCCGCGCAACACCGCCATGACGTCGAAGTTCGCGTAGGGTCGCAGAGCCTCGGCGCAGCGTGCCATCGATCGAGCGAAAACGGGTGAGTCGGTGAGCAGCCGGGCTCCCATCCCGTCCCATTGCGACCCTTGACCGGGAAAGACGAAAACGGGACCCGGTCCGTGCCTCGTCTTCCCCACGGCGACGCCGAGCGGGGCCGGTACCGCCCCCGCGGCGAAGGCGTCCAGCCGCGCCACCAGTTCCTCTTTGCCTCCTCCAGTGACAACGGCTCGGTGCGTCAGAGCGCTGCGTGTGGTGCCCAGCGACCAGCTGAGATCCACCTCGGAGAGGTCCCCGTGGTTCCGCATGTGCGCGGCCAGCGCGGTGGCCTGCGCGACGAGCGCGGACGGCGACGCGGCGTACAGCGGCAACATCGGTAGTTGCTGCCGCAACGGGAACGTTTCGCGTCGACGCGGGGTCTGGTGCCGGTCAGCGCAGGGTTCGGGAGCTTCTTCGAGGATCACGTGGGCGTTGGTACCGGTGATCCCGTACGACAGGACGCCCGCGCGACGCGGTTCGGTCGTGCGCGGCCAGGGACGAGACCGACGCAGCAGCCGCATCCCCCCTGCCGACCAGTCCACACCCGCGATGGGGTTCTCCACATGCAGCGTGGCGGGCAATCGCTCGTGTCGCAGCGCCAGCACCATTTTGATAAGGCCCGCGAGACCGGCCGCGGCCAGCGTGTGGCCGATGTTCGATTTGGCCGAACCCACCCACAAGGGATCGTCCGCGCAGTGGTGTCGCGCATAACTGGTCCGCAGAGTCGCGGCCTCGGTCGCGTCACCGAGCGGCGTTCCGGGGCCGTGCGCTTCGATCGCTCCGATGTGCTGGGGCAGCAAGCCGGCGTCGTCGAGCGCGGCGGCGATCACGGCCTGCTGGGCACGCCCGTTCGGCGCTTGCAGGGTGGCGCTGGCTCCGTCCTCGTTGACCGCACTGCCGCGGATCACCGCCAGCACCGGCTTCCCCAGACGTTGGGCCCGCTCCAACGGCATCAAGATCAACGATGCGACGCCCTCTGCTGGAACGAAACCGTTGCCGTCCGCGGAGAATCCGCGGGAGTAGCCATCCACGGACAGGACCCGGTGCCGCGAATACCGGGCCAGCATCGACGGATCGGAGATCGCGGTAGCGCTGCCGACGATCGTGACATCACACTCACCGGAGCGGAGTGCTCGAATCGCCAAGTGCACGGCCACAAGAGCTGATGAGCAGGCGGTATCCACTGTGATGGCAGGGCCGTTGAGGCCGAGGGAATAGGCGATCCTTCCGGAGGTCGCACTCAGCATCGTGCCCATCAGCAGATGCCTTTCCAGGCCCGGGATTCTGGAACCCGCCAAGCCGTAATAGCTGTCGGTCGCCCCGACATAGACGCCGGTGCGGACATTGCTCAGCGACCGCGGGCTCAGGCGGGCACGTTCCAGCGCGAGCCAAGAGCTTTCCAGCAGCATCCGTTGTTGCGGATCCATCGTGGTGGCCTCACGCGGCCCTATCCCGAACAGGCTCGCATCGAAGTCGCCGATGTTCCGTAGGAAGCCACCCCGCTGGATGTACGTCGACCCTTCGACGGCCGGGTCCTCGTTGTACACGCGACGGAGATCCCATCCACGTTCCGTCGGGAGGCCGGAGGAGACATGTCGCCCTTCGGAAAGAACCTTCCAATAGCCATCCGGATCATCGGCGCCTGGGAAACGACAGTCCATGCCTACGATCGCAATCGATCCACCCGGCCCGGAGTCTCTGTGGTCAATCATGGCACCCTTCATTCATCACGCTCAGGCACAAGTTCGAACCGAATATCAGGAAGAAGCTCGCTCGCGATGCACTTAGTGGTCGTAGTCCACATATTTGCCGGCCAGCTTCGCCATGAAGTCCTTGGCGCCGATCGGGCTGTACTTCGGGGTGCCTCCGGGCCATACCTCGAGAACCGAGGTTTCCCGGGGAAGAACGAGGTAAGGAGCGGAGATCCGGGATACCGCCCGATGTCCGGGGTCCCGAGGCGCACACACGCGATGCGAACACGAACGGAAGCGATCGTTGCTGACCATCTGAAGCCAGTCACCGCTGTTCAAGATCATGGACCCACGGGGCGCGGTGACCCTGCTCCAGGTCTTGCGCTCCGGGTGAAAAACCTGCAGCCCTTCGATCGGATTGGCCGGCAGCAAGGTGATCAGGCCGTAGTCCTCGTGGGTCATGAAGCGCCCCGTGTTCGCAGGAACACTTGCTGAGCCCTCGAGGGCCGGGTAGTGGTTGATCCTCAGCACACCGTTCGGCGGTGAAAGTTCCTCGTCGTAGATCGACGGATCGACGTTCAGATACCGGAGGAGGGCTCGCACGAGCGGCAGCGTCAATTCCTCGCACGCCTGCCAATACGGCCGCAGCGCGGTTTCGAATTTCTCATCGGGCCAGAAGGTCAGCGCCTTGTCGTGATCCTCGCCGGGCAGACGGAAGGAATCGCGAAAGAACTCCCACGCTTCCACGGCATTCGGCCGTGTCGGTGTCCACTGCTGGACCGCGAAGTACCCGCGGCGGAACGCTCCGCCGTACACGTAGTCGGTGGCGGCGAATTTCAGCTTCTGTTCCTCGGGAACCGAAGTGAACAGTTCCAGCGCGGAGGTATCGGTGGCCTGCAGCAAGTCGATATCGATGCCGTGGTTGATCAAAATCGCGAGCCCGGTGTCCTCCATGGCGCGACCGAGCATATCGACGAAGCGTTCCTGTGCCGCCGAGTCGCGCCTCAGGTCGGACATATCGCAGACCGGCGGCGCGAAACTGTCGTCGAACACGTCGTCGTGGCTTTCCTCGAGCGAGTAATCGGGGTCCTTGTCCACCACTCCGAACTTGCCGAGCGCCATATTGGAGTTGCTGGTACCCACGTTTTCACCTCTGAATGAATCCAAGCCGTCGACGGACGACTACTCTTGCGCGCAATATCGAGTGGACAAGACAGTCGAAACAACCCCTGCGAGAATTTCGACGAGAACGAACCGCCGGTTCATCTGTGCACCGATCCGACGCACAGGTAGACCTCAGCGACCCATATACCTCGCGGCCAGCCGCGTCATGAAATCCCGGCCACTGATCGGCTGATATTTCGCATCGAAGCCCGGTAACACTTCCACGATCGACGTTTCATGTGGATGTACGACATACGGAATGGTGAGGCGGGGCACGGCCCGCTGGGCGCGGTCCCGAGGCACGCTGACTCGATGGGTACAGGAATGGAAGTGGTCGTTGCTGATCATTTTCAGCCAGTCGCCGCTGTTCAAGACGAAAGACCCGGCCGGTGCGTCGACCCAGCTCCATGTCTTGTGTCGCGGGTGGTAGAGCTGCAGCCCCTCCACCGGGGTGGCCGGCAGCAGAGTGATCAAACCGTAGTCCTCGTGGGCGATGACACGGCCCGTCTTCCCGGACTCCGCCACGGTGTCATCGATCGGCGGGTAGTGGTTGAACCTGAGCACGCTGTTCGGCGGGGACAGTTCGTCGTCGTACAACGAAGGCTCGACGCCCAGATATTGGAACATCGCGTGCACGAGAGGGAGCACCATCCGTTCACACGCCTGCCAATAGGGTCGCAGCGCTACTTCGAATCGCTCATCCGGCCAGAAGGTGAGAGCCTTTTCCGCGTCTTCTCCCGGGATACGGAAAGCCGCTTTGTCGAGTTCCCACGCTTCTACCGAATTCGGCAGCGAAGGGGTACTTTCCTGGAGCGGGATGTACCCCATTAGCAGCGGCTCGCCGAACGTGCAGTCCGTCGCGATGTGCCTCATCTTCTGTTCGAGAGGTATCGTTGTCAACATCTGCAGTGCTGCGTCAGCGGCCGTAGGCAGAACCGTTTCCGCTCCATGGTTGATCAAGATGGCGAGTCCGACGTCCTCCATGGCCGCGCCGAGGCGATCGATGAAGCGGGACTGCGCCGCCGCATCGCCGTCGAGGTCCGCCATGTCGCAGATTGCCGGCTCGAAACTGTCGTCGAATACATCGTCGGGACTTTCGACAAGCGAATACTCGAGACTGTCTAGATCGTTCTCCACCACTGGGAATTTTGTTCGCTCTGCATCAGCTGTATTCGCACTCACGCTGGCCCCCTACGAGATATACGATCCGGTGTCCGGGCAGTGATTCACTCGATGACTGGATGAGCTCGAGAAAGATCGAACAAGACGGAAATACTGCGTAGTCCAAGGTTGCCTCACCGCAAGTGCGCTGTCAATAGCCTGCCCTAAGACCGTGTCCTACGTGGTTGTGATTCGTTCACGTTGTGCCGGGATCGGCTGTGTCGCATGATGTTCGACTCGTGGTCGATGAGTTGTCGAAGCGTCTCGTCCCGGACGAGTTGTGGGCGTTGGTGGAGCCGTTGCTTCCGCAGTTCACTGCGCGTCCGCAGGGTGGTGGCACCGCCCCGGTTGATGAGCGTGCGGTGTTCACTGCGGTGGTGTTCGTGCCGGCCAGCGGTTGTGCGTGGCGGATGCTGCCGCCCTCGTTCGGGGTCACCGTACCGACGGCGCATCGCCGATTCAGTGTGTGGACCGAGGCCGGGCTGTGGCGGCGTCTGCACAACGCTGTCCTGGATGAGCTGGGTGGCGCGGGCTTGATCGACTGGTCGCGAGCGGTGATCGACGCGGCGAGTGTGCGGGCGAAAAGTACCCTCGAGCAGAGGGGTGGGTTCCCCTTCCGGTATACGATCACGACCGCTCGCTACGGACCAATTTACGGCAACATCCGTTGCGAGAGTGGGCGTTTCAGGTAGTTTGCTGGTTTATCGTCCTTCCGAGTGCCCAGAGCCACAGTCGCTTCCACGCCAGCGCGGTCCTCGTAGTGTGCCTAGGATCGCAGGATCGCCTGCACCGCTGACAATCTGCGCAATGTGAGCATGACGCTGACGAAGATCGACTACACCCGATCCCCGCGGGAATCCACACTCGTGCACGCCCGCACCGCGCACTACCGCCGCGCAGGCATGACACAGCCGCGACGACACTGCACGTGTCGAACTAGCCGGACCAATCGCCACCACAATCGACCCTCGGGGCCATATTCGATGCAGCCAGACGGACCGGCAACGATCCAGCCGACCCTATATCAGCCGGCAGTCGAACCGAGACTCGCCGATGCAGCACACCGCCGGAAACGAGGCGCCAACCTGACCGCCACGGGTCTGACCAGCGCGGTGTACAACGACGCGGCGTCGCCCGAAGGGTTTGCACCGCCGACCGTCCAAGAGGATCGCTGCCCGAAAGCTTTGCGGGGGGGGGAATGATCGAGAAGATCAATTGACAGCGGCCCACAGCGCCATCCGCTACACAGGAAAGCGCCGACTGATCGTATGGATCGGATGGCCCGTGTCACCAGCCTTCTTCACGCTGTCTGCCGCAGCCGTCATCGTCCACGAAGGCGGGCGAGCACCGAGGTCCCCTGCAATGTTCCTGGGTACAGCGGCCGGGGTCGGCGCGATCATTGCCCTCCAACTCATCCCCGTAATCTTCGTCATGGACTGGATGTACGCGCGTCGTCTGCTGTATGTGAAGGTGGACCACCCGGCCGGGCACATACGTCACCGTCTGATCGGCCGCCAGCAGGACCGTGATCAGCATCAACGCCATAGGGCTGGTCAGATCGATGGCCCACCGCACCCTTGCGGCGGCCTGCCCGGCCCGCTCGATCAGCCGCTCGATAGCGCGCTGATCGTTGGCAAGCTTCTGCCGGAACACCACCTTCCCCTCCGAGTCGATCGCACACGCGTGATGCGTCTGTTTGCCGACATCGATGCCCACCCACAGCTCCGGGCGATCACTCACCTACCGACTCCTGCCGTCACAGTCTCGGCCCGAGGACAGCCCCGCCGTCAGATCCCTAAACAGCGACGATCCGCATCAGCTCTCAATCAGCAGCCGGAGCGTCCAAAGCAGTGGGGCAGCCAGTCCTTCCAAGCCTCACCAGAGGCAAAAACCCATCAGCTACACCCCACCACCCTGGGCATCCAGGGCACCAACCCCAGACACTACAAACTTAGGGAACTCCCATGACCGGTCCCACCTCCGTACCCGCCGAGCACCGCGCCCGGGCGACCGCCGTGCTGTTCGACTTCGGGGGTGTCCTGACGTCCAGCGTCTTCGAGGCGTTCCGAGAATTCGGCGAGTCGATCGGCTGCGATCCCCCGCCTACCGCTTCGCCTGTTCAGCGATGACGTGAAGGCCCGGGCACTGCTGGTCGCCCACGAGGAGGGACGCATGGGCGAGCGAGAGTTCGAACAGGGCTTCGCGGTGCGGCTGCGGGCGTACGGGGTCGAGGTGGACGGAGCCGGGCTCGTTCACCGCATTCAGTCTGGCCTGCGGGCCGACAGCGCCATGATCGAGCTGGTGACCGAAGTCAGGAATGCGGGATTCCGTGTGGGGCTGCTGTCGAATTCACTCGGCGACGACTGCTACGCCGGATTCGACCTCGCTTCGATGTTCGACGCCGTCACCATCTCCGGTGAGATCGGTGTACGCAAGCCATCGCGGCGCGCGTATGACATCGCCTGCGCCCGTTTGAATGTCGAGCCGGGAGCCACCGTAATGGTGGACGACCTGCCACAGAACATCGTCGCGGCCGAACGCGCGGGGCTCACCGGCGTCCTGCACCGCGACGCGGCGGACACCATTGAGCGGCTGTGGGCCGCTCTCGGCCCGTCGTGAGCTCGGTGTTCCGCCGATCTACGCCGGCAAGCACCTGTTCAGCGAGAACAACGAAGGGCACCGCGAATGAGCCCGAGCACCAAGGAATCCACCGACGTCGTTCTGGCCGAGAACGCGAGCCCGGACGCGTCCAATTCAGAGCGTTAGCACGAGCTTTCCGATATTCGCTCCGGTGAACAGCGTGTCGGGCAGTCGTTCGTGCGTCAGAGCGCTCCCAGTTCGGGATCGCCCGCGGGCAGCGCGTCGAAGACCAGCACCTCGGCCGGACCGCTGAGCGCGTCGCTCAAGGCCGCGTTGACCTCACGCAACACCGCACTCTGGCCGTGGGCGCGCAGCGCCTCTTTCGACGCCCATTTCTCGATCATCACGAATCGACCGGGTTCGCCGATCCGTCGATGCAGTGCGTAGAGCAGGCAGCCCGGCTCGGAGTGCACCGCGGGCGCGGCCGTCCGCAACGTCCGCTCCACCAGCTCTTCCTGGCCCGGCTTCGCGATCATGGTCGCCACCACCACACAGGGCTCGGCCATACGTTCCTCCTCTTTGAGTGGGTTGTGCCGCTTCGTTCTTTCCGGCTACGGTCGCTTGCCCCATGAAGGGTCGCGGCGGCGCAACTCCATCTGGGCGATCGTGCGCTTGTGCACCTCGTCCGGCCCGTCCGCCAGACGCAAAGTGCGCAAATGCGCGTACATGTTCGCCAAAGGGAAGTCGTCGGAGACGCCACCACCGCCGTGGACCTGGATGGCCCGGTCGATCACCTTCAGCGCGACCTGGGGCGCGGCCACCTTGATCGCCGCGATTTGGACGCGCGCGTTGCGATTTCCGACCGTATCCATCAGATGGGCGGCCTGGAGTGTCAGCAACCGCGCCATCTCGATCTCGATGCGGGACTCGGCAATCCAATCCTGAATATTGGCGCGGTCGGCCAGCGGCGCGCCGAACGTCGTCCGCGCTTGCGCTCGGTCGATCATCAGGTCGAGCGCCCGTTCGGCCATGCCGATCGCTCGCATGCAGTGGTGGATCCGTCCCGGCCCGAGCCGAGCCTGGCTGATCATGAACCCGTCGCCCTCACCGGCCAGCAGCGCGGTGCGCGGCACTCGGACGTTCTCGAACACCACCTCGGCGTGCCCTTCCCGGTCCTGATACCCGAAGACGGGCAGGTTGCGCAGGACCGTCACGCCAGGGGTGTCGATCGGGACGACCATCATGCTCTGCTGACGGTGCACGGGCGCATCCGGATCCGTCTTGCCCATCACGATGAGGACCTTGCAATTCCGGTGCAAGGCGTTGGAGGTCCACCACTTTCGGCCGTTCAGCACGTACTCGTCGCCGTCGGGCCGCATGCGCAGCTCGATGTTGGTGGCATCGGAGCTGGCGACCGCCGGCTCGGTCATCGCGAACGCCGAGGCGATCTCACCGTCCAGCAGCGGCTGCAGCCACGTCTGTTTGTGCTCGGGCGTGCCGAACAGCGTCAGCACTTCCATGTTCCCGGTGTCCGGCGCGTTGCAGTTGGTTGCCTCCGGCGCCAGATGCGCGCTGCGGCCCATGATTTCCGCGAGCGGCGCGTATTCCAGGTTGGTCAGCCCCGGGCCCCACTCCGGGTGCGGGTGGAACAGATTCCACAGACCGCGCTTGCGCGCCTCGGCCTTGAGTTCTTCCAGAATCGGCGGATGGAAGTGCGGATCACCGGACTCCGTCATCTGTGCGTGGTATATCGCCTCCGCGGGGTAGACGTGCTCGTCCATGAAGGCGAGCAGATCCTCGCGGTATCGGCGAGATCGCTCCGAGAGCTCGAACATGGCGACTCCTCGTACTGACTGGCGGTTGCCTACGCACCGTATTTGAATTCGACTTCAGATTCAACTTTGCCCATTGCCCGGTCCGCCCGCCATGCCGACGACGCGGGCGTCTGCGACGCGGGCGATCTGCCCGGCTGCCGAGCCGACCGGTGCCCGCCCACAACGGTCTCACCGGAGGCGTCGAGAGCTGTGCCGGTCATCGGTTGTTCTACTCGAGTGCTTCGATTCCGATGCGCAACAGCGGTTCGACCCCGGATCCCACGGTCCCGAAGCCGGATCCCACGGTTTGCCCGTGGAGATGGCGGTAGTGGATGCCTTCGAGGATCGCCGCGAGTTTGAAGGCGGCGAGCCCCAGATAGAAACCGAAGTGCGCGAGGTCGCGGCCGCTGTGTTCGGCATAGCGGTCGAGCAGTTCGGCCTCGGTGAGGAACCCGGGCGCGAGCGCCACGTCGCTGACACCGGTGACGCCGATCTCGCCGAGGCGGTGATACAGCAGCAGGAGCGCCACATCGGTGAGCGGATCACCTAAAGTCGCCATTTCCCAATCGATTACGGCGACCACGCGGTCTTCGGAGTCCATCAGGATGTTGTCGAGCCGGTAGTCGCCGTGGACGATTCCATCCGGAGACTGCGGAGGCTGGTGGGCCGCGAGCCTCCCGTACAGCGTGTCCGCACCCGGCAGTTCCCGGGAGTAGGAGGCGTCCAATTGCTTCTTCCAGCGGTGCACCTGCCGCCCCAGGAATCCGCTCGGCCGTCCGAAATCCGCAAGTCCGGCTGCCGCGGGATCGACGGCGTGCAGAGCGGCCAGAGCGTCGACCATTCCGGCCGAGATGGTTCGCGTCCGGTCGGCGCCGATCGCTGTGAGTTCGGCCGCCGTGCGGTAGGGCGTCCCGATCACCCGCTCCATCAGATAGAAGGGCGCGCCGAGGATCTCGGGATCCTCGCACAGCGTGTAGGTGGCGGGAACGGGTACGCCGGTGCCGGCCAGCGCGGTCATCACCCGGTATTCCCTGGACATGTCGTGTGCGGTTGCCAGCACGTGACCGAGCGGGGGCCGCCGCACGATCCACGCCGACCTGCCGTCGCTGATCTCGTAGGTCAGGTTGGATCTCCCGCCTGCGATCAGGCGGCCGGTGAGCGGCCCGGCGAGCAGATCCGGCTCGACATCGGCCAGCCATGCCGCCAGGCGATCCACGTCCAAGCCGGGTAGATCCTCGCGGTTACGGTCGCTCATCAAGGCACCAGCACCGCGACCGTCTCGGCGACACACGCGGGCTTGGCGGCGCCGTCGATGTCGACGGTGACGCGGCTGACCGCCTGGAATCCCAGGTTCGCCGGCGCGAGCGAGAGCAACTCCACTCCCGCGCGCAGCCGGGACCCCACGGTAACGGGCGCGGGGAACCGCACCTTGTTCGCGCCGTAGTTGACGCCCATCGACAACCCTTCGACGCGATAGATCTGCTGGGTCAGCATCGGAATGAGAGACAGCGTGAGAAATCCGTGGGCGACGGTCGTGCCGAACGGTCCCGTCGCCGCTTTCACCGGATCCACGTGAATCCACTGGTGATCGCCCGTCGCGTCGGCAAAAAGGTCGATCTGCTCCTGGGTCACGGTGTACCAGTCGCTGTATCCGAGGTGAGTTCCGATGGCCTTCTCCATCTCGGCCAAGCCCTGGAATACCTTCATCGGTCGCTGTCCTTCCGTCCTAGTCCCGAGGTCCGCCGGCCACATAGACGACCTGGCCGGACACGAATCCCGCTCCCTCGCTCACCAGGAACGACACCGTGTGCGCGACGTCATCGGGCGTCCCCGCGCGAGCGACCGGGATCTGTGCGATAACCGCCTTCTTCAATTCCTCGAAGGACACGCCCATTCGTTCGGCCGTGGCCGCGGTCATGTCCGTCTCGATGAATCCTGGCGCAACGGCGTTGGCGGTGACGCCGAACTTGCCGAGTTCGAGTGCGAGAGTCTTGCTGAAGCCCTGGATACCGGCCTTCGCCGCGGCGTAGTTGGCCTGGCCCCGGTTGCCGAGCGCGGACGTGCTGGACAGGCTGACGATGCGCCCCCAGCCCTGGTCGATCATGTGGCGCTGCACCGCGCGGCTGCACAGGAACGCGCCGCGCAGGTGCACACCCATGACGGCCTCCCATTCATCGACGGTCATCTTGAACAGCAGGTTGTCGCGGAGGATGCCCGCGTTGTTGACCAGCACCGTCGGAGGACCGAGTTCGGTGACGACGCGGTCGACGGCCGCCGCCACCGCGGCTTCGTCGGCCACGTCCGCTCCGATGGCCAGCGCGCGGCCGCCCGTGGCTTCGATGGCGTCGGCCACGGGCTCGGCCGCGGCCTGGTCCAGATCGAGCAC
>NZ_JBSGCA010000042.1:0-63886 GCF_053601535.1 Nocardia sp. NPDC004718
GCGCGCACGCCATCCCGGAGACGCTGTGGGGAAAGTTCGAAGCATTGGGTTGGGAGGCAGGCCCGCTCGGCTATCCGATCACCGACCGCACCGTCGTGCACGGGGCGGACGGTCAGACGACGGGTGAGGTGCAAGGCTTCCAAGGCGGAGCGCTCTACCGGCGCCGATCGAGCGACAGTGTGTGCTGGGTGCACGGCGCGATCCGCGACCGCTGGAACCGCTCGGGCTACCAGACCGGCCCGCTGGGCTGGCCGACGACCGACGAGATCCCCTGGGACACGGGTACCTACCAGGACTTCGAACACGGCCGGATCTACTGGACCCCGCGCCAGACCCTGGCCACCGTCGCGGTCGGCGGAGTCGACACACCCTTGCAGGACGTCGCGAGCTGACCGATGGATACAGAAAGGTAAGGGTCGACCGCGACGAGCGGTCGGCCCTACCAAAACTGAAGCGACAACTGATCTCGTACGAACATGGGTAACTCACGGGGTACGTCCAAAACTACGTGGCACGCAACGCAGGACCTGAACGCAAATCACGCACCACCCGACCAGTACGGCCTGAATACCCGGAGGGGCGGGCTAGCCTGGGACGTTGTCGCCGTGGCCGAGGTCGCGCAGCGCCTGCTTGATCTTGGCCTGGGCCTCGTCCAGGGACTCCGGACTCGGGTTCGGGTCGGCGCCGGAGATGTCGAAGTCACCCATCGAGAAGGCCGGGAACACGTGGACGTGCAAATGTGGCACTTCGAGACCGGCGATCAGCAGACCGGCGCGCGGCGCGTCCCAGGCCGCGCGCACGGCCTGGCCGATCTTCTGTGCGACAGCGGTCAGCCGGGCGAGGGTGTCGGTGTCGATGTCCTGCCAGTGGTCGATCTCCTTGCGGGGCATCACGAGGGTGTGACCGGGAGTGACCGGGGCGATGGTGAGGAAACCGACGAACTCGTCGTCCTCCCAGACGAAACGGCCCGGGAGCTGACCGGCGATGATCGCGCTGAAGACAGAAGCCATGTCCCGCAGCGTAGACCGGCCCGTGTGCCCAGGCGCCGGACCGCCCCGCGCTACACCGCGACGAAATGCGACAGGATGCCCTGCACCTCGTAGATGTCCACCTGCCGGTTGAACCGCTTCAGCAGCGGCTCGTCGCTGCCCGAGATCCAGATGGCCAGCTCCGCGTCCAGATCGAAGGTGCCCGCGGTCTCCACCGAGAAGTGGGTGATCGCGCGATAGGGAACGCTGTGGTAGCTCACCTTGCGGCCGGTGACGCCCTGCTTGTCGATGAGGATCAGGCGGCGGTTCGTGAACAGCATCGCGTCACGGACCAGCAGGTACGCGGCATAGACCTGTTCGCCGTTGCCGAGGAGCTTGGCGTACTCCTGTTGCGCCTGTCCCGGATCGATCCGGCCGGCGTTGCCCATCAGTCCGTCGATCAGACCCATCTCAGCACTTCCTTCGGATGCTCCGGCGGCACGAGTGGTCAGGCCCCCGCTCGTGCCGGAAAGGATGACAGTGGTCGGTGTGGGCCGTGTCACGCCCCACATCTGTTGTCCCCTTTCATCATCCCCTCCGCGCGCACCGGCAGCGGCGAAGACGCCGAACGGCTCGTTTAGGCTGTCTGCCGTGCGTGTACTCGTCATCGGTTCCGGAGCCCGTGAACATGCCCTCGTCCTGGCGCTGCGCCGGGACCCCGCGGTGACCGCGCTCTTCGCCGCCCCCGGCAACGCCGGGATCGCCCAGCACGCGCAGGTCCGCCCGGTCGACCCGTGCGCCGCCGAGGACGTGGTCGCGCTGGCCACCGAGGTGGACGCCGACCTGGTGGTGATCGGCCCCGAGGTCCCGCTGGTGCTCGGCGTCGCCGACGCGCTGCGGGTGGCGGGCATCCCGTGCTTCGGTCCGTCGGCCGCGGCCGCCCGGATCGAAGGCTCCAAGGCGTTCGCCAAGGATGTGATGGCCGCCGCGGGCGTGCGCACCGCGCACAGCGAGGTGGTGGACAACCCGGCCGAGCTGGACGACGCGCTCGACCGTTTCGGTCCCACCTGGGTGGTGAAGGACGACGGACTCGCGGCGGGCAAGGGCGTGGTGGTGACCGCCGACCGCTCCGCCGCGCGCGAGCACGGGGCCGAACTGCTCGAACAAGGCCACCCCGTGCTGCTGGAATCGTTCTTGGACGGACCGGAAGTTTCGCTGTTCTGCCTGGTCGACGGCGAGACGGTGGTTCCGCTACTGCCCGCGCAGGACCACAAGCGCGTCGGTGACGGCGACACCGGCCCCAATACCGGCGGCATGGGCGCGTACACGCCGCTGCCCTGGCTGCCCGCGCAGACCGTCACCGCGATCGTCGACGACGTGGTGAAACCCGTTGCCGCCGAGTTGGTGCGGCGCGGCAGCGGCTTCTCCGGCCTGCTCTACGCGGGGCTGGCGATCGGCGCGGCCGGGCCCGCCGTGGTCGAATTCAATTGCCGCTTCGGTGATCCCGAGACGCAGGCGGTGCTCGCGTTGCTGGACAGCCCGCTCGGCGAGCTGCTGCACGCCACCGCCACCGGCACGCTGGCGCAGGTCGCCCCGCCGCGCTGGCGCGACGGCTCCGCGATCACCGTGGTGCTCGCCGCGGAGAACTACCCGGGGCGTCCGCGTCTCGGCGACGCGATCTCCGGCGCGGGCGAGGGCGCCTCCGACGAGAACGCGACGGTGCTGCACGCGGGCACCACGCAGCGCGAAGACGGCGCCCTGCTCTCCGCGGGCGGGCGGGTGCTGAACGTGGTCGGCGTCGGCGCCGACCTTTCCGAGGCCCGCGCCCGCGCCTACGACCGCATCGCCGCGATCAAACTGCCGGGCAGCCACTACCGCACGGATATCGGCTTGGCCGCCGTCGAGAACCGCATCGAGGTCTGAGCCCGCGGATCGGCGCGCTCGAGCCACCGGGTGCGTCGCGGTTCAGCCGAACGTGAGTCCGCGCACCGCCAGCCACTGCTGCGGGTCCACGTGCTGTCCGCCGACGATCACCTCGAAGTGCAGGTGCGGCCCCGTCGAGTCGCCTCGGTTGCCCATGCGGGCGATCTGCATCCCCGCGGGCACCCGCTCGCCGACCGAGACGAAGAAGTCGTACATGTGCCCGTAGACGGTGATGCTGCCGTCATCGTGGCGGATTCGCACCCACAGGCCGAAGCCCTGCGCCGGTCCCGCGTCGATGACGGTGCCGTCGGCGACCGCGTAGATCGGGGTGCCGATCGGGCCCGCGATGTCGATGCCGTTGTGGAACGTGCCCCAGCGCGATCCGAAGCCGGAGGTGAAGACGCCGTGGGCGGGTAGAACGAAGCCCCGGCCGCCCGGCAGCATCGCCCCGGGCTGCACCGGCGCGGTTCCGGTCATCCACGGCTGCTGCTCACCGGCGACGGCGGCGGCGGCCTCGGCCTTCGCGCGTTCGAGCGTCGCGCGTGCGGCGGCCGCGACCACCGCCTGTTCGCGCAGCCGCTCACCGTTGGCGATGGCGTTCAGCAACCTGGTCACCGAGGGCGGAGTGTTCTGCATCTGTGGTGGATACGCGACGGCGACGAGCTGGGCGCGGTCCGGCGCGGGCGTGCGATCGGTGACCGTCCCGGCGAACGACATGTCGCTCGCGGCGAACACCGCGGTCGCCGCGAGCCCGCCGAGCAGCACCTTGTGCTTGCGCGCCAGCCCGAGCAACTCCTCGCCGGTGGGTTTGCGGCGCCACAGGTCACGGGGCTCGGGCCTGCGCCGCCACCAGGCCCGCAGGTGGCGGCGGCGCGCCCATAGCACGCGCGGATCGAGTTTCCGGAAAAGTCGAGGTCGGGAACGTCGCGGTAGGCGCGCACGCCAGTCGCGCGGAATGACGCCTATGCCGGCTACTCCGCGCACTCGGTCGAGTCCGTCTCGTCGAGACTTATCGAGCATCGGGTAGACCATAACCGCGACTGCGCGGTGAAGCGTGCTCTACCGTCTGTCGAGTGTCCAGACAATCTCGCCGGTCGACCATTCCACCTTTCTACGTGATGGATGTGTGGAAAGCCGCCGCGGAACGCGCCCGGACGCACGGTGATGTGCTCGTGCTCGCGGCGGGGCAGCCGTCGACGCCCGCGCCCGCGCCGGTCCTGCGCGCGACCCAACTGGCCATTCAGTCCGAATTGCTGGGTTATACCGAGACTTTCGGCATCCTGGCGATTCGGGAAGCGATCGCCGAACATCATCGGGAGACCTACGGTTATCAGGTCGATCCGGACGACGTCGTCGTGACGACCGGCTCGTCCGGCGCCTTCTCGCTGATCTTCCTCGCCGCGTTCGACCCCGGCGACACCGTCGTGGTCGCGCGTCCGGGCTATCCGGCCTACCGCAACACGCTCGCCGCGCTCGGCTGCCGCGTGCTGGAGCTGGACTGCGGCGCGCAGACCAGGTTCCAGCCCACCGTCGCCATGCTCGAAGCGCTTCCGGAGCCGCCCGCCGGTCTGGTGGTGGCCAGCCCCGCCAACCCCACCGGCACCATGATCGCCCCGGCGGAGCTCGCGGCGCTGGCCCGCTGGTGCGACGAGCACGGCACACTGCTGATCTCCGACGAGATCTATCACGGCATCACCTACGACACGGGGGCCGACAGCGCGACCTCGTCGGCCTGGGAGACCTCACGGGAAGCGGTGGTGATCGGCTCGGTCTCCAAGTACTTCTCCATGACAGGCTGGCGGCTGGGCTGGATGCTGGTGCCGAGCGGGCTGCGCCCCGCGTTGCAGCGCCTGGCCTCGAACCTGACGGTGTGCCCGCCCGCTATCTCGCAGTACGCCGCGTTGCACGCGTTCGGCGCGGAGGCCAAGGCGGAACTCGACGGGCACGTCCGCCGGTACGCGGTGAACCGCAGGTTGCTGCTGGACGGACTGCCGAAACTGGGCATCACCGACCTCGCCCCGGCCGACGGCGCCTTCTACGCCTACGCCGACATCGGCCACCTCACCGACGACTCCCGCGCCTGGTGCGCCGACGTGCTGAACCACACCGGCGTCGCGCTCGCACCGGGCGTGGATTTCGATACCGTCAACGGACACCGAACGGTACGTTTCTCGTTTGCCGGAGCCACCGCCGACATCGAGGCGGCGCTGCTGCGTCTAGGGCACTATCTATGCGTTTGAAAGCTCTGCCCGGCAAGAACTTTTCGCAGTTCGGCACCCTGGCCGCGCGGATGCGGTAAAACAACGATGGTTGCTTTTCCTCGCTGATTTCCCCTGGAAGAACTGATGACGACTGGCACGATGGCACGGTGATCACCGCGACGACCCCGAAAGGCGAACGGCGTCGCCAGGCTTTGATAGCCGCCGCTGCCGAGCTGTTGCTCGAAGGCGGATTCGAGGCGGTGCGGCATCGTTCGGTTGCGACGCGCGCTGATCTGCCTCTGGCGTCGACCACCTACTACTTCGAATCGCTGGACGACCTCATCGCGCGAGCGGTCGAGTTCAGCGGCAACGCCGAGTTGGACGCGATGCGCAGGCGAGTCGGCGAGGTGAGCCACCGCCGCCGTGGCGCGGAGGCCACCGTCGACCTGGTGCTCGACCTGCTGGTGGGCAGCGACGGGGCCGACGAGGGCGCGCGCGGACAGCTCATCGCCCGCTACGAGCGATCGGTCGCGTCGGCGCGGCACCCGGAGCTACGCGAAGTCCAGCTACGGCTGCGGGCCCAGCTGGACGAGCTGCTGGCCGACGTGCTGCGCCGATCCGATCGGATGGTGCGGCCGGAACAGTTGCGCCGACTCGTCGCGGTGGTGGACGGAGCCGTGGTCGCCGCGCTCACCGAGATGGACCCGGAACCCCGGCGGATGGCTCGCGGCGCGCTGCTGGAAGTGATCGACATCGTCGCGCCCCCGGCACGGTCGGCGCCCCCGGAGGCGGCGGCCTACGCGGCCGCGGACAGCCCCGTGCGTGCCACGCCCCAGCAAGTGGATCGTTACCGAGCACTAGACTGACCGGACGTGAGCATCGTCCCCAATGTCCTCGCCACCCGCTACGCCAGTCCCGGGCTGGTGCATCTGTGGTCGCCGGAGCACAAAGTCGTACTCGAGCGGCGGTTGTGGCTGGAGGTGCTGCGGGCACAGGCGGAGCTGGGCGTCGACGTGCCCGACGGGGTGATCGCCGACTACGAGCGGGTGCTCGACGAGGTGGATCTGTCCTCCATCGCCGAACGCGAGCGGGTCACCCGGCACGACGTGAAGGCGCGCATCGAGGAGTTCAACGCGCTGGCCGGGCACGAGCACGTGCACAAGGGCATGACCAGCCGCGACCTCACCGAGAACGTGGAGCAGCTGCAGATCCGGCTCTCGCTCGAACACGTGCACGCGCACGGCGTCGCGATCGCCGCGCGACTGGCCGAGCGCGCCGCGGAATACCAGGCGTTGGTGATGGCGGGCCGCTCGCACAACGTCGCGGCGCAGGCCACCACCCTCGGCAAGCGGTTCGCCTCCGCGGCCGACGAATTGCTGATCGCGCTCACCAGGCTGCGCGAGCTGATCGACCGCTACCCGCTGCGCGGGATCAAGGGCCCGATGGGCACCGCGCAGGACATGCTCGACCTGCTCGGCGGCGACCCGGCCGAGCTCGCCCGGCTGGAGCAGCAGGTCGCCCGGCACCTGGGTTTCGCGTCCGTGCTCACCAGCGTCGGCCAGGTCTACCCGCGCTCGCTGGATCACGATGTGCTGTCCACGCTGGTGCAAGTGGGCGCTGGCCCGTCCTCGTTCGCGCACACCATCCGGCTCATGGCCGGGCACGAGCTGGTCACCGAGGGTTTCCAGCCCGGGCAGGTGGGCAGCTCGGCGATGCCGCACAAGATGAACACCCGCTCCTGCGAACGGGTCAACGGTCTGCAAGTGGTGCTGCGCGGTTACGCCTCGATGGCGGCCGAGCTGGCCGGTGCGCAGTGGAACGAGGGCGACGTCTTCTGCTCGGTGGTCCGCCGCGTCGCGCTGCCGGACGCGTTCTTCGCCATCGACGGGATGATGGAGACCTTCCTCACCGTGCTGGCCGAGTTCGGCGCCTACCCGGCGGTGATCGCCCGCGAACTGGACCGGTACCTGCCGTTCCTCGCCACCACCCGCATCCTCATGGCAGCCGTCCGGGCCGGTGTCGGCCGCGAGACCGCGCACGAAGTGATCAAGGAGCACGCCGTCGCGGTTGCCTTGGCCATGCGCGAGCAGGGCCGCGAACCCGACCTCCTTGACCGCCTCGCCGCCGACCCGCGCCTCCCGCTCGACCGCCCCGCCCTCGACGCGGCGCTGTCCGACAAGTCCGTCTTCGTCGGCGCCGCCGAAGGCCAGGTCGCCGACGTGATCGGCCAGGTGCAAAAACTCGTCGACCGGTACCCCGACGCGGCCCGCTACTCGCCGTCCCCGATCCTCTAGCGCAACCGCGCCTTTCGCGGGGAAATCCTTCGTGGCGCGGGCGGGAACCGGAACGGATTGCGTAGCACGAAGACACAGACCGCCGCATAGGCTGCGAGTCGTGAATCCCTACACGATTTTCGCCGATATCGTTGCCGGGCGAGCGCCGTCGAGCAAGGTCTACGAGGATGACGATGTTCTGGCGTTCATGGACATTCTGCCGATGACGCCGGGGCATCTGCTGGTGGTGCCGAAGGTGGCGGCGCGCAGTCTGGCGGAGCTCGATCCGGTCGTCGGGGGGAAGTTGTTCCAGGTGGGGCAGCGGCTTGCGGCGGCGTTGCGGGCCAGTGAGGTGGGGTGCGACGGGGTGAATTTCTTTCTGGCGGATGGAGTTACCGCCGGGCAAGAGGTATTCCACGTCCACTTGCACGTGATCCCTCGCACACCGGGCGACGGGTTCGGTTTGCGCGGCCGCCCGACCAGCCCGCGGCGGGAGGATTTGGACTATCTGGCGGCCTCCATCCGGGGCGCGCTGAAGGACTGAATTCGCCGCGCCGCGTCCGGCGAGGTCGAGCGGCTCGCCCGGTGGTTTCCCAGCCGTTGGCTGCTCAGTCGCGGACCAATTCGGCCGCGGTCCGATTCGGGTAGGCGCTGTAGCCCTCGGCGGTGCGGCCGTAAAGGAACTCCTCGCGAATCGGCGACACGATCGGCGAACTGCTGCCGTGCATCCACGACGTCGACGGCACGCCCAACGCCAGGGCGACGCCGTTCCTGGTGGAAAAGCTCACCGAGGAGCGCGGCAGGATCGATCAGGCGATGCGCGATCTGCGCCGGACGGGTGACGTGCTCGACGGCATCATCCAGGCGGCGGGCGGCGAGGCGTCCGAACAGTAGGGTGGACGCCATGGCTCTCGACAGCGGAACGATCTCCGAACCCGGTAGCGGCGCGGTGGCGCCGCCGGTCGCCAAGACGGTGCCCACCGAGCGGGTGCACCACGGCGACGTGTTCGTCGACGAGTACGAGTGGCTGCGGGACAAGGACAACCCCGACGTCATCGCCTACCTGGAGGCGGAGAACGCTTATACCGAGGCGCAGACCGAGCACCTGAGCACGCTGCGCGAGACGATCTTCGACGAGATCAAAGCGCGCACGCAGGAGACCGATCTGTCGGTGCCCACCCGGCTGGGCGACTACTGGTACTACTCGCGCAGCTTCGAGGGCAAGCAGTACGGCGTGCACTGCCGGTGCCCGGTCGCGGCGGGCGCCGAAGGCATCGACGCGTGGACTCCGCCGCAGTTGAACGCCGAGACCGAGGTCCCGGGTGAAGAGGTGCTGCTCGACAGCAACGAACTGGCCGAAGGACACGATTTCTTCTCGCTCGGCGCGTTCTCGATCAGCCATGACGGCACGCTGCTCGCCTACTCGGTGGACAACGTCGGTGACGAGCGGTACGTGCTGCGCTTCAAGGACCTGCGCACCGGCGAACTGCTCGGCGACGAGATCGCGGGCACCGCTCCGGGCGCGACCTGGTCGCTGGACGGTAGCCACGTCTTCTACCAGACCGTCGACGAGTCGTGGCGGCCCGATACGGTGTGGCGGCACCGGCTCGGCGCCACCGATCCCGACGTCAAGGTGTTCCACGAACCCGACGAGCGCTATTGGGTGAGCATCGGCGCGAGCCGCTCGGAGAAATACCTGATGATCTGGGTCGGCTCCAAGATCACCAGCGAGGGCTGGGTCCTCGAGTCCGACGATCCCGAGGGCGAGTTCCGTGTGCTGCTGCCGCGCCGCGAGGGCGTCGAGTACTCCGCCGAGCACGCGGTGATCGGCGGCGAGCACCGCTTCCTGATCCTGCACAACGATGTGGTCGACGGCGTCAAGGCGGAGAACTTCGTGCTCGCCGAGGCGCCGGTGGACGACCCGTCGAACCTCACCCAGCTGATCGGCCATCGCGAGGACGTGCGGCTCGAGGACATCGACGCGTTCCGCGACCACCTGGTGCTCAGCTACCGGCGCGAGGCGCTCACCCGCATCGCGGTGTGGCCGCTGACCGACTCCGGTTACGGCGAGCGCCGCGAACTCGACTTCGATCTGGAACTCTTCGCGGTCGGCGTCGGCTCCAACCCGGAGTGGGCGCAGCCGACCCTGCGCATCGGTGTGACCTCGTTCATCACGCCGATGCAGGTGTTCGACTACGTCCCGGTCACCGGTGAGCTGCTGTTGCGCAAGGAACAGCCCGTGCTCGGCGGCTACGACGCGAACGAGTACGAGCAGCACCGGGATTGGGCCGTGGCCGAGGACGGCACCCGGATTCCGATCTCGCTCGTGCGGAAGAAGACGACGGCCGACGGGCCGAAGCCGCTGCTGCTGTACGGCTACGGCTCCTACGAGGCGAGCATCGACCCGTCCTTCTCGGTTGCCCGATTGTCGCTGCTGGATCGCGGCATGGTCTTCGCGGTCGCGCACGTGCGCGGCGGCGGCGAGATGGGCAGGCTCTGGTACGAGCACGGCAAGACGCTCACCAAGAAGAACACCTTCACCGACTTCGTCTCCGCCGCACGGCATCTCGTCGACACCGGGGTTACGGCCCCGGACCGGTTGATCGCCGACGGCGGCAGTGCGGGCGGCCTGCTGGTCGGCGCGGTGGCGAACCTGGCTCCCGAACTTTTCACGGGCATCCTGGCGAACGTCCCGTTCGTCGATCCGCTCACCTCCATCCTCGATCCGTCGCTCCCGCTCACCGTGATCGAGTGGGACGAATGGGGCAACCCGCTGGCCGACGAGGACGTCTACGCGTACATGAAGTCCTACTCGCCGTACGAGAACGTCGAGGCCAAGGACTATCCGGCGATCCTGGCCATCACCAGCCTGAACGACACCCGCGTGCTCTACGTCGAGCCCGCGAAGTGGATCGCCAAGCTGCGCGCCACCGCGACCGGTGCTGCGCCGCTGTTGCTGAAGACGGAGATGAGCGCGGGCCACGGCGGGGTCAGCGGGCGCTACGAGAAATGGCGGGAAGTGGCCTTCGAGCACGCTTGGATTCTGGACACGCTCGGTCTCGCCGGCGCGTAGCGCACCGGCGCGCCGACGCCTGCCATCGGGTGGCATCGGCGCGCCGACCGCGGGGCGGCCGCTCGGCACAGGCGTGGCGGAGTGTTCGCCACGTGGTCATACAGGCTGCACATCACGGACACGTGCGGCTGGCACCGTGGGGTCATGAACGCTGAGTTGATCGTGTCGATTTCCGGGATCAGGGACACCACCCGGGACTCGGCGATCGAATTCGCCGAAGAGATGGATCGGCGCGGCGTGCCGCTCTCGCTGCTGGTCGCGCCGCGGCTGAAGGGCAAATACCGGCTGCTGGAGGATCCCGCGACGCAGGCCTGGCTGCGCGGCAGGCGGGCTCGCGGCGACGCGATCGTGCTGCACGGCTATGACCAGGCGGCCACCAAGCGGCGGCGCGCCGAGTTCGCCACGCTGCCCGGACACGAGGCGCGGCTGCGGCTGACCGCCGCGGACCGGGTGCTGGAGCAGGCCGACCTGCGCACCCGGCTGTTCGCCGCTCCTCGCTGGGATGCCTCGACGGGGGCGCTGGAGGCGCTGCCGGGAGCCGGTTTCCGGCTGGCGCTCGGCCTCACGTCGATCGTCGACCTGGAGCGCAACACGGCGCAGAAGGCCAGGGTGTACGGCATCGGCGAGGGTTTCCGCGCGGAACCGTGGTGGTGCCGCGCCCTGGTCATGGGCGCCGCGCGCACCGCCCGTCGCGGCGGGGTGCTGCGGCTGGCCGTGTCCGCCGCCCAGCTGGGGCGGTCCGGCCCGCGCCAAGCCGTGCTCGACGCCGTCGACCTCGCGCTGTTCCACGGGGCGGCGGGCGCCACCTACCGGTGGGAGCCCTTTGCGGCGGCTCGGGCCGCATGACTGACGCCGCGGGTGACGGTGGGTCGGCTCCATCGCCCGCGGCCGGTCGGGACCGCCTTCGCGCGACCGATCGGCGCCGCCGCCCGCGAATGGCGTAGCCGGGCGGCGGCGCTGTCATTGCTCAGGACGCGGCGATCGACGGCTTCGCCACGGCGGGCGCCGCGTTGTGTGTGAAGCCGCCCGCCTCGGCGCGCGTGAGCGAGGTCGAGAACGGCCGCTGCCGTAGCTGCCGCATGCAGCGGTCGAGGTCCGCGAGCAGCAGGTCGGCCATGTCGATGGTGAAGCCGTGGCGCAGCACCGCCCGCATCACCGTCTCGTCGTTCCGGTCGGCGGGCAGCGGATAGGCGGCGATCAGCCAGCCTCGGGAGCGCAGCCGGTCGGACAGGTCGTAGAGGTTGAAGCCTGGATCGCCGGTCAGGCGCCAGCACACCGCCGTGATGCCGCGCTGCGGGTCGCCGTCGTGGATCAGTTCGAAGACCCCGAGCGCGCGCACTCCGGCGGCCAAGTGCTGCGCCGCGCGGTAGATCGCGGACTGCACTCGCGCGTAGCCGGTGCGCCCCAGCCGGATGAACTGGTAGTACTGCGTGATCGCCTGCCCGCCGGGCCGGGAGAAGTTCAGGTTGAAGGTGGCCATGCTGCCGCCGAGGTAGTCGACGTCGAAGATCAACTCCTCCGGCAGGTCGCCGGCTTCGCGCCAGATCGCCCAGCCCACGCCGAGTGGGGCCAACCCGGTCTTGTGGCCGGAAGCGTTGATCGACTTCACCCTGGGCAACCGGAAATCCCAAGCCAGATCCGGTGCGGCGAACGGGGCGAGGAAGCCGCCACTGGCCGCGTCGACATGAATAGGGATGTCCAGGCCCTTCTCCCGCTGCAAGGCGTCGAGCGCCGCGCTGATCCCGGCCACATCCTCGAACAGGCCGGTATAGGTCTGCCCGAAGGTGGGCACGACCATCATGGTGTTCGCGTCGCAGTACTGGGCGAGGTCGTCGGGGTGCATGGTGAGCCGCTCGCCGCGTAATGGGATCTGGCGGATCTCGACATCGAAATAGCGCGCGAATTTCTCCCAGCACACCTGGACCGGTCCACAGACGAAGTTGGGCGTCCCGGCGCCGCCGCGCTTGCGCCAGCGGAATTTCGCCGCCAAGCCGCCGAGCATGGCCGCCTCGCTGGATCCGGTGGTCGAGGTGCCGTGCGTGACGGCCGGATCCGGCGCGTGCCACAGATCGGCGACCATCCGGACGGCTCGGCGCTCCAGCTCGGCGGTCTGCGGATACTCGTCCTTGTCGACGATGTTCTTGTCCAGGCATTCGGACATCAGCCTGCGCGCCTGGTCGTCCACCCAGGTGGTGCAGAACGTGGCCAGGTTCATCCTGGAGACGCCGTCGAGCATCAGTTCGTCGTGCACGATCTCGTAGGCGACCTGAGGAAACATTTCGTGCGCGGGGAATCCGGACCGCGGCGCGGACCGGCTGAGCCCCGGAAGGGCGAACAGGTCATCGGCTGCTTCGGACATGAGAACGGCCTCCCGATTCGACGGTGTGCGGGTGTGCCTGCCGAGGATGCCGACAGTTAGCCAACGCCCTCGAAGCTCAGCTTGGCACACCCTTTCCACCATCGGGCGCACTTCCCGCTTCCGCGCGCGGACCGTCCGAACACCCGGCCGGCGGTGCGAACTCCGCCCGAGGAACGGGGGATAGGGTGGGGGAATGGCGGAGGATGTGCGGGTGGCGGAATTGCGCGGTGCCGTGGCCGGATTGATGGACCGGGCGAAAACCGATTTGGCGCAGCTTGTTTCGTTTCAATCGGTGGCCGATCCACGGCAGTATCCGATCGAGGAGTGCGACATGGCGGCGCAGTGGGTGGCCGACGCGTTCGTCGCCGCCGGACTGACCACGGTGGGCTTACACGAAACGCCGGACGGCACCAAGGCGGTCGTCGCGTCCCGGCCCGCCCCCGACGGCGCGCCCACGGTGTTGCTCTACTGTCACTACGACGTTCAGCCGCCGATGGACGAGGCGGCGTGGCGCACCCCGCCGTGGGAACTGACCGAGCGCGATGGGCGCTGGTACGGACGCGGCAGCGCCGACTGCAAGGGCAACATCGTCATGCACCTGACGGCGTTGCGCGCGCTCGGCCCGGATCTGCCGCTGGGGGTGACCGTCGTCGCCGAAGGTTCCGAGGAGCAGAGCACCGGAGGACTGGAGCGCTTCGTCGAGGCCAATCCGGAACTGCTGCGCGCGGACGCGATCGTGGTCGGCGACTGCGGCAACTTCGCCGCCGGTGTGCCGACCCTGACCCAGACTTTGCGCGGCGGCGTGAACGTGGTGGTCACGGTCGAAACGCTCGCCAGCCCTTTGCATTCCGGCACGTTCGGCGGCCCCGCCCCGGACGCGCTGGCCGCGCTGATCCGCTTGCTGGCCTCGCTGCGCGACGAGCGGGGCAACACCACCATCGACGGGTTGCCGAACGATCAGGTCTGGCCGGGCGTCCAGTATCCGAGCGAGCAGTTCCACGCCGACGCGCGCGTCCTGCGCGACGTCGAACTCATCGGTGACGGCACCGTCGCCGACATGCTCTGGGCGCGACCGGCGCTGACCGTGCTCGGCATCGACGCGCCGCCGGTGGTCGGATCGGCCGCCGCGATCCCCGCGACCGCGCGGGCCCGCCTCAACCTGCGTATTCCGCCTGGCGCCGACCCGGAAGACGCGTACCAGGCGCTGCTCGCGCATCTCGAGGCCAACACGCCGTGGCGCGCCAGGCTGACCGTCGAGCTGGAAGGCACCGCAGCGCCGTTCCGTTCCTCGACCGGCGGACCCGCGCGCGCCGCGATGGAAGCGGCGCTGGCCGCGTCCTACGGCCGCCCGGCGACCACCCAGGGGCAGGGCGGCTCGATTCCGCTGTGCAACGTCTTCGCCACCACCTACCCGGACGCGGAGATCATGCTGATGGGTGTCGAGGAGCCGAAATCCTTGATCCACGCGCCCAACGAGAGCGTGGATCCGAAGGAGATCGAACACATGGCGCTGGCCGAGGCGATATTCCTCGCCACCTACGCCGGGTAGCGCTACAGATCGGTGTCCTTCTCCGCCTCGAGCACCCGGAATTCGGTTCCGGCCGAGGCCATCTCCGACAGCCTGCCGAAATAGATGCCCTGCGCCTCCTCCCGGATGATGCCGTAGTGGATGGGCAGCGCGACACGCGGAGCGACCGCGCGGAGGTAATCGACGGCTTCGCTGATCCGCATCCAGGGGGCGGCGGCCGGAGCGGCGAGCACGCCGACCGGGACCGGCGGCACCCACAGCGAGTCGCCGGGGTGGACGAGCTGGGCCGGGTCGTCGGCGGTGCCCAGCTGGAAGACGGTGTTGTCGATCACGGGGATCTCCGGATGGATGACCGCGTGCCTGCCCCCGCCGCCGGTGATCCGGAGATCGCCGAGGGTCAGCA
Organism: Nocardia sp. NPDC004718; assembly: GCF_053601535.1. Lineage (NCBI taxonomy): Bacteria > Bacillati > Actinomycetota > Actinomycetes > Mycobacteriales > Nocardiaceae > Nocardia > Nocardia sp. NPDC004718. The sequence continues at coordinate 14,729 of NZ_JBSGCA010000042.1, forward strand.
CGTTGCCCGCGTGCACCGCCTCCCACCGTTCGCCGCGCTGTTCGGCGGTCTGCGGGTCCGACAGCAACCGTGCGCCGGGGTTCGCGTCGACCAGCGCCTCGATCCGGTTCGGGTCGATGTGGTCGGGATGCTGATGGGTGACCGCGATCGCGTCCAGGCCGGTGAGGCCCTCGAAGCCGTGCGAGAAGGTGCCCGGATCGAACAGGATCTTCTTGCCGCGCAGCTCGACGAGGAGGCAGGAATGACCGAAGTGGGCTATGCGCATGCCGCCATGCTAACCACGCCTGGTGTGTTCTCCACGACAGCGCCACGGTCTCGGCCGACCCCGCGGATGACGCACGCGACCAGCACAACTACGCTGCTGAGGTAACCCCCCAACCACATGAGGAGCAACGCGTGGCACGAGTCGTGGTCGAGGTGATGCCGAAGGCCGAGATCCTGGATCCGCAGGGGCAGGCCATCGCCGGCGCACTCCCGCGTCTGGGATTCGAGGGCATCTCGGACGTGCGGCAGGGCAAGCGATTCGAACTCGACGTCGACGACAGCGTCGACGACGCGGCGCTCGAGCAGATCGCCGAATCGCTGTTGTGCAACACGGTGATCGAGGAGTGGAAGGTGGTTCGCGTCTCATGACCGCGCGCATCGGGGTCATCACGTTCCCCGGCACGCTCGACGACATCGACGCGGCAAGGGCGGTGCGTCTGGCCGGCGCCGAGGCGGTCGACCTGTGGCATGCCGACGCCGACCTGAAGGGCGTCGACGCGGTGATCGTGCCCGGCGGCTTCTCCTACGGCGACTACCTGCGGGCGGGCGCTATCGCCCGTTTCGCCCCGGTGATGGGCGAGGTCGTGCGGGCTGCGGGCTCCGGGCTGCCGGTGCTCGGCATCTGCAACGGCTTCCAGGTGCTGTGCGAGGCCGGCCTGCTGCCCGGCGCGCTGACCCGCAACGAGGGGCTGCACTTCATCTGCCGCGACGAGTGGCTCACCGTGGAGTCGGTGTCGACCGCGTGGACCTCCCGCTTCGAGACGGGCGCGCAGATCCTCGTCCCGCTCAAATCCGGCGAGGGGCGCTACCAGGCGTCGGAGGCCGTGCTGGACCAGCTCGAAGGCGAGGGCCGCGTGGTCTTCCGCTACGCGAGCGGCAACCCCAACGGCTCGCAGCGTGGTATCGCGGGTATCGCCTCGGCCAACGGTCGCGTCGTCGGCCTGATGCCGCATCCCGAACACGCCACCGAGCCGCTGACCGGCCCCAGCGACGACGGGCTCGGCCTGTTCCTCTCGGTGCTGGACACGCTGGTCGGAGTGTGATCGTCCCGCGGCGTCGGGTCAGCTGATCCGGTCGACGATCTGCAAGTCGACGCCGTTCGCGCGGGCGATGTAGCCGTGCTGAATCGCCTGATTGCCTCGAAAGCCCCTTATTCCGGAAGGGGTTTCGAGGTGCAGGCCGTGGTCGAGCGCGTCGAGGATCTCCGGCACCTCCAGTGATCCGACCGTCCGCGCGAGCGCGCCCAGCGTGTGGATGGCTTCGTAGGTGGCGTTGCTGAAGCTGGTCAGCGCGGGAGCGAACGCGCCGTGCCGCGCGCGATAGCGGGCCATCCGGTCGCGTCCGTCGGATATACGGTCGTCGAGGAAGAAGCTGGAAGCCACGAAGAATTCGTGGTTCGCCTCCGCTCCCGCCGCCAACAGCACGTTCTCGTCGGCGGCCGGACTCACCCGCAGCTGCGTCGCTGCGCGGCCACTGGCCGCGTACTGCCGGTTGAAGCGGACGACATCGGCGCCGACCATCAGGATCACCACGGCGTCCGCCGAGTCCAGCGCCGGGTGGGCGAGGAAGTCCGCGAAATCCGCGTATCCCAGTGGGACATACCTTTCCAGCACGATCGCGGCCGGATCGGACAGGCTGTCCCGAATCGCCTTGGCGGACCGGCGCGGCCAGATGTAGTCGTTGCCGATGACGGCCCAGCGCCGCACGCCGTACTCGCGTTGGAGCCAGTGCACGGCGGCCACGGTCTGTCCGGCCGGGTGCTCGCCGAGCATCAGCACGCCGGGTAGCTCGTCGGTCAGTCCCTCGTGGCTGGTGGGGTACAGGTACGGCACCCGGCCCGCACCGGCTCGCGCCACGGCCCGCCGCACCGCGGAGGTATGCCAGCCGGTGATGGCGTGCACCATGCCGGTGGCCAGCAGGGCGGAGACCTCGGCGGCCACCTCGTGCGGCGACCGTCCCCCGTCGATATTCGTAGTACGAATTTCCCGCCCTAGAATTCCCGCGCCCCGGTTGATTTCGTCGACCGCGAGCGATATCGCCGCATCGCAGGACGGCGCGACGATACCGCCAGGTCCCTGCCGTGGCACTATGTTCAGGACCTCGATCGTGCCGTCGGGGCTCTCGATCGGCGTCGACATTCGGTACTCTTCTTCTCGTTCGAACGGAATTCACGGCAGGCGGGAAATAATGACGTCCATTGTAAGCGGAAATTCGACGCTGCATGGCGCGCTGCGTGCCGCGGAGCGCGGTTGGGTACGGCATTTGGACGCGGCGCTGTGCGCCAGGCAGCTCTCGCCGGATCAGTGGTCGATGCTGTCGAATCTGTGTGCCGACGCGGGTATCACGATGACCGAGCTGGCGGCCAAATCGCAGCTCGCGCCATCCTCTGCCACCAGGCATGCCGACTATCTGGCCGAGCGCGGCCTGATCTTCCGGCTCGCCGCGCAGGACGATCGGCGCCGGATCCTGATCGGCCTGAGCAGGCTCGGCGCCGACTTGGTCGGCGAGGTGCGCGCGGAGGAGGCGCGCGCCGAGCAGGAGTTGCGCGGGCGAATCGGCGCACGCCGATATACCGAACTCATGCGATTGCTCGACCTGGTTTCCCTCGCCTCGGAGTAAATACTCCGGCGTACCGGACATTCGTCCGATGAATGCCGCGTACGTCCGATTCGTGATCGGTCGCCGGACCATTCTTGCCCTTATGTTGTGGGATGAATCGACGGGCGCCTCGAGCTGATCTCGGTGCGGCTATAACGGCATAGCCCGCACCGTTTCGACCGGTATTCGCCACGCGTGCCCAGCGACCGGGACACGCCGGTCGCGCCCCGCTTGCCTAGGATCGCAGGCATGCCCGTCTCCACCACCGCAGCCACGGCCGCCGGGCTGTGCGCGTTCATCGATGCGTCCCCGTCGCCGTTCCACGTCTGCCGCACGGTCGCCGCGGAATTGGACGCGCGCGGGTTCACCCGGCTCGCCGAGTCGCAGACCTGGTCTGCGGAGAGCCCGGGTAGGCATTACGTGATTCGCGGTGGGTCGCTGGTCGCCTGGGCGGCGGGGGACACCGCGGGCGCGACGGGGTTCCGCGTGGTCGGAGCGCACACCGACAGTCCCAACCTGCGCGTCAAGCAGCATCCCGACCTGACCTCGGCGGGCTGGCAGCTGGTCGGGCTGGAGCCCTACGGCGGTGCGTGGCTGAATTCGTGGCTCGACCGGGAGTTGGGTGTTTCCGGGCGGCTGAGCGTGCGGGACGGAAACACGGTGCGCGAGCGCCTGGTTCGCATCGATGAGCCGATCCTGCGGGTGCCGCAGCTGGCCATCCATCTGTCCGAGGACCGCAGGGGTGTGACGCTGGATCCGCAGCGGCACGTCAACGCGGTGTGGGGCGCGGGGTACGAGGCGGCCGCCTTCATCGATTTCGTGGCCGACTGGGCCGAGGTCGATCCGGGCGACGTGCTCGGCTGGGAGCTGATGACCCACGACCTGACGCCGAGCAGGCTGATCGGGCGGGACCAGGACTTGGTCAGCGCGCCGCGACTGGACAACCAGGGCACCTGCTTCGCGGGCTTGCAGGCGTTCCTGGCCGCGATCGAGGAGCCGGGCGCGGCCGTCCCGGTGCTGGCCATGTTCGACCACGAGGAGGTCGGCAGCCAGTCCGACCGCGGCGCGCAGTCCGATCTGCTGCCCGCGGTGCTGGAGCGGATCGTGCTCGCGCGCGGCGGCGGCCGCGCCGAATATCTGGCCGCACTGGCCGGTTCGGTGTGCGCGTCCGGCGACATGGCGCACGCGACGCACCCGAACTATCCGGAGCGGCACGAGCCCGCGCACCGGATCGAGGTGAACGGCGGGCCGGCGCTGAAGGTCAACCAGAATCTGCGCTATGCCACGGACTCCACCGGCGCGGGCGCGTTCGCGCTGGCCTGCGCGCAGGCCGCGGTCCCGTTGCAGCGTTACGTCCATCGCGCCGACCTGCCCTGTGGCTCCACCATCGGGCCGATGACCGCGGCGCGTACCGGCATGTCGACCGTCGACGTCGGTGCGCCGCAGCTGGCGATGCATTCGGCGCGTGAGCTGATGGGCGCGTTCGACGTTCCGGCCTACGCCGCCGCGCTGGCCGCCTTCCTCACGCCCGAGACCACCGGTCGATAGGTGAACACCGCGACGATGAACACGGCGAAAGTGGCGAGCACGTAATTGCTTCCGATGATCTGCTGCCACCAGGCCCAGTCCAGCTCGCGGTCGCGCGAATGCGGCAGCAGCCAGTGCGGGCCGATCAGGAACAGCACGGCGGCGACCGTGACCACGCCGCTCGCCCGAGGGCTGCGCGCGCCGCGCACCATGAGGTCGGCGGCGACGACCAGCGCGGGCGCGATCCACACCCAGTGATGCGACCACGACACCGGCGAGACCAGCAGCACCGCCGCGGCGTTCATCAGCAGCGCCGCCACGGTGGCGCCCGCCTCGATCAGCCTGCGCATCCACACCGCGGCCAGCGCGACAGCCAGCACCGACAAGGTGATCCACACCAGCGTGGCCGCCGTGTCGCCGATGCCGAGGCGGAAGGCCATGCCTTTGATGGACTGGTTGCCCGCGAAGTAAGGAGGTCCGATCCGGCCGGTGTCGGCGAGGGTGTGGAACCAGTAGTCCACGGAATCGCCGGGGAAAAGCAGGAATCCGAGACCCACCGCCGCGATCGCGGAGACCACCAGCGTGCCCGCGGCTTTCCAGTCCTTGCGCAGCACGAAGTACAGCAGATAACCGGCGGGGATCAGTTTCACCGACACCGCGATGCCGATCAGCATGCCGCGCGGCCAGAAAGGCTTGCGCGCCAGGCAGTCCAGTGTGATCGCGGCCATCAGCACCAGGTTGATCTGGCCGAAGCCGAAGGTCTGGCGGATGGGTTCGAAGAACTGCGCCACCGCGACCGCGCCGATGACCAGCGTGAGCACGACCGGACGCGACAGCTCGGGCCGCAGGCGAGTCAGCACCAGCCACAGCGAGATGCCAAGGCTGACTACATTGGTGACGACCACCAGCACCTCGGCGGCGACCAGCGGCATCAGGGCCAGCGGCGCGAAGAACAACGCGGCCAAGGGTGGATAGGTGAACGGCAGTCCGATTCCTTCGACCGGCGGCATCGGACCGTACAGGTCGCCGTTGTCCAGCCAGACCCGGGCGCCGTTGCGATACACCTGGAGGTCGATGTAGCCGTGCCACCAGTGCGCGAGCAGCGAGACGATCGCCGACACCGCGAACAACGCGATCGCAGCAATCAGCCAGCGTACTTGCGGGGCCTGCGGGTTCGGCGACGCGTGACCGGATGCGGTCCCCGATCCGCCGCTGCCGGTCGGCGCGGCATCCGAGGTGACCGATCTCGCACCCGGATTCGCGACCCCCGATCCTTCGTTCACGGGCCCAGAGTAGCCGGTGCGCATGGTCGGTACCCAGTGCCTCTAGACTTACCCGTAGGCATCTCGCCGCCGCCCAGTGACAACGCTCGTCGCTTCGCTGAGCTCGCCCACCCCGCCGGCTCCGCCGGCTTGCCGACCCTCCTGCCCGGCCGAAAGGACCCTGGTACTCCGTGACTCCGCAGGTCGACACCGTCAGCGCAGCCGCAGCAAACCCCGACGTGGCGCAACCCTACAAAGAACTCGGCCTCAAAGACGACGAGTACGCCCGCATCAAGGAGATCCTCGGTCGCAGGCCGACCGACGCCGAGCTGGCGATGTACTCGGTGATGTGGAGCGAACACTGCTCCTACAAGTCCTCCAAGGTGCACCTGCGCTACTTCGGCCAGACCACCACCGACGAGATGCGCGAATCCATGCTTGCCGGCATCGGCGAGAACGCGGGCGTCGTCGACGTGGGTGACGGCTGGGCGGTCACCTTCAAGGTGGAGAGCCACAATCACCCCTCCTACGTGGAGCCGTACCAGGGCGCCGCCACCGGCGTCGGCGGCATCGTGCGCGACATCATGGCGATGGGCGCGCGCCCGATCGCGGTGATGGACCAGCTGCGCTTCGGCGCGGCGGACGCGGTCGACACCCGTCGCGTGGTGGACGGCGTGGTGCGCGGCGTCGGCGGCTACGGCAACTCGCTCGGCCTGCCGAACGTCGGCGGCGAGACCGTGTTCGACGCCTCCTATCAGGGCAACCCGCTGGTGAACGCGCTGTGCGCCGGCGTGATGCGGGTCGAGGACCTGCACCTGGCCTTCGCCTCCGGCACCGGCAACAAGATCGTGCTGTTCGGCGCGCGCACCGGCCTGGACGGCATCGGCGGCGTCTCGGTGCTGGCCTCGGACACCTTCTCCGGCGACGAATCCGGCTCCGGCCGCAAGAAGCTGCCCGCGGTGCAGGTGGGCGACCCGTTCACCGAGAAGGTGCTCATCGAGTGCTGTCTCGAGCTGTACGCGGCGAAGCTGGTGGTGGGCATCCAGGACCTCGGCGGCGCCGGATTGTCCTGTGCCACATCCGAACTCGCGGCGGCCGGCGACGGCGGCATGCACATCGAGCTGGACAAGGTGCCGCTGCGCGCGACCGGCATGACGCCCGCCGAGGTGCTCTCCAGCGAATCGCAGGAGCGCATGTGCGCGGTCGTCACTCCCGAGAACGTGGACGCGTTCATGGCCGTGTGCCGCAAGTGGGACGTGCTGGCCACGGTGATCGGCGAGGTCACCGACGGTGACCGGCTGGTGGTCACCTGGCACGGCGAGACCGTGGTCGACGTGCCGCCGCGCACCGTCGCGCACGAGGGTCCGGTCTACGAGCGCCCGGTCGCGCGCCCCGAGGAGCAGGACGCGCTGATCGCCGACACCCCGGACCGGCTCGCCCGTCCGGAAACCGCCGACGAACTGCGCGCGACGCTGCTGCGGATGATCTCCAGCCCGCAGCTGTGCAGCCGCAAGTGGATCACCGAGCAGTACGACCGCTACGTGCGCGGCAACACCGTGCTGGCCGATCAGGCCGACGCGGGCGTCATCCGGATCGATGAGGAGACCGGCCGCGGCATCGCGCTGGCCACCGACGCGTCCGGCCGCTACACCAAGCTGGACCCCTATGCCGGTGCGCAGCTCGCGCTGGCCGAGGCCTACCGCAACGTGGCCAGCACCGGTGCCACGCCGAAGGCGGTCACCAACTGCCTGAACTTCGGTTCGCCGGAGGATCCCGGGGTGATGTGGCAGTTCCAGCAGGCGGTGCGCGGCCTGGCCGACGGTTGCGTGGCGCTCGGCATCCCGGTCACCGGCGGCAACGTCAGCTTCTACAACCAGACCGGCCAGACGGCGATCCTGCCGACCCCGGTGGTCGGCGTGCTCGGCGTTATCGACGACGTGCACCGCCGCATCCCGACCGGGATCGGCCTGGAGCCGGGCGAGACGCTGATCCTGCTCGGCGAGACCCGCGACGAGTTCGGCGGGTCGATCTGGTCGCAGGTGGCGCACGACCATCTCGGCGGCGTCCCGCCGAAGGTCGACTTCGCCCGCGAGCAGCTGCTCGCCGAGGTGCTGCTCGCCGGTTCGCGCGACGGCATGATCAGCGCCGCGCACGACCTGTCCGAGGGCGGTCTCGCTCAAGCTGTCGTCGAAGCGGCGCTCGCCGGTGAGACCGGTTGCCGCATCCTCCTTCCCGAGGACGCGGATCCGTTCGTCACACTGTTCTCCGAGTCGGCGGGCCGTGTGCTGGTCGCCGTTCCCCGCTCGGAGGAGACCAGGTTCACCCGCATGTGCACCGCGCGCGAACTGCCGTGGGTGCGCATCGGCGTGGTCGACCAGGGCTCGGATTCGGTCGAGGTGCAGGGCCAGTTCTCGATCACCATGGACGAGTTGCGGACCGCGCACGAAGGCACGCTGCCGAAGCTGTTCGGCGCCGGAACCGTCTGACGAGACGCCCACCTGGGCGGGCCTGAACCCCTCGTTACCGGGCCCGCCCAGGTGCGCGTACTCAGGCGACGGAATTGAACGGATTGTGCTCGGAGAGCAGCTTCTCCATCCGCGCCTGATCGATGCGACCGTGAATGGTCGCCGCCTCGTGCTGGTCGCGCACCACTTTCGCCAGCGTGAAGGTGCTGGTCAACAGGAAGAACACGGACATACCGAGGAATCCGCGCTGCCAGACGTCCAGCGGCAGCGCGTAGATCCCGATGCCGATGCCGACGAAACCGATTCCGAAGGCGATCGCGGCCTGTGCGACGTAAGCGGCGCTGGCTTTATGCCCCGCGGTCGTTGTGCTCATGGACCAAAGTTTCCGGATGGCGCGACCCGTGCACCCGTGTACAACTACTCGAGCGGAATGGGTAGTTGCCATCCGCGCGAAAGCGTCCGATTGCGGGTCGCGCCGGGTGTGATCCGCGTCGTGCGCGCCCGCGTCACGGTGGGCGACGCGCCGGGCCGTCGGTGGCGACCGCCATACTGATCGGATGCTGGAGACCGCCGGGACCATGCGGAAACTGCGCACCCGCGCGGTCGCGGTGATCCGGCGCGTCGAGGACGTCATCGACCTCAATTACGTCGGCTTGGTGGTGGCGACGGTGTTCTTCGCGCTGTCGGTGACGCCGTCGCTGCTGCCGCGCGACTGGCTGTTCCAGGGGCTGATCAGCGGGATCAATGCCGCCATCGGATACGGCGCCGGCTGTTTGCTGGAGTGGCTGTTCCGGCTGTGGGTGCGGCCGCGGCTGAAGATCGCGCCGCCGCCGACGTGGGCGCGTTACGCCGTCAAGTCCGCCGTGCTGCTCACCGCCGTGCTGAGCGCCGCGCTGATGCTGGTGCAGTCGGCGCGCTGGCAGCGGGAGATCACGGCGCTGATGGGCATGGAGGGCACCACCACGCCCGCCTATCTGCGCACCGGACTGCTGAGCATGGTGGTCGGCGCCGCGGCGGTCGCGGTCTACCGGACCGTGCGCGAACTCATCCTGTTCCTGGCCCGCCTGCTCAACCGGTGGGTGAAGGTGCCCCGCGAACTCGCTCCGGCCGCCGGATTCCTGGTGCTGGTGGTGCTGGCGGTGACGATCTTCAACGGTGTCGCCACGCAAGCGTTCTTCGCGGTGGCCAACTCCGCGTTCAGCGTGCGCAACGACCACACCTCGGTGAACGCGGTGCAGCCGCAGCAACCGGAGCGCTCCGGCAGCCCCGCCTCGCTGGCCAAATGGGAGACCCTCGGATTCGAGGGGCGCTGGTTCGTCTCGCACGGACCCACCGCGAGCCGCATCACCTCGGTCACCGGCCGCCCGGCCAAGGAGCCCGTCCGGGCCTACGTCGGTCTGGAGTCGGTCGAAGGGAACCAGGAACCGGCCGAGCTGGCGGTGTCCGAGCTCGAGCGAACCGGTGCGTTCGACCGGAAGGCGCTCGTGGTGGTCACCACCACGGGGACCGGATGGGTGAACTCGCTGGCCGCATCCGCACTCGAGTACATGTATGACGGCGATACCGCGATCGTCGCCACCCAGTACTCGTACCTGCCCAGCGTGCTGTCCTTCCTGGCCGACCGTAGCAAGGCCGCCGCGGCGGGCAAGGATCTGTTCGACGCGGTGTACCAGCATTGGACCGCGCGCCCGCCGCAGGCACGACCCAAATTGCTGGTGTACGGGGAGAGCCTCGGTTCGCAGGGTTCCGAGGCGGCGTTCGACGGTCTGGCCGATCTGCGCGCCAAGGTCGACGGCGCGCTGTGGGTCGGCCCGCCCAATTCCAACCGGCTGTGGCAGCAGTTCGTCGCCCGCCGCGACCCGGGTTCCCGTGAGGTGGAGCCGCTGTACGCCGACGGGCTGGTGGTCCGGTTCGCCTCCGACAGCGGTGACCTGGCGCGCCCGTCGTCGGAATGGCGGCCGCCGCGCATCGCGTATCTGCAGCACGCGTCCGATCCCATCGTCTGGTGGTCGCCGGATCTGATCTTCTCGCGGCCGGATTGGCTGTCGGAGCCGCGCGGTTCGGACGTCTCCTCCCAGATGCGCTGGTGGCCGTTCGTCACCTTCTGGCAGGTGGCCGCCGATCTGACCAACGCGCAGGGCGTCACCGACGGGCACGGACACCGCTACGGCAGCCTGGTGCTGGACGGCTGGGCCGCCATCGCCGCGCCACCGGACTGGACCGCCGAGCGTTCCGAACGGATCCGGGTCGAAGTCGAGGCCGCGGAGGAATTCGAGCGGAAGATCAAGTGAGCCCGGTACGGGCTGTGCGAACCCTTGCGGCCGTTGCCGTTCCGTTGGTCTGGAGCAATGCGGTCCTGCCCCGCCTTCGTCTCGGCATCCGCGGACGAACCGCCGCCAATGCCGGTTTCGCCACCGCCTACGCAGTCGCGCTGCGCGCCGAACCCGGCCGGTGCTCGAAGAGCGGCGTGCGCTGCGGGCTGCTCGCCGCCTCGGTCGTCGTGGCTGGTTACGCAGCGGCCCTTGCCGTTCCGTCGCTGCGATGGCAACTGGCCGAACTCGCTGAACGGGGGCCCGCTGTGTCGACGCAGGAGTGGGTGGCTGTGCACATTCCCCTCGGGACTGTCTATAGCGAGGAACTCGTCTTCCGCGGCACGCTGGATCCCATGCTGGACCGCCTTTTCGGTCCGCGAGCCGGTGCATTGGTCGGCGCGACGACCTTCGGACTCTGGCACATCACCCCCGCGCGGGCCGTGGGCGACAGTGTTCCCGCCACTGTGGCGGTGACTACGGCGGGCGGACTCGTGTTCGGTTTGCTGCGCCGCCGCACCGCGGGCACCGCCGCCCCCGCGCTGCTGCACCTCGCCATGAACGCGGGCGGAGCGATCGCTCCGCGCCTGGCCCGCCGCTTGCAGGGTCCCGCGCGCGGGATGCCGGGGACACGGCCGGACCTCGGGACAACTGTGGACCGCCGCCGTGCCTGAAGCCGCGCCGGCACCGTCGGGCCGACCGTCCTCGCCGAAGAAGGGTTGGGGTCGATCGCGTGCGCGAGGTGAGCGGAGCGGGAAGTAGGGTCGGGCAGGTGGCAGGACGAGGCACGGTCGACCCCGCGCAGACGCGGGCAGCGGTGGCGGTGGTGAGCGAGTGGTTGCGCGACGAGTCGGTCGGCGCGCCCGCCCGCGCCGAACTCGCGGCCGCGGTGCGGACCACGGCGCGCTCGCTGGCGGCCTCCGCACCCGGGCACTCGGTCGAGCTCCGGGTGCCGCCGTTCGTCGCGGTGCAGTGCGTCGAGGGCCCGCGGCACACCAGGGGCACGCCACCGAACGTCGTAGAGACCGACCCGCGCACCTGGCTGCTGCTGGCCACGGGACAGCTCGAGTTCGACGACGCCCTCGGCTCCGGCGCGGTGAGCGCCTCCGGCACCCGCGCGGCCGAGATCGCGCACTGGCTGCCGATCGTCCGGGTCGACTGACGACCGCTGCGCCACCGGCCCGATGGTTCAGTGCACCCCGGCGCGCGTCTCTCGCTTCTGGTCGGCATATGCCCAGGTGTGGGCGGGTTTACCAGTCGGAGTTCAGTTCGATCTTGGGCATACTGCGCCGGGGGCTCGGAAATAGACGTTTGTGTTGTCGGACTCGGCCCCACCGGCCGCCCTCGAAGCGGCGACCGGATCGGGGTCCTCGACTGGTCCGAAGTCGCCTCGCGATCCTTCCGCGGCCGGTTCACGCCCGGACGATGTTGCGGCGCTCCAGCCCCTTGCGGTCGTAGAAGCGGGTGACCGACGCGCCGAAGATCAGTCCGATCGCGAGCCCGAGGACCGCCATCCACACGCCGCGCGTGAGCCCCGCCTCGAAATTCGCGTCGAAGTACAGGATCGACCGCACTCCCAGGAAGACCTGGTGCATGGGTTCGAAGGAAGCCAGCCAGCCGAAGTACCTCGGCGTCGCCTCGATCGGCACGGTGCCGCCGGAGGACGGCAAGCCGAGGATGACGAACAGGATGAGGTTCACCAGCAGGCCCGCCGAGCCGATCGCCGCGAGCATCGACAGCCCGGTCACGCCGACGGCGATCATGGCGAGCGCGCTGTAGAGGTACAGGGCCAGCGGATTGCCGATCGGCATGTCCAGCAGTTCCCCCACGACGAGGAACACCGCGGCGACGATGTTCGCCGCCAGCACGAACACACCCCATTTGATCAGCAGCGTCCTGAACCGCGAGATCGGCGTGGGCGGGTAGTGCACGTACCAGGGGCCGTATTCGGTGGGCACGAACCCGAGCTGCGCATCGATCATGGTGTGGATGACCATCGCGCCGACCACACCGGCCAGCAGCAGCAACAGGGAGTAGAAGAACGCGGTCAGGCCCTGGCCGCTGCCGTGCGGCAGCGGGTGGTACTGCTGCTGCACCACCTCGATCGGCGACGCCAGCGCGACCCTGGTCGCGCCGGTCAGTTCGGGCGCAGGCGGACCGCCGGGACGCGGGGCGAGCTGCGCGTTCACTTGGTCGAGCAGCTGCTTGCCGACCTGTTTGTTCACCTCGGTCAGCGCCTCGTTGCCGACCCGCAGCACGATCTGGGTGCCGAACGCTCCGGTGCGCGGGTTGGTCTGCACCGTGATGATCGGGCGCGGGATGTCACCGGGTATGACACTGCCCACACCCAGATTGCCGAGCTGCTTGCTGAAATCGCTCGGGATGACGATCGCGCCGTAGACCTGCCCGGACTGCATCTGCCGCTCGGACTCGTTGATGCTGAGCACGCGCAGGTCGACTTTGTCCGAAGGCACCCCGTCGGCCAGCGCCCGGGTGATCTGGTCGCCGAAATTGACCTGCTGCTGGGTGCTCCCGCTGCCGATGGTGTCGCCGACATCCTGGTTCACCAGCGCGATCGGGAAGTCGTGCAGGTTCTGCTCCGGGTCGACGACATAGTCGAGGTACATGATGCCCAGCAGGGCGGTGAGCAGGCTCAGCACAGCGATGGGAAACAGCACCATCCGAGGCCATGGCCTGCGCGCCGGTCCCGACGTGCTCGCGTCGTCCGTAGTCGTCACGGTCCGCACCGTAACAGTCGACGGCCCCGCGGCAACCCCGCTTCGGTCCCCCCGGATTGCTGCTCGGATGCGGCGGCGGTGCGCGGGCACCGCCGTGGCATCCGTAGAATGAAATCTGCCCCCAGCCCGCCCGAACAGGGAGCAAACGGTGACCAACGCCGAACTGCCGGTCCAGAGCATTTCCGCCACCTCGTGTCCACCTCCGGACGTCGACGAGAACGAGCCGCGCGAGGAGTGCGGAGTCTTCGGAGTCTGGGCGCCGAGCGAAGAAGTGGCGAAACTCACGTATTACGGGCTTTATGCTCTGCAACACCGGGGACAGGAGGCGGCGGGCATCGCGGTGTCGGACGGCTCGCAGATCCTCGTGTTCAAGGATCTCGGTCTGGTCAGCCAGGTGTTCGACGAGCAGACGCTGGCGGCCATGCCGGGTCATATCGCCGTCGGTCACTGTCGCTACTCCACCACGGGCGGGGTGACCTGGGAGAACGCTCAGCCCATCTTCCGCACCACCGCGGTGGGCTCCGGACTTGCCTTGGGGCACAACGGCAATCTGGTCAACACCGCCGAATTGGCAGGCCGCGCAAGGGAACTCGGCCTGCTCGCCTCCGTCCGGGGCGGGCGCCCGCAGCCCGCCGCGGCGACCTCCGACTCCGACGTGGTCACCGCGCTGCTCGCGCACGCCGCCGCCGACTCCAGCATCGAGCGGGCCGCGATGGAACTGCTGCCCACCCTGAAGGGCGCGTTCTGCCTGACCTTCATGGACGAGCACACCCTCTACGCCGCGCGCGACCCGCACGGCGTGCGCCCGCTGTGCCTGGGCAGGCTGGAGCGTGGCTGGGTCGTTGCCAGTGAGACCGCCGCGCTGGACATCGTCGGCGCCGCCTTCGTCCGCGAGATCGAACCCGGCGAATTGCTGGCGATCGATGCCGACGGCGTGCGCTCGATGCGCTTCGCCAACCCCGAGCCCAAGGGCTGCGTCTTCGAATACGTGTACCTGGCGCGGCCGGACAGCACCATCGCGGGCCGGTCGGTGCACGCCACCCGGGTGGAGATCGGCCGTCGCCTGGCGAAGGAGCACCCCGTCGACGCCGATCTGGTGATCCCGGTTCCCGAATCCGGCACACCAGCCGCCGTCGGTTACGCGCAGGGGTCGGGCGTGCCCTACGGCCAGGGCCTGATGAAGAACGCCTACGTCGGCCGCACGTTCATCCAGCCCAGCCAGACCATCCGTCAGCTCGGCATCCGGCTCAAGCTCAATCCGCTGCGCGAGGTCATCCGCGGCAAGCGCCTGATCGTCGTGGACGACTCGATCGTGCGCGGCAACACCCAGCGCGCGCTGATCCGGATGTTGCGCGAGGCGGGCGCGTTGGAGATCCACGTGCGGATCGCCTCGCCGCCGGTGAAGTGGCCCTGCTTCTACGGCATCGACTTCGCCTCGCGGGCGGAACTGATCGCCAACGGAGCGGGCACCGAGGGCGACGTCGCGGACATGGTCGAGGGCGTGCGCCGGTCGATCGGCGCCGATACCCTCGGCTATATCTCGCTCGACGGCATGATCGCCGCCACCGAACAGCCGCGCTCGCGGCTCTGCGCCGCGTGTTTCGACGGCAACTATCCGATCCCGCTGCCCACCGAGGCCGCGATCGGGAAGAACCTGCTCGAGGGCATGCTCACCGGCCAGACCGAAGCGGCGCTGCTGGGCGAGAACGCGAATGCGAGCGCGCTGAGCCGGCCGTGAATCGCTGATCGTGTGCGCCGGGCGGTCACCGACTCTCGGTAATCGCCGTAAGGCCGATCGCTTCGGCGCGTAATGGTTTCCACCGATGCGTTTGTGGGTACGGTCGGTTGCTGTCGCACGCCGTGGTATGGCGTGCTCGAGACATCACGCCACGCACCGTCCGGCAATTCTGGACGTATGACCGGTTTTTCCCGGCGGTTGTAGTCGCGGCGCATAACGCCTGCTGAGAGCGCCGCGGATTTTCTTCGAAAACGTAACGTGCCGAAAATGCTTCGTAGGTACGGTGCCGATCAGATCGGAAGTTCACCCGTGTCCGCACCGGGCCTGCGATCCAGGGCAACGCGTGCGGCGCTCGAGAAGTGGGGCCGTGATGAGGAATTCGAGGTTGGGGCGACGGATCGGGACGCGAACCATCGCGGCCGTCGGCCTGCTGGCACTGGCGGGTTCGGTGCTGGCGGGATGCGGTTCCGGGCGAACCGGGGAGGGCGGTGACGGCGGCGGCTTGGTGGCGGGCACCACCGACAAGATCTTCTCGCTCGATCCAGCGGCCGCCTACGACAACGGGTCGCTGGTCGCCGAGACGCAGATCTATCAGTACCTGCTCAACTTCGCACCCGGTGACGCGACGCCGAAGCCGGACGCGGCCCAGAAGTGCGAGTTCACCGCGCCCACGGTGTATACCTGCACGTTGAAAGACGGCCTGAAGTTCGCCAACGGCAACCCGCTGACCGCGACCAGCGTGAAGTTCTCCTTCGACCGGATGCTGCGGATCAACGACCCGAACGGTCCCGCCTCGCTGCTCGGCAATCTGGAGAAGACCGACGTCGTCGACCCGCGCACCGTCGCGTTCACGTTGAAGGTGGCCGACGATCAGACCTTCCCCGCGATCCTGCCCACTCAGGCCGGGCCGATCGTCGACGAGAAGGTGTACGCGCCGGACAAGGTGATGCCGGACGAGGACGTGGTGAAGGCGAAGGGCTACTCCGGCCCGTACGCCATCGCCAGTTACGACAAGAACAAACTCGTCGAGTACCAGGCGTTCGCCGACTACAACGGCATCCTCGGCAAGCCGAAGACCGAGACGGTGTCCACCAAGTACTACGCCACCACCGACAACATGAAGCTCGACCTGCAGAACGGTTCGCTCGACGTCGGATATCGGTCGTTCACGCCCACCGACATCGAGTCGCTGCGCAACGACGGCAAGGTCGCCGTGCACGAGGGCCCCGGCGGGGAACTCCGCTACATCGTCTTCAATCTGAACACCATGCCGGGTGGCACGCCCGCGCAGAAACTGGCCGTGCGCAAGGCCGTCGCGGCCACCGTCGACCGTGCCGCGCTCGCCGACGGCGTCTACAAGAAGACCTACCTGCCCGCGTATTCGTCCGTGCCGCAGGGCATGCCGGGCGCGGCCGAGCCGTTCAAGGACATCTACGGCGCCCAGCCGAACAAGGACCAGGCGGCGAAGTTCCTCGCCGACGCGGGGGTCACGACGCCGGTCGAGCTGAATCTCCAGTACAACCCCGACCACTACGGTTCCAGCAGCTCCGAGGAGTACGCGGCGATCAAGTCGCAACTGGAGGCCACGGGTTTGTTCAAGGTCGATCTCCAATCCACCGAATGGGTGACCTACCAGCGAGAACGCGCCCGTGATGGCTACCCGCTCTTCCAATTCGGCTGGTTCCCGGACTTCCCGGACCCGGACAACTACCTTTCCCCGTTCTTCGGCCCGAACAACTTCCTGCAGTCGCATTTCGAAGACCCCGGCATCTCCGCCCAGCTGATCGCCCAGGCGACCCAGCCCGACAAAGACAAGCGGCTCGCGCAGATCCAGCAGGTGCAGCGTGATCTCGCGCAGAACTTCCTGCCGATCGTTCCGCTGCTGTCCGGCAAGCAGATCGCGGTTTCGGCCACCGGCGTGCAGGGCGTGGAACAGACGCTCGACGCATCGTTCAAATTCCGCTATGCGGTGCTGAGCAAGTGAGTTCCGGCGACACGGCCGGGCCCGGGGCGACCACATCGGCGGACATCGCGCCGACACCCGCCCGGGCCCGGCCCTTCGCCCTGCGGCGAACCGGCAACCGTGGCGACGAATCTCGCCACGGCGCGTTGCTGCGCTACCTCGGCGTCCGCCTGCTGCTGATTCCGGTGACCGCGTGGATCCTGGTCACGGTCGTGTTCTTCCTGATGCGCGTGGTCGGCGACCCGATCAGCGCGGCGATGGGCGGACGCATGACCCAGGAACAGATCGAGGCGCGCAAGGAGGCGGCCGGGCTGAACCGGCCGATCCTGACCCAGTACCGGGACTATCTGTCCGGGCTTCTGCACGGGGATCTCGGTCGCTCCCAGGACAATCGGGAGATCAGCGAGGTGGTGGTGACCTACGGCGCCGCCTCGCTGGAACTGGTGTGCTGGGCGCTGGTGGTCGCGTTCGCGATCGGCGTCCCGCTGGGCAGGTACGCCGCCACCCGGCGGGATTCGGCCGCCGACACCACGCTGCGGTTGCTGGCCATCTTGTTCTACGCCGCGCCCGTGTTCTTCGTCGGCCTGCTGCTGAAGCTGGTGTTCGCGGTGCGACTCGGCTGGCTGCCGGTGGCGGGCCGGGCGAGCACCAACGTGGAACTGCGGCTGCAACACGTCTCGCCGAAGACCAACATCATGGTGATCGACGCGATCCTCTACGGCGACGCCGGATACCTGCTCGACGTGCTGGAACACGCCGTGCTGCCCGCCATCGCGCTCGGCTTGCTCACCGCGGGCATCTTCTTGCGGCTGGTGCGGATCAACCTGATCCAGACCCTCCGCGCCGACTACGTGGACGCGGCACGGGCCCGTGGCTTGTCCCGCCGCGTGGTGACCGGGCGGCATGCCTTCCGCAACGCGCTGATCCCGATCGTCACGGTGATGGGCATGCAGATCGCCATGATGCTCGGCGCCTCGGTGCTCACCGAGACCACGTTCGAGTGGAAAGGCCTCGGCTATCAATTCGCGCAATACCTCTCGGCGCGCGACTTCGTCGCCGTGCAGGGCATCGTCGCGTTCATCGCGCTCATCGTGGCGGTGATGAGCTTCCTGGTCGACGTCCTGGTGGCGCTGATCGATCCGAGGGTGAGGTTCTGATGACGGCTCCGGAACTGCTGAACGAAACCCTGGTCACGCCACCCGCGGCGCGGCGTGGTG
The DNA here is from genome assembly GCF_053601535.1 of Nocardia sp. NPDC004718. Taxonomy (NCBI): domain Bacteria; kingdom Bacillati; phylum Actinomycetota; class Actinomycetes; order Mycobacteriales; family Nocardiaceae; genus Nocardia; species Nocardia sp. NPDC004718. The sequence continues at coordinate 32,810 of NZ_JBSGCA010000042.1, forward strand.
TACCCGGCCTCCGGTTGTTCTCGATGACCTCCGGTTTGCAGCGTGCGACGCTGGTCCTCGGACTGGCTCTGGTCGGTGTCTTCGTGGTCGCCGCACTCTTCGCTCCGCTGATCGCACCGTACGGATTCGCCCAGAGTGCCGCCGACGGCGTCGATTTCGTTCGCCAGCAAGCACCCTCGGCCGAGCATTGGTTCGGCACTTCGGTGCGCGGGGAAGACGTGTTCTCCCGGGTGATCTATGGCGCGCGGACAGCCCTGTGGGTGATCACGATCTCCCTGCTGCTCTCGCTGCTGATCGGGGTACCGCTCGGATTGCTGTCCGGCTACGTCGGCCGGTGGCCGGACCGGTTGCTGGTGCTGTTCATGGACGCGATGTACGCGTTCCCGACACTGTTGCTGGCGATCGTGGTGTCCATCGTGGTCGCGGGCGGTCGCTCGACCAGCCTTGGCGGTGTGCTGTCCGCGGCGGTGGCAATCACGGCGGTCTTCGTCCCGCAGTACTTCCGGGTGGTGCGCAACGCGACCGTGGCCGTGAAGCAGGAGCCGTACGTCGACGCGGCGCGGGTAACCGGCGCGTCGACCACGCGAATCCTGTTCCGGCACATCCTGGCCAACGTCACTCAATCGCTGCCGGTGATCATCACGCTCAACGGGTCGGAAGCCATCCTCACCCTGGCCGGCCTGGGTTTCCTCGGTTTCGGCATCGAACCGACCCAGGCCGCGGAATGGGGTTTCGATCTGAACAAAGCGCTGCCGGACGTGTCCAACGGCATCTGGTGGACGGGCATCTTCCCCGGTGTCGCCATCGTGCTCGTCGTGCTCGGCATGACCTTGGTCGGTGAAAGCCTCAACGAAGTGCTGAACCCGGTCCTGCGCACCCGCCGCGCCGCGGCGGTGGCCGGACCGGACGGCGGCGGAAAGGACGCGACCGATGCCTGAGTCCTCCGCGATGGAGCGGGGCCGCCCCGCCCTGTCCATCGAATCGTTGTCGGTCACCTTCGCCACCGACGCGGGGCCGGTGCACGCGGTCACCGACGTCTCCTACGAGGTCTACCCCGGCGAAGTGCTGGCCATCGTCGGGGAGTCCGGTTCCGGCAAGTCCGTGAGCTCACGCACCGCGATGGGCTTGCTGCCGGAGACGGCCACGGTGCGCGGCCTGGTCACCCTGGGGACCGAGCAGGTCACCACGATGAACGAGAAGCAGCTCACCGCATTGCGCGGCGGCGCGATCTCGATGGTGTTCCAGGAACCAGGCCTGGCCCTGGACCCGCTGTTCACCGTCGGCTTCCAGATCGGCGAGGCGCTGCGCGCCCACACCGACCTGACCAAGAAGGCGGCCAAGGCGCGGGCGGTGGAACTCCTGCGCCTTGTCGGGTTGCCCGATCCGGAGCACCGGGTGGACTACTACCCGCATCAGCTCTCCGGCGGGCAGAAACAACGCGTGGTGATCGCCATCGCCATCGCCTGCGAGCCGAAGGTGATCGTCGCCGACGAGCCGACCACGGCGCTGGACGTCACGGTGCAGGCCGAGATCCTCGCCCTGCTGCGGGACCTGCGCGACCGGATCGGCAGCGCGATCGTGCTGATCACCCACAACATGGGCGTGGTCGCCGACATCGCGGACCGCGTGGTGGTGATGCGCGACGGAGCGGTGGTCGAGCAGGCGCCGGTGGATGAACTGTTCGCCCGTCCCACGGCGGACTACACCCGCGCCCTGCTTGCGGCGGTCCCGCACCTGGGTACCGAGCAGATCGAGCACGGCACGTCCGACAGTGCCGCGACCGAGGGCGATCCGGTACTCGAGGTCCGTGATCTGGTGGTCGAATTTCCCGGCCCGTTCGGCCGGCCGCGTTTCCGCGCTGTCGACGGCGTGAGTCTGCGCATCGGTCCCGGCGAGACGCTCGGCCTGGTCGGTGAGTCCGGCTCGGGCAAGTCGACCATCGGCCGCTGCGTCGCGGCACTGCAACGGCCCACCTCCGGGACGGTGCGAGTGCGCGGGCAGGACATCGTGGGGTTGTCACAGCGCGAGCTGCGACCGATTCGGCGGCGCTTCGGATTCGTCTTCCAGGACCCGGCCAGTTCGCTGAATCCCCGGCTCACCGTGGGCGAGTGCGTGTCCGAACCGCTGCTCGTGCACAAGGCGGGCAGCTCGGCGGAGATTCGCGCCAGGGTTCGCTTGCTACTCGACGACGTGCGGTTGCCCGCGGGCGTCGAACGCCGGTACCCGCACGAGTTGTCCGGCGGGCAGCGTCAGCGCGCCAGCCTCGCCCGCGCGCTGGTGCTCGACCCGGACCTGCTGGTCGCCGACGAGCCGACCAGCGCGCTGGACGTCTCGGTGCAGGCCGCGGTGCTGGAGCTGTTCGGTCAGCTACAGCGCGAGTGCGGCTGGGCCTGCCTGTTCATCAGCCACGACCTGGCCGTGGTCGACCAGCTCGCCGACCGGATCGTGGTGCTGCGCGACGGTGCGGTGGTGGAAGCCGGCGATCGGAATCGCATCCTGCGCGCCCCACGGGAGGAGTACACCCGCCGCTTGGTCGCCGCGGTGCCGGTACCGGATCCGGTGCGGCAACGCCACCGCCGGGTGCGGGCCGCGGGGTTCGATGGCGACGAGACGGACTGATCGTCCGCTTTACGGTTGGCTCTGCCCTATTGTCAAGAGGGCGAGCCAACACCGGTGCGGGGTCGTTATCCGGCTCCGGTAGCGTGAGCAGGCATCTATCCGCCGATTCGGTTTGGAGCTTTCCCCGAAAATGACTGAACAGACCCCCAGTGGTGGTGCTTCGTACGCCGCGGCAGGCGTGGACATCGAGGCAGGTGACCGCGCAGTCGAGTTGTTCGGGCCATTGGCGAAGAAGGCGACCCGGCCCGAGGTCCAAGGCGGCCTCGGCGGCTTCGCCGGGCTGTTCGCGCTGAAGGGCGGCTACCGGGAACCGTTGCTGGCGGCCTCCACCGACGGCGTCGGCACCAAGATCGCGGTGGCACAGGCGATGGACAAACACGACACCGTCGGCCTCGACCTGGTGGCCATGGTGGTGGACGATCTCGTGGTCTGCGGCGCGGAGCCGCTGTTCCTCCAGGACTACATCGCCATCGGCAAGGTCGTCCCGGAGAAGGTCGCCGAACTGGTGTCGGGCATCGCCGAGGGCTGTGTGCGCGCCGGGTGCGCGCTGCTCGGCGGCGAGACCGCCGAGCATCCCGGGCTGATGGATCCGGACGACTACGACCTGTCCGCCACCGGCATCGGCGTGGTCGAAGCCGACGCGGTGCTCGGACCCGACCGGGTCCGCCCCGGCGACGTGGTGATCGCCATGGGCTCCTCCGGACTGCACTCCAACGGCTACAGCCTGGCCCGCAAGGTGCTGCTCGAGATCGATCGCATGTCGCTCACCGGCCACGTCGAGGAATTCGGCCGCACCCTGGGCGAGGAACTGCTCGAGCCGACCAGGATCTACGCCAAGGACTGCCTCGCGCTGATCGCCGAAACCGATGTGCGCACCTTCGCCCACGTCACCGGCGGTGGCCTGGCGGCCAATCTCGCCCGGGTGCTGCCCGCGGGCATTGTGGCCGAGCTGGACCGAGGCACCTGGAACCCGGCGCCGGTGTTCAAGATGATCGCCCAGCGCGGCCGAGTCGAGCGGCCCGAGATGGAGAAGACGTTCAACATGGGCGTCGGCATGGTCGCCGTCGTCGCTCCCGAGGATGTGGACCGGGCGCTGGCGGTGCTGACCGCACGGCACATCGAGTGCTGGACGCTGGGCACGGTCAAGAAGGCCAAGGACGCCGACGCCGCGCGCGCCGTCCTGGTCGGTGAGCATCCGCGGTTCTGATTCGCGGTGAAGACACGTGAGAGTCCCGCATCTACGTACGATGCGGGACTCCGGTGTGTTGCAAGCCTTTTCGGCGCCAGAGACGTCAACCCGCGACAACGATCGAAGGGGGAGGCCCGTCGGCCTCCCCCTTCAGACGTAAATCCGAGTCAGCGGCGCCAGTCGTCGTAGTCGTCGTCCTCGTCCCAGCGGGACAAAGAGTCGTCCGCGTCGTGCTCATCGGACAGCACACCACCACTCCGCTGGGAGTTGGGGCTTCCCGAAAGCTCGCGCTGAAGGCTCGCGAAGTCGGTCGTGGGCGAGCTGTACTTCAGCTCGCGTGCGACCTTGGTCTGCTTTGCCTTAGCCCGGCCACGGCCCATGGCTGACCCCCTCGCGTCACAGCGGGGCGGCCTGGGGTTTGGTGGCGGCCCCGTTCGAATTAATACTCTTCCTGACAGACACTTTAGCGTGTGTCCGGCGGTCTCGCTTCCAGGAGTGGGTGAAGAACTCCGGAACCGGTGCCGTTTGCCCGCTTGTCGCCCTGCCGTGGAATACCTAGACGACCCCGGGTATAGCACGAATCACACCGACTCGGATACCCCCGCCCAGCACCGCGGGGGCCGCCAGCTCCGCGTGCGCATCGGTCCACTCGATTCCCATTCGGTGCAGAATGGCCAGCGTCAGCGGCATTCGCGCGCGATCGTGGCCGTCTTCGATCTTGTACGCGAAAGCCGATCCGTCCGGCAGCGCGCCCGCGTGCACACCATCCGCGCCGATCTTGCACACCAGCCCGGGAGTGGCCAGCATGGTCAGCAGATCGGGCGCGTTCGTGCCGGAAATCACTCGCGGGTGCGCGCGCACCGCGTCGGCGACCCGGCGTTCCGGGCTCCCCGGCTCGGCCGTCGCGATGGTCGAGAACACCCGCGCGAGGTTGACGAGTGAGACCGGGATGATCGGCAATCCGCAGCCGTCGATGCCCAGATCGGCTTCCGGCTCGCCGGTCAGGTCCGCCACGGTCGCGATCACCGCGCGCTGCAGCGGATGCGCCCGGTCCTGGTAGCCCTCGGTCGGCCAGCCGTTGATCGCGCAGGTCGCGAGCATCGCCGCGTGCTTGCCCGAGCAGTTCATGTAGATGGGGAGGGGTTGTCCTCCGCCGGACAGCAGCGCGGTGCGGGCGCCCTCGTCGTACGGCAGATCGGCCGGGCAGGCCAGGGCGGATTCGGGCAGGCCGAACCGGTCCAGCAGCCTGCGCACGAGCGCGACATGGTCGGGTTCGCCGTAGTGCGAGGCGGTGGCGATCGCCAGTTCGGCGTCATCGACCGGCTGGAAACCGTTGCGCAGCAGGGTGATCGCCTGCATCGGCTTGTTCGTCGAGCGCGGGAAGATCGGCAGGTGCACTTCGCCGAGTTCGAGGGTGGGCTCGCCCGCGGCGTCGAGCACCACCACCGAGCCGCGGTGCACGCATTCCCGGAAGCCCGAGCGGACCACTTCGACCAGTTCCACACTCACGATTTCGCTCCCGTGCCGATGTCGTCGGTGCTCGTCGTCGCGTGCCGGTGCGCGGTGGCGCGCACGGCGTTGCCATGCCTGCGCGCGTGCCGTTCCACTTGCATGCGCACGTCGTCGGAGATGGTCGGCTCGTCGGCGAGCAGGATCGCCAGCAGATCCGGATCGGCGCCGGTGAACAGATCGCGCACCGTGATGCCGTGCTCGGGGACGTGCACCACCGAGATCCGGTCGCCCGCCGCGATCGTGCCCTCGGTGAGCACCCGCAGATAGGCGCCGGTATCGCTGCGCAGGGCGAACCGTTTGACCCACTGCTGCTCGCCGCTCCAGTGCTGGAACGTGGCGCACGGCACGCGCGGAGCGGTCACCTCCAGCACGGTGTCACCGACCGCCCAGCGCGCGCCGATCACCGAGTCGCTGACCGGAAGGCCACGCACGCGCAGGTTTTCGCCGAACCAGCCCGCGGGCAGTTCCCGGCCGAGCTCCGTGCCCCAGCGGCGGGCGTCCTCGTCGGCGTAGGCGTAGACGGCCTGGTCCACGCCGCCGTGATCCTTGGTGTTGCAGACGTGATCGCCGTCCAAGCCGAGCGCGCGTACCGCGACTCGTCCCGCCGCCGGGCGCTTGTCGATGGCGCTGCGACCGACCCTTCCCGGTACCTCGATATCGGCGTGCACGACGCACGCCGCGAGCACCTCTCCGGAATCACCGACGCGCATGAACGGCGCTCCTCTCGTCACGAACGGGGAGCTCGGCGCTGAGCAAGAGTGCGGATGTCGGCTGAGGAACACGTCCCGCCTGCCGGTGGCCGGTCAACAGGTCAGCGCCCACGCAGCCGGTCGACCGCGAGCCGGCCCGCTTGCGGTTCGTCGTCGGCGGGCACCGAATCGGGATCGATGGACGCCGCGACCGGGCCGGCGACCAGCGCGGTGCCGGCCGGAACCGCGCGCTTGACCAGCGCGAGGGCGATCGGGCCGAGTTCGAAGTGGTCGACGACCGTGCCGAGCCTGCCGACCGCGCGGCCGCCGGCGGTGACGTCGTCGCCGATGACCGGGCGCTCGTCCGCCGAGCCGTCCAGGTGCAGCAGCAACAGGTGCCGCGGCGGCTTGCCGAGGTTGTGCACCCTGGCCACCGTCTCCTGGCCGCGGTAGCAGCCCTTGTCCAGGTGGACGGCTCCGTGTTCAGCGACGCCGCCGATCCAGCGGGCCTCGTGCGGGATGGTCCGCTCGTCGGTGTCCAGTCCGATCCGCGGACGGACGGCCGCGACGCGCAATGCCTCGAACGCCCACATTCCGGCGGGAACGGCGCCCGCCGCGGTGAGCCGGTCCCACAGGCCGGTCAGCTGATCGCGCGGGACGACCAAGTCGAAGGAGTCGGCCGTCGGCCACGGCATCCGGCGCAGGAATCCGCCGCCGGGCAGCGGCGTCGCCTCGTACACGCCGGGAAGGGCGGTGACGCCGAGTGTTTCGGCCAGATCCGCCACGCCGGGGCCGAGCAGGCTGAGTACCGCGTGGTCGGCGGCTTCCGGTTTGGCATCCGCCCAGAAGACCATCTTCTGCAGGAACGCCAGCAGGTCGGGTCCGCGCTCGGCTTCGGTATCGATCCAGACGGCGCCGTCCAGTTCGGTGAGCACGAAGTGATGCTGGACCCGGCCGTTCAGATCCAGGTCGAGGTTCTCGGCGGACTGCCCGTCGCCGAGGGCGGCGACATGCTGACTGGAGATGGTGTGCAACCAGGAGAGCCGCTCGGCGCCGGTGACGCGCAGCACGAATCGGTGCGACCGGTCGACGATCGCGGCGCGCTGCACCGCGGCGCGCTGCTCGCCGAACGGATCGCCGTAGTGCCACGCGACGGCGGCGTCGGGCGAACCCGCCGCTCCCGCGACGGCTCCCGACACACTGAGGATGGGGCTGGGCGCAACGACCACGGACACCTCTCCCACTCTAGGCGGGCCCGCCCGGCGGTGCGCGAACCGGGCCAGGGCGCCGGAGAACGGCATAGCCGATCGGCATTGTCCGAGCATTACAGCGGGCCTCGTGGGGCGGCTGCACAAAAGGTCTGGCAAAAGCGGCCGTGACATAGGCATTGTCCGCTCACACCGCCTACGCTCGTCGCATGGTGGATCGAGTTCTGGTAACTCTCGATGGCGCGGTCCGGGATGCGGATGCGCCGTTGTTGTTTGCGGACGATATTGGCGTATTGCGTGGCGATGGTGTCTTCGAAACGGTGCTCGTGCGCGCGGGCGTCGCGTGTGCGATCGAATTTCATCTAGGCAGATTGCGCCGCTCCGCCCAGGCGCTCGATCTGCCCGAGCCGGAGCTGGGCAAATGGCGCGAGGCGGTGGAGACCGCCGCCAAGGAGTGGGGCAGCGAGCGCGAAGGCGTTATGCGGCTGGTGCTCACCCGCGGGCGCGACTCCGAGCTGGCCGCAACGCCCGACAAGGTCAAGACCGGTGACCTCGCCGCCGCCGTGCCCGTGCCGACCGCTTTCGTGCTCGTGGTGCCGGTGCCCGAGCGCGTCGAGAAGGCCCGCGCCGAGGGCGTCGCCGTGGTGAGCCTGTCGCGGGGCATCTCGGTCGACCTCGCGCAAGCGGCGCCATGGCAACTGCTGGGTGCCAAGACGCTGTCCTATGCCACCAATATGGCTGCCCTGCGGTTCGCCGCGCGGATGGGCGCGGAGGACGTGATCTTCACCAGCACGGAGAACCGGGTGCTGGAGGGGCCGCGATCCACCGTGGTGATCGCCCGCGACAAGCAGCTGATCACGCCGCCCGCGAAGAACGGCGTGCTGCCCGGCGTCACCCAGCGCGCGCTGTTCGCCGAAGCCGAGAAGGCGGGCTGGCAATGCCGCTACGACTCGCTGTTCACCGCCGACCTGCTCACCTGCGACAGCATCTGGATGCTGTCGAGCATTTCGCTTGCGGCGCGGGTGAATTCGCTGGACGGGCTGCGGATGTCCGCGCCGGACAACGCCGAAGAGATCATCGGGCTGGTCGATCGCGGCATCGAGCGGGCGGGAGCCATCGGCGACTGGTGAGTGATGGGCGCCGCTCCGTGATCTCCGTCCTACTCGGGCGGGCACGGGGCGGTGATGAGCACGGAAAACGGGCCGAACAGGCAGTATCAGCCCCGGTGGCGTGGCTCAGGACTCATTTTTCGAGGTCTGCTCCGGCGTAGGCTTTACTACGACATGTCGTAGACACGCAGGAGGCCGGCTTGAACGCCTTGGACATCTCCCGATGGCAGTTCGGCATCACCACCGTTTACCACTTCCTGCTGGTGCCGCTGACCATCGGTCTCGCGCCGCTGGTCGCTGCCATGCAGACGGCATGGGTCGTCACGGGCAAGCAGCACTGGCTGCGGCTGACCAAGTTCTTCGGCAAGCTGTTCCTGATCAACTTCGCGCTCGGCGTCGCGACCGGCATCGTGCAGGAGTTCCAGTTCGGCATGAACTGGAGCGAGTACTCCCGCTTCGTCGGTGACGTGTTCGGCGCCCCGCTCGCGCTGGAAGGGCTGATCGCCTTCTTCATGGAGTCGACCTTCCTCGGACTGTGGATCTTCGGCTGGACGCGGTTGCCGAAACTACTGCACCTCGGCGCGATTTGGATGGTCGCGATCGGCGTGAACGCATCGGCGTACTTCATCGTCGCGGCCAACTCGTTCATGCAGCATCCGGTCGGCGCCCGCTACAACCCGGAAACCGGTCGCGCGGAGCTGGAAAGCATCGTGAAGGTGCTCACCAACAACACTTTGCTGGCGGCTTTCCCGCACGTGGTGGCCGGATCCTTCCTCACGGCGGGCACCTTCGTCGTCGGCATCGCCGGCTGGTGGATGGTGCGCAACGCGCGCAGTGGCGACGAGGCGAAATCGGCTGACGCGCGCGAGATGTGGCGGCCCGCCGCGCGGGCGGGCATCGTCGTGGTGATCGCGGCGATGGCCGCTCTGGTCTACACCGGCGACGTGCAGGGCAAGCTGATGTTCGAGCAGCAGCCGATGAAGATGGCCTCGGCGGAATCGCTGTGCCACACCGCCCTCGACCCAGATTTCTCCGTGCTGACCGTCGGCACGCACAACAACTGCGACAGCGTGACGCACGTGCTCGAAGTGCCCTATGTGCTGCCCTGGCTGGCGAAGGGTGAGTTCACCGGTGTGACGCTGGACGGCGTCGTCGACCTGCAGAAGACCTACAACGAGAAGTTCGGTGTCGGTGACTACCGGCCCAACCTGTTCGTCACCTACTGGTCGTTCCGGGCCATGATCGGGCTGTCGGCGGGTTCGGTGCTGCTCGCGCTGGCCGGGCTCTGGCTGACCCGCCGCGGACGAGTGCCGGACCAGCGCTGGTTCGCCTGGCTGAGCCTGCTGGCCATCCCCACCCCGTTTCTGGCCAACAGCGCCGGGTGGGTGTTCACCGAGATGGGGCGGCAGCCCTGGGTGGTCGCGCCCAACCCCACCGGCGACCCGAATCTGCGTCTCACCGTTCAGCAGGGCGTCTCCGATCACGCGCCAGGCGTCGTGCTGTTCTCGCTGATCACCTTCACGCTGCTGTACGGTGCGCTCGCGTTCGTGTGGTTCTTCCTGATGCGCCGGTACGTGATCCACGGACCGGATCCGGCGGCGCCCGCCGCCGAGCCGCACGACACCGATACGACTTCGGGCGAACGCCGCCTCGAAGAGCCCGCCGTCGAACAACTTTCGTTCGCCTACTAGGAGCCGGCGATGAGTGTGCAAGAGTTCTGGTTCGTCCTGATCGGTGTGCTGTTCACCGGCTACTTCGTGCTGGAGGGCTTCGACTTCGGCGTCGGCATGCTCATGCCGATCCTCGGCAAGGGGTCCGACCGGCGCAGGCGCGCGGTGCTCAACACGATCGGGCCGGTGTGGGACGCCAACGAAGTCTGGTTGATCACCGCGGGCGCCGCGATGTTCGCGGCGTTCCCGGAGTGGTACGCCAGCCTGTTCTCCGGCTTCTACCTGGCGTTGCTGCTGGTGCTCGTCGCGCTGATCCTGCGGATCTGCGCCATCGAGTACCGCGGCAAGATCGACGATCCGCGCTGGCGGGCCCGCTGCGACATCGGCATCGGCATCGGTTCCTGGGTTCCGGCGCTGGCGTGGGGCTGGGTGTTCGCCAATGTGGTGCACGGTGTCCCGCTGAACGAGAAGAAGCAGTTCGCGGGCTCGGTCGCCGACTTGTTCGGGCCCTACGCCCTGCTCGGCGGGCTGGCGACCGGACTGCTGTTCGCGCTGCACGGAGCGATGTTCCTGGTGCTCAAGACGGCGGGCGAGGTCCGCGACGACGCACGACGCACCGCTCGGCTGCTGCTGATCCCGACCGTGGCCGTCGTCGGCGGATTCGGATTGTGGACCCAACTGGCCTACGGGACCGGCTGGACCTGGATCTTATTGGGGCTGGCCGTGCTCGGTCTGGTCGTGGCGGCGGCGGCCGATCTCGCGCAGCGCGACGGATGGGGCTTCACCGGCACCACGGTGACCGTCGCGGCGGCGACCGCGCTGCTGTTCGGTTCGCTGTTCCCCGCGGTGCTGCCCTCGACGATCGATGCGGCGTTCGACCTGACGGTTTACAACGCGTCCTCCACGCCGTACACGCTGAAGGTGATGAGCTGGGCCGCGGCGCTGGCCACGCCGGTCGTGCTGGTGTACCAGGGCTGGACCTACTGGGTGTTCCGCAAGCGGATCACCGTCGAGCAGATCCCGCCCCCGGTCGGCCTGCCCCTGCGGGTCGCGCAGGATTGACGCCATGGCCCGCCCGCCGATCGATCCGCGCCTGTGGCGTCATGCCCGCTCGGCGCGCAGCTACCTCGCGCTGAGCGTGGCGCTGTCGCTGGTCGTCACCGGCGCGATCGTGGTCGCGGCGGTGCTGATCGGGCGGGTACTCGCCGGGGTGGTCACCGATCCGAGTGCGCGCACGCTCGGCGCGTGGACGGTAGAACTCGTCGTGCTCGCGGTCGCGATCGCGGCCCGGGTGCTCGCCACGTGGGCGCAGTCACGGCTGGCGCACCGAGCGGGCGCGAGCGTGGTGGCGGAGCTGGAGGGCGCGGTGCTCGGTGCGGGCGCACGGCTGTCGCCTCGCGAACTCGACGCGCGTCGAACGGAATTGGCCGTGGTCGTCGGCACGGGCCTGTCCGGGTTGCGCGGATATCTCGTAGGCTACCTGCCCGCTCTGCTGCTGGCGGTGCTGGTTCCGCCGATCGTGCTCGCGGTCATCGCGGCCCACGATGCGACTTCCGGTGTGATCGTGGTGATCACGTTGCCGCTCATCCCGATCTTCATGATCCTCATCGGGCTGCTGACCCAGGGGCGGGCGGAAGCCACGCTCGCGGCCACCACCCGGCTGTCGGACCAAATGCTCGATCTGTTCGCGGGCATGCCGACACTGCGTGCGCTCGGCCGGGAGACCGGCGACGCGGAACCCGAGCCCACTGCGCGGGGACAGCGGAACGACACCGGGACGGGCGGTTCGACCGGACCCGCGCGCACCATGCGGCACCGTGTTCGCGATCTCGGCGACGCGCTGCGCCGGCGCACCATGGGCGCGCTCCGCATCGCCTTTCTGTCTTCCATGGTGCTGGAGTTGCTCGCCACGCTGAGCGTGGCACTGATCGCGGTCTCCATCGGGCTGCGACTGGTCTTCGGTGAGATGAGTCTTTACGCGGGCTTGGTGGTGCTGGTGCTCGCCCCGGAGGTGTATCTGCCGCTGCGCATGGTGGGCGAACGTTTCCATGCCGCCCAGGACGGTATGGCGGCCGCGGACCGAGCGTTCGCGATCCTCGAGTCCACGCCCGCCGAGCCGACCGAGCGGCTACCCGGCCGCGGCGCGCGGCGCGCGGCGGCGCACGCCGGTGTGGCCGCACCGGACGAGTCGGCCCGCACAGGTACATGCGACTGTCGACGCACCGAGCCGGAGAAGGCCGTGGTGACGGCTCGCCGCGGCAGTCCCCAGGACTCCGGCACGGCGACGGCGCCTGACGACGAGCCGGTCGAGTCGCTGCTCAGCCGGGGCGTGCGGGGGATGGCGCTCGTCGGTGCGATGCCGGACGAGTCGACGCGCGCCGGTACATGCGACCGCTGTGCCTTGCCGGAGGAAGCCCTGGTGACGGCTCGCCGCAGCAGCTCCGAGTGCCCCGGCACGGTCGAACTCCGCGACCTGTCGGTCCAGGCGCGGGACGGGTTGGCGCCCGCTGGCCTGTCGGCGATCTTGCGGCCCGGTGCCCTCACGGTGCTCGCCGGTCCCAATGGAAGCGGTAAATCGACCGCGGTACAGGCGATTCTGGGCCTGATCACACCCGACCGAGGTGCCGTGACCGTCGACGGGGTGGACGTCCGCGAACTGGACCAGGACCAATGGTGGACGCGTGTGGCTTGGCTGCCGCAGCGGCCGGTGCTGGTGCCCGGCACATTGCGCGACAACCTCGAATTGCTCGGCGCGCGGACGGTGGACCACGCCGCACGCGGCCCGGCGCGCGTTCTGGACGATCTCGAAGCCGCTTGTCTGGCAACCGGTTTCGACGCCGTGCTCGATGACCTGCCCGAGCGCTGGAACACGGTGGTCGGCCCCGGCGGCGTCGGCCTGTCACTCGGTCAACGCCAACGCCTCGCGCTGACCAGGGTGCTGGCCACCGATCGCCCGATCCTGCTGCTGGACGAGCCGACCGCGCACCTCGACGCCGCCGCCGAAGCCACCGTGCTGGCCGCACTCCAAGCCAGGGCCCGTATGGGCGCGACGGTCGTCGTCGTCGGTCACCGCCCGACCGTGCTGGCCGCCGCCGATCATGTCGTGCAGGTGCGCGCGGACCTGTGCACCTCGCGAGAGGAGGTGCTGGGATGAACACGGGCGGGACCGGCGGACGCGCGACGCGGGCCGTTTCGCGTGCCACCGGTTCCACGGTGCCCGGTGATCTGCGCCGGATGTGGGCGCTGCTCGAATTGTCCCGTTGGCGGGTCGCGGTGGCGATCGGATGGGGCGTGCTGGCGCTCGGCAGCGGGCTCGGGCTCGCCGCGTTGGCGGCCTGGCTGATCGCCCGCGCATGGCAGATGCCGCCGGTGCTCGATCTGAGCATCGCTGTGGTGGCGGTGCGCGCGCTCGGCATCTCCCGTGGCTTGTGCCGGTACCTGGAACGTCTCGCCAGGCACGACGTCGCACTGCGCGCTATGACAACAGCGCGAACCACGGTCTACCGGATGCTGGCTCGTTCGGATTTCTGGCTGCGCCGACCCGAGGTGTCGCCGAGTGGCGGCGATCGGTCGGGCAAGCCGCTGCGCCGTGGAGATCTCCTGGTCCGGATCGGCAGCGACATCGACGACTTGGGCGCCGTAGTGGTCCGCGCGTTCGTGCCGGTCGCGGTCGCCCTCGTGCTCTCACTCGCCGCCGTCGCACTGCTGGCCACGATCTCGCCCGCCGCCGCAGCGATCCTGGCGGGTGCGCTGGCACTCTCGGGCATCGTCGCACCGTGGTTGTCGGCCAAGGCGGCGTCCGAGGCGGAACGCGCCGTGCGGGCCGACCGGGCGGAGTTCACCGCTCAGGCCCTCACCGTGCTCGACCACGCCGCGGAACTACGCGTAGCCGGTCGCCTGGATGCCGCCCTCACCGCGGCCGGGCAAGCGTCGCGCCGTGCGGTCGCCGCGGAAGATCGGGCCGCCGCGCGCAGCGCCTGGTCGGCCGCTGCCACGCCCCTGTCCATCGGCGCCGCTGTCCTGGGCGCGCTGCTGATCGGCATCACCCTCTACGGCCCGGACGGCGGCTCGCCAGGCGCGATGACGCCCATGGCGCTCGTCGTCCTGGTCCTCTTGCCGTTATCGGCCTTCGAAGCGGTCGGCCCGCTGCCCACGGCGGCGCAGACGCTGACCACGGCCCGCGCGGCCCTGCATCGCCTGGATGGAATCGAGCCCGATTCGCCCCCGAGCGCGGCGGTCGGCCCATCGGCGCGGCAGACCACCCGCCCCCCACATGCCGAAGACACGGCGAACGTCGCTCGGACTCCTCCCATCGACGCTCATGTGCCGGAGCTGCCCTGCGGACGGCGGATCGCGGTGGTCGGCCCCAGCGGCGCGGGCAAGACGACTCTGCTCATGAAGTGGGCCGGATTGTTCGACACGCCGCGGCCCGGCGTCACCTTCTTCGCCGAAGACGCGCACCTGTTCGGCACCTCCGTACTGGAGAATCTGCGGGTCGCCCGCGGTGATCTGACCGCGGAAGAAGCCGAAGAAGCTTTGCGAACGGTCGGTCTCGGGAACTGGTTGGACGGGCTTCCGCAGGGTGTGCACACCGATCTCGTCGGGGGAGCGGCAGCCGTGTCGGGTGGCCAGCGTCGCCGGATCCTGCTCGCGCGCGCCCTGGTGTCACCGGCGCGGGTATTGCTGCTCGACGAACCGACCGAGCACTTGGAAGCCGAAGCCGGGGCGAAGCTGCTGCGCGACCTGTTGGACGCCGACAGCGGTCTCGTGGAACCGGATCGGATCGTGGTCGTCGTCACGCATCAGCTCCCGGAAGACCAATGGGCCGACGCGGTACTGCGAGTATCCGCATCAGGGCAGGTCACGACGGACTTCGCGGGGCACGGGACGCCATGCGGCAGCGCCGATTCAGCCGACCGAGAAAATCCGTTGCCGAGCTACTGACGCATCGCTAGATTCGTTCGTACACAGGAAGGAGGTGGTTCGAAGAATGATTATTCATAGGACACGTGAGGTGGCTGTCCGCTAGCGCCACCGCTGCAGGTGGATTTCGCCCGCGCGAGCGCTAGCGAATTCCAGGCAGTCACCCGGCCCCCGAGCCCCGGTCCGTCCGACCGGACCCGTGCGACCACAATCGCACCGGTATGGCTCGGGGGCTGTTCTGTTCCGCCTCTCCGGGTATTCAGGCCGTACCAGTGGGGTTTGGCCTGGGTTGGTCACAGGGCCTGCGTTGGGGATGTGGGTGGGTTTTGGGCGTTCCCGGTGAGTTACCCGTGTGCTCGCGAGATCAGGTGTTGCGTTGGGTTGGAGTCGATCAGGTGTTGCAGCAGACCACGTACTGCGTTCCGCTGCGGCTAGCCTGCGATTGCGTTGGGCAGCGCCGAGCGCGGCGGGGTTCCGTGCTGGGTGAGGAGAAATTCTCAGCCGATGTAGCGCTGGAGTCGGGCAGAGAGGCGGGGTTGGAGGGGGCCGTCGGCTACCACGCGTTCTTCGACGTAGGCCAGGTCGCCGCCCTCGACGATGCCGTAGAGGCGTTTGGCGCCGCCCACGACGATGCCGGACTGGCTGCGGATCACCACGTCGGTGGCCAGTTCCCAGGACGACTGGGACAGCGCTTGCCCGTAGAACAGCTCCACGATGCCGCCGCTGTGTGCCAGCAGCAGTTCGATGACCTCGTCGTTGCCGTCGATGCCGACCCGCCAGAAGCCGCTCTCGCGCAGGTCGGGGCCGCCGTAGGTGCCGTCGGCCTCGATGACCCAGGACCGGGATTCCCAGGCGAGATAGTCGCCGCCGTCATGGGAGACGACGATCTGCTGGCCGAAGTGGTAGTCGCCGCGCTCGGGATCGTTGCCCTCACCCTCGCCGCGCCACACGCCCACCAGCGGGAGCAGCGCCAGCATCGAGGAGCTGAGGTCCGGGCCGAGGCGCAAGTTGGCCGTGTCCTCGGGCAGCGGAAGATCCGGTAGGACCGGGATGTTGCGGGCACCGGTCGATTTCGCCCGTTCGGCAGCCTCGGCTACGGCCTGGTCGCCGCTGCGGCGACCGGCGGAATCAGCCGGAGCGTTGCCGTTCAGTTGTTCACTCGCTCGCTCGGCCGGATCGGAACCTTCGCTCGCGAGTTCGCTCATGATTCGGTGAACAGCCGGTAGAAGACGTAGAGGCCGAACCAGCCGATCAGGACGGCCACGGCCACCAGCAGAATCTCGAAGAAGAGGACCACGTTTCGAGTCTAACGACCCCGCTTTCGCGGCACGCAAACGGCCCCGGTGCTTCCGCGGAGCGGAAAGCGACCGGGGCCGTTCGACGAGTGCGAGGCCTTACTTGGCGACCGCGACGTCCACCGCGTGGATGCCCGCGCCTTCGGGGCGCACCTCGGCGGAGCCGTTGCCCGCAGAGGACAGCGCGCGGACGGTCCACGAGCCGGGAGCCGCGAAGAACCGGAAGTCACCGGTGCCCGACGCGACGACCTCGGCGGTGAAATCACCGTTGCCGTCGAGCAGGCGCACGAACGCCCCGCCCACCGGCTGGCCGTCGGTGCTCAGGACACGGCCGGTGATGACCGTCTCCTTCTCCACGTCGACACCGGCCGGGATGGCCTGGCCCTGGGTAGGTGCTGCACACATATGGATTACTCTCCCAACTCGATCGGAGCGCCGACGAGCGAGCCGTACTCGGTCCAGCTGCCGTCGTAGTTCTTGACGTTCTGGTGGCCCAGCAGTTCCTGCAGCACGAACCAGGTGTGCGAGGAACGCTCGCCGATCCGGCAGTACGCGATGGTCTCCTTCTCGCCGTCCAGGCCGGCTTCCTTGTAGATCTCGGTCAGCTCGGCGTCGGACTTGAAGGTGCCGTCCTCGTTCGCGGCCTTGCTCCACGGCACGTTGATGGCGCCGGGGATGTGGCCGGGACGCTGGCTCTGCTCCTGCGGCAGGTGGGCGGGCGCCAGGATCTTGCCGGTGAACTCGTCGGGCGAACGCACGTCGACCAGGTTCTTGGTGCCGATGGCCGCGATGACCTCGTCCCGGAAGGCGCGGATGTTCAGGTCGGGCGCCGACGCCTTGTACTGGGTGGCGGGCCGGTTCACGGGCTCGGTCGACAGCGGACGGCCGTCGAGCTCCCACTTCTTGCGACCGCCGTCGAGCAGCTTGACGTTGTTGTGGCCGTACAGCTTGAAGTACCAGTAGGCGTACGCGGCGAACCAGTTGTTGTTGCCGCCGTACAGGATGACCTCGTCGTCGTTCGAGATGCCGCGCGCCGAGAGCAGGTCGGAGAACTGCTCCTGGTTCACGAAGTCGCGACGAACCTGATCCTGCAGGTCCTTCTTCCAGTCGAGCCGGACGGCACCCTCGATGTGACCACCGTCGTAGGCGGAGGTGTCCTCGTCGACCTCGACGAACACGACGCCGGGGGCGTTGAGGTTCTCTTCGGCCCAGTCAACGGAGACCAGGACATCGGAGCGAGCCATTGTTTTCCTTTCAGAGATGACGTGCAGGGTCAGTTCGATGCCGGTGACGGGGTCCGGCGGAGGCGGGCTACCAGCGGATAGATCCGGCAACCCAGGCAGAGCCCGAACGCCGCGTTCAGGAACGCCGCGAACAAGGCGAAGCCGGCGAACACCGCGCCGACGATCGTGGAGCCGAGCGCGAAGCCCAGCAGGCTGACGGCCGCGAACACGAAACCGAGCAACTGCGCGAACCGCAGCGGGGCCGTCGGCTCGGTCTCGGTAGTCGGCGCGAGACGCGGCGCGACGAAGGCCGCGTAGATCCGGCCGTAGGGGTGGCGGCGCGGGCCGAGGGCGGCGCCGACCGCGAAGACGACTGCTTGCAGGGCGATCAATACCCCCGCGGCGACCGGCGAGAACGCGGCGGCGAGCAGCACCACGACAAGGACACCGGTGGTCACCCATGCGGCGAATCGGGGTCCGCGCACGTCGACTCGGTCGGAAGAACCGGGGATCGCTTCGGAGGTTTTACGGATCTGGGTGGACATTGTGCGTACTCCTGCGCTGAATAAGTCCGATGACTGAAAATTTGCCAATTCGCCGGGGGATCGTGAGATCGCTCGCGCGGCGGACAGGGGTCGGCGTCAGGAAATCCGGAAAAGCCGACCGCTCAGCGGCACAGGCAGCAACAACCACCGAGCCGGCACAGATCCACTGTGCGGCGTCGGGTGAGCATCAGCTCGTGGTTGGTAAGCACGTCAGCAGTTTACCCAATTCGGCGGGAGAATATGGACCCGGGGTGGATCACTTCCGTCCAGGGGGCTTGTCGTCGCAGCTCAGGCCGCCGCGGTCAGCGGCTCGAGCGCGGAGTGCAGATCCGTGGCCTTGGGCACGCCGGAGATGCGGAACCGTTCCCTGCCCTCGATGTCGAAGACGAACGTGGTGGGCAGCGAGAGCACGTTCAGCTCCCGGGCGAGCGCGGGCTCGGCGTCGATGTCCACCTCGATGTCCTGCGGCGGCTGCGGTGAGCCCGCGAGCTGGCCTGTGACGTTGGCAACCACCCGGCGAACAGCGGAGCACGGTCCGCACCACTCGGCGGAGAAATGCAGTACCGCGGGACCGGCGCCGGTCACGCCGACGGACGCCAGCAGTTCCGCGCGGCCGGTGTGGGCCAGGTCGATGCCGTCGGCCGCGCGGATCTTGCCGTCGCGCCGGCGCAGCAGGACGCCCACCGCCAGCGCGGCGAGCAGTACTACTGCGAGGATGGTGACTTGGATCATGGTCGCTGCAATCGGTCGAGGTCGATCGTGACGTTCACGCCCTTGCCCTCCACGACGATCTGACCGCCCTGAGCGGAGACCTTGGTAGGCCGGACACCGAACGGCAATTCCTTGGTGTCGATGGTACGGGTGAAACGGGCGAGGACCGCCGGGCGATCGGCCTCGGTGATCACCGCCACAGGCATGGTCTCGGTGCCGGGCGGGCCGCGGTAGAACCCGGTCGCCACGATCTTCACCTGATCGCCGTCGAGCAGCAGATCGGCCTGCACGCTGACTTTTTCACCGCCGTACTGCGCGCCCGGCGTCTCCGGCATCGTTCCGGTGAGCACCAGCGCGCCCGTGGTGGTCATGCCGGAACCGCCCGATCCGCCGGTCCCGTCGGACTTGTCGGCAGGCCGCGAGTGCACCTGCAGATCGGGAATGGCGAACAGCCTGCCGAGTTCGGTCGGCTCCACCCGCAACCGGCTGTCCACGCGCTCCACCGGGACGCCGCGCAGGCTGCCGTCGACGAGTTCGCCGACCGGCAGCCGCACCCCGGTCAGCGTCGCCTCGAGCGCGATCTCCCCTGGAATGTCCAGTCGCTTCGCGCGGGCCCGGATCTCCACGTGGTCGTAGCGGCCGTCCCAGGCCTGGCTGAGGAAGGGGAAACCGTGGATCGTCACTTCGGGATCGGCGGTGAGATCGGCGCCGTCGCGCAGCGCTCGGGACACGCGATACTCCGAATAGGCCGCGGTGCTGAAGTCGACGACGACGGCGAACCCAGCCAGACACAGCAGGCCGATGATCAGCTTGCGCATGCTCCCCCGTCTCTCCGGGTCTCGGGCCGCGGCGGCCGGGAGCCGCGCGGCGCGCGTTCGGCTACCGCCTCGGGGGCCTCGCCGGTGGCGGGCATGCCCGATACGTAACCCATGTAGGCACCATATCGGTTGGCCCGGACGGGGCTCCCGGGTGTCCTCCGGTGCGCTCGCCGACCCCGGAATGCGTGGTCATGCCTTGTTACGCGCTAATCTTGCATCCGATTACCTGTGATTAGCGACGTGGCCGCGGCGGTGCTGCCGCATCCACGTGGCTACGAGATGGGAGGAGGGCCCGTGGAGCTGCTCCTGCTTACCTCCGACCCCAACCCCGAGTCGGTGTTGCCCTCGCTCGCGTTGCTCGCGCACAACGTGCGCCCCGCGCCCACGGAGGTGGCCTCGCTGCTCGAGGCAGGCACGGCGGATGTCGCGTTGGTGGACGCCAGGACGGACCTGGCCGCCGCCCGCGGCCTGTGCCGCCTGCTCGGCAGCACCGGGTCCTCGGTGCCGGTCGTCGCGGTGCTCACCGAGGGCGGCCTGGTCGCCGTGAACGCGGACTGGGGACTCGACGACATCCTGCTGCCCGGCACCGGCCCCGCCGAGCTCGACGCCAGGCTGCGGCTGCTGGTCGGCCGCAACGGCGGCGTGGCCAGCCCGGAGAACACCGGCAAGATCACCCTCGGTGAGCTGGTGATCGACGAGGGCACTTATACGGCGCGTCTGCGTGGCCGCCCGCTCGACCTCACCTATAAGGAGTTCGAGCTGCTGAAGTATCTCGCGCAGCACGCGGGCCGGGTGTTCACCCGCGCGCAGCTGCTGCAAGAGGTCTGGGGCTACGACTTCTTCGGCGGCACCCGCACCGTGGACGTGCATGTGCGACGGTTGCGCGCCAAGCTCGGCACCGAATACGAGTCGCTGATCGGCACGGTGCGCAACGTCGGTTACAAGGCCGTGCGCCCCTCGCGCGCGGCGGTCAAGGGAGAGCCGGTGAGCTTTCCGGAAGACGACAACGAGGGCACCGACGATTCTCCGCTCACGCCGGTCAACGGCTCCGTGCAGTAATCGTCGGCGGACCGTGCCCGCATCACTTCGGCGGGGCCGAAATGCCACCTGGCGCTACGACGTTTCCCAGGAGTGGACTCCGTGCGGGGTCCGCAGGCTCGATGAACGGAGGCCGATGAGCGGCGCGACGACACAGTGGACCGACCGCCCCGACGTGGGCGACGCGCGGGCGGTCACCGATCTGCTCGCGCGCGCCACCGAGGCCGACGGTGTCGCCCCGGTCTCGGAACAGGCTGTGCTGTCGCTGACTTCGGGCGCGGATACCGGAGCGCGCCATCTGCTCGCGCGGCGCGAAGGCGCCGTCGTCGGCTACGCGAATCTCGTTCCGGCCCACGGCGACCACCCTGCTATGGCCGAGGTCGCGGTCGACCCGGCTCGGCGCGGTCACGGCGTCGGTACCGATCTGGTCACGGCAGCGCTGGCCGCGGGCGGTCCGGGCGCGCGGGTCTGGGCGCACGGCGACCGACCGGCGGCCAAAGCCGTCGCAGCGCGGCTCGGACTGCGGACCGCGCGGGAGTTGTGGCAGATGCGACGGTCTTTGGCAACTCCTGAGCTACCGGAATTGGCCGTACCGGACGGCATCGTGCTGCGCACCTATGCCGGTCCCGCCGACGACGCGGAATTGCTGCGGGTGAACGGCGCCGCCTTCGCCTGGCACCCGGAACAGGGCGCGTGGACCCGGCAAGACATCGAGATCCGCCGTGACGAGTCGTGGTTCGACCCGGCGGGCCTGTTCCTGGCATTCGACACCGCGGCCCCTGAGCGTCTGCTGGGATTCCACTGGACCAAGGTGCATCACGCGGAGCATCCGCCGCTCGGCGAGGTCTACGTGGTCGGCATCGATCCGGCGGCGCAAGGGCGCGGACTCGGTCGGCTGCTCACTTTGACCGGTTTGCATCACCTGCGGGACCGCGGATCGGCCGAAGTTCTGCTCTACACCGAGGCCGACAATGTCGCCGCGGTGCGCACTTACACCCGTCTCGGATTCGCTCCGGCACATGTCGACGTCGCCTACGCGGCGGCGGAGGTTGAATAACAGACGGCAGAATGGATGCGCGCCAGTAAAACTGCGGCAAACGTCACATCTACCAGGTGCAATCGCGCCGGGCTGTTCACTCTCCGTTCACTCAGGTCGGTCCAACTGTCAACCACATGACCTTAGGTTGAGTGAGGGCAGCACACTGCTGCCTGGTGCGCAAGTTCCTCGCGAACAGCACCACAACACCCGTCCGGGCCGGTGAGGGACCGGACGAGTAGGACGCCATTCCGGAGGAATAGTGAAACTCGAGCGCAGCAGCGCCCTCGTTGGTGTGCTGGCCGTCGGCGCCATGGCGCTGGCCGCCTGTGGCAGCGACGACAACACCTCGGCCGATTCGGGCACCGTGGCCAAGGTCGACGTCGCCTGCGGCGGCAAGAAGGCCCTCAAGGCCAGCGGCTCTTCGGCGCAGAAGAACGCGATGGAGCGCTTCATCGCCGCGTACGAGAAGAATTGCGACGGCGCCACGCTCAACTACACCTCGAGCGGCTCGGGCGCCGGTGTGAGCGAGTTCCTCGGTGGCCAGACCGATTTCGGTGGCTCCGACTCCCCGCTGAGCGCGAAGAAGGACGAGCCGAAGAAGGCCGCCGACCGCTGCGCCTCGCCCGCGTGGAACCTGCCGACCGTGTTCGGCCCGGTCGCGATCACCTACAACATCGACGGCGTGACCGATCTCGCGCTGGACGGCCCGACCGCCGCCAAGATCTTCAACGGGACCGTCACCACCTGGGACGCGCCCGAGATCAAGGCGCTGAACCCGAACGCCAAGCTGCCGTCCGAGCCGATCGCCGTGATCTTCCGCAGCGACGAGTCGGGCACCACCGACAACTTCCAGCTCTACCTGGACTCCGCCTCCGACGGCGCATGGGGCAAGGGCGCGGGCAAGGCCTTCAACGGCGGCGTCGGCGCGGGCTCGAAGGGCAACGAGGGCACCTCGGCCGCGGTGAAGAGCACCAAGAACTCGATCACCTACAACGAGTGGTCGTTCGCGAAGGCGCAGAACCTGTCGATCGCGCGGATCATCACCTCGGCGAGCAAGGACCCGGTGACGCTGAGCGTCGCCTCGGCGGGCAAGGCGATCGAGTCCGCGAAGGTCTCCGGCCAGGGCAACGACCTGGTCATCGACACCTCCTCGTTCTACAAGCCGTCGGTGGCGGGCGCCTACCCGATCGTGATGCCGACCTACGAGATCGTGTGCTCGAAGTACTCCGACGCCGACACGTCGAAGGCGGTCAAGGCCTTCCTCACCTCGGCGGTCACCAACGGCCAGCAGGGCTTGGACGAGGCCGGGTACATCCCGATCCCGGAGCAGTTCAAGACCAAGCTGACCACCGCCATCAACGCCATCTCCTGATAGCAGTCCCACATGACCGTGCACGACGAGGTTGCCGCCGCTGGTCCGTCTGATTCGACCGACCAGCGAGCAGGCGGAGATACTGCGCTCATGCCGAGCAAGCCGAGCACCGAACCGATCGCGAAGAGCAGTCGCCAGCACAGCCCGCGGGCGGAGATCATCTTCCGCTCGCTGGCGACCACGGCCGGTGCGATCATCGTCGCGTCCATCGCGTTGATCGCGCTGTTCCTGCTCATCCGGGCGGTGCCGTCGGTGCTGGCGAACGAGGCGAACTTCTTCACCAGCACCGAGTTCAACACCTCGGACGCCAACCACCTACGGTTCGGCATCCGGGATCTGTTCATGGTGACGGTGCTCAGTTCGGTCTTCGCCTTGGTGCTCGCCGTTCCGATCGGCATCGGCATCGCGCTGTTTCTGACGCACTACGCGCCGAAGACGCTGGCACGGCCGTTCTCGGTGGTCGTCGATCTGCTCGCGGCGGTGCCCTCGATCGTGTTCGGTCTGTGGGGAATCCTGGTTCTCGCTCCGCAACTGGAGCCGATCCAGAACTTCTTGAACGACAACCTGGGATGGCTGTTCCTCTTCGATGACGGCAACATCCCGCTGGCCAGCGGCGGCACGATCTTCACCGCGGGCGTCGTGCTCGCGGTGATGATCCTGCCGATCATCACGTCGGTCAGCCGTGAGGTGTTCAACCTCACCCCCCGTGCGCACATCGAGGCGGCGCAGGCGCTCGGCGCGACGAAGTGGGAAGTCGTGCGGATGACGGTGCTGCCCTACGGGCGCAGCGGCATGATCGCCGGCGCCATGCTCGGCCTCGGCCGCGCGCTCGGTGAGACGATCGCCGTGCTGATCGTGCTGAAGACGGCCGCGCAGCCGGGACACTGGTCGGTGTTCGACGGCGGCTACACCTTCGCCTCCAAAATCGCCTCGGCCGCCGCGGAGTTCAGTGCCCCGCTGCCGACCGGCGCGTACATCGCGGCCGGCTTCGTGCTGTTCGCGCTGACCTTCGTCGTGAACGCGCTCGCTCGACTGGCCGCGGGCGGAAGGGTGAACGGGTGATGACCTCCTCGACTCTGGACCGGCCGATCAAGCCGCCCACCTTCCGCGATGTGAGCCTGGCGCGCAAGGTGCGCAACAACGTCGCGACCGGTTTGGTGTGGCTGGCGTTCGCGGTCGCGCTGGTACCGCTGGCCTGGGTTCTGATCATGGTGATCAGCAAGGGCTTCGCCGCGGTGGTCCGGGCGGACTGGTGGCAGAACTCGCTGAAGGGCGTGCTGCCCAATCAGGTCGCGGGCGGCGTCTATCACGCCATCTACGGCACGATCGTGCAGTCGCTGGTCGCGACGGTGATCGCCGTGCCGCTCGGCATCATGGCCGCGGTGTATCTGGTCGAGTACGGCCGCGGCTTGCTGGCCAAGGTCACCACCTTCATGGTCGACATCCTGGCCGGTGTGCCGTCGATCGTCGCGGCGCTGTTCATCTTCGCGCTGTGGATCGCGACGCTCGGATTCCCGCAGAGTTCGCTGGCGGTGTCGCTGGCGTTGGTGCTGCTGATGTTGCCCGTGGTCGTCCGCAGTACCGAGGAAATGCTGAAACTGGTGCCGGACGAACTGCGTGAAGCGTCCTACGCGTTGGGCATCCCGAAGTGGAAGACCATCGTGCGGATCGTGGTGCCCACCGCGCTGCCCGGCATGATCAGCGGCATCCTGCTGGCCATCGCCAGGGTGATGGGCGAGACCGCTCCCGTGCTGGTGCTGGTCGGCTACAGCAAGTCGATCAACATGAACATCTTCGACGGCAACATGGCGTCGTTGCCGCTGTTGATCTACCAGGAGCTGGCCAACCCCGAAGCTGCCGGACGCGAGCGGGTCTGGGGCGCGGCTCTGACCCTGATCATCATCATCGCCCTCCTGTACCTGGCGGCTGCGGTCCTCAACCGCCTGCTCACCCGGAACCGATAGAAGCGGAACGGATTACCGAAAATGGCCAAGCGGATCGACGTCAAAGATCTGAACATCTACTACGGCAAGTTCCACGCCGTGTCGGATGTCTCGCTGACCGTGCTGCCGCGCAGCGTGACCGCCTTCATCGGTCCCTCCGGCTGTGGCAAGTCCACCGTGCTGCGTTCGCTCAACCGCATGCACGAGGTAACTCCGAATGCCAGGGTCGAGGGCGCGGTGCTGCTGGACGGTGAGGACATCTACGGCACGCAGGTCGACCCGGTGGGTGTGCGCCGCACGATCGGCATGGTCTTCCAGCGGCCCAATCCGTTCCCCACGATGTCCATCAAGGACAACGTGGTCGCGGGTCTGAAGCTGCAAGGCGTGCGCAACAAGAAGGAACTCGACGAGGTCGCCGAGCGCTCGCTGCGCGGCGCCAACCTGTGGAACGAGGTGAAGGACCGCCTGGACAAGCCGGGCGGCGGCCTCTCCGGTGGTCAGCAGCAGCGTCTGTGCATCGCGCGCGCCATCGCGGTTTCGCCCGACGTGCTGCTGATGGACGAGCCCTGTTCGGCGCTCGACCCGATCTCGACCCTGGCGATCGAGGATCTGATCACCGAGTTGAAGAAGGAATTCACCATCGTCATCGTCACCCACAACATGCAGCAGGCCGCGCGCGTGAGTGACCAGACCGGTTTCTTCAACCTGGAGGCCCAGGGCAAGCCGGGCAAGCTGATCGAGATCGACGACACCGAGAAGATCTTCTCCAACCCGTCGCAGAAGGCCACGGAGGACTACATCTCCGGTCGCTTCGGCTGATCCCGAGGCGGGTTCCGCATCCGCGGACGCGCCGCATACGGATGTTCGTGCCTCGGCTATTCGTCGAGGGGTGGGGTCTCGAACAGTGGCGTCGGGGTGGGTTGCACTCGGCGCGTGTGCTCCGAATCCGATTCACGATTCGCCGCTGACATTCCTCCGAGCAGTCCGGTGCTCGCGGGTGCGGTGGACGGGGAACCGGACGTGGACGCGGGAGCAGCGCTGAGACTGCCGGAGTCGGCATTGGTGTAGCTCGCCTGCCGGACGGACGCCGGTTGGTCCTGCTTGGTTTCCGCGGGTTGCGACGAATTCGGTTTATCCGTCTTGCTGTTCTCGGTGCCTGCCGGATGGTCGGTCTTCGAATCGGTGGGCTTCGCGTTCGGATCGTCCGTTTTCGCGTTCGGGTCGGTGGCTGCGGGTTGTCCGGTCGTGGAATCGGTGGCCGCCGGGTCCTGCTTCGGTGTTCCGGTTCCGGCGGGTTCACCCGAGGACGGTGAGTCCGTGTGCGTGCCGTCGGTTTGGTGGTTTCCGGCGATAGTGTCGACGGCGTTCGCGAACTTCTCGGCGCTGGTACCGGTGGCCTCGATCAGACCCTTTCCGGCCTCCCCGCCCGCTTTGATGATGTCGTCGAGATCGTCGTCGAGTTTGCCGATGGACTCGATCAGCGTGGGCACATTGCCGGTGATCTGGCTGACCGAGGTGATCAAACTCGTCACGTCCGACGGTTTCCACGAATTGGGATCGCTGGCCGCACCGGTGGACGCGGGCGTCTGGGTGGGTTGGTCCGTTTTGGACTCGTCCTTGCCCTTACCGCTCGAATCGGTCTTGTCGTCCTGTTTCCCCGACTGGTCGGCGTTATCTTGTTTTCCGGACTGATCCCGTTTTCCGGACTGATCGGCGCCGTCCTGCTTCCCGGACTGGTCGGATTTGTCTTCGTTGGCGGACTGCGCGGCCGCGATCGGGCTGGCCTGCGGCGTACCCGCAGGCGCGGTGGAAGCGGACTCGTCCTTCTTCTGCTCTGATTGATCCGTGTCGGACTGGTTGCTGAACAACGCGAGAGCCGGGTCCGTCCCGTCGGCGGACTTGTCGCTGTCGAGCGGGTCGCCCTCGCCGAGTTGAGCGGCTCGGGTGCTGACGTCACCGCTCGCCTGCTCGATCTTCGCCGCGACGTCCGTCTGGGTGCCGAGCAGTTCGTTCATGGCGGTAGTTATGGCGGTCTGGTAGGTGAACTGCGCATCGCCGTCCTCGTCCGAGACGCCCGGCCCGGGAGTGACCTGCCAGTCCTCGGAGACGGTGAATCCGGCCGCGACGGCCTCATCGACCTTGTCCAGCAACGTTTGGCGGAATCCGACGAGGCTGGTACCGCTGTCGATCAATGTCTGGGCGAGCGTCTCGGTATCCAACGCCACCTTGTTCGCCGTGTCGCGGTCGCCCGCGATGCGGTCGTACGCGGCGTAATAGGCGTCACCGCTCCAATGCGCGCCCGCTGCCCGGATCTGCGTCACCGTTTGATCGATCAGGGACACGAATTCGCCGTTGCGCGTGCGTATTTCGGTACCGGCTTCGCTCAGTTTCCACGGCTGCCATTCCGACCGCACCTGGCTGAGGGTGGGCGTCGTGCTCGTAGTCCTCACAGCTGCGCGCCCATCGCGTCGAGGCCCGCGCGAAACTCCTGGTCGGACACCTCGTAATTCGCGGCGCCGCCTTTCGCGATATTCGAAACTCGTTTACAGCGCATGGCCATTCGCCGCCATGCGTCTTCGACATTCGAACCCGCCGTGGAACACACTTCGCTCAGTGCCGAACCGGGCAGCACGCCACCGAGCGCATCGGTGGTGGCACGCACGGTCAATGCGCCCATCTCGCCGCCGATTTCGTCCATCGACGCGGCCAGCGCGCGCAGCTCCGCTGGATCGACGTTCATAACGCCCCCCTTCATGCCGGTTCCCCTCCGGCGTAACGCTATACCGGGCAATCTCGCCCTGTGCGGCTCAATCTATCATTCGCCGCCTGCGAAACGTCAAGCGCAGCAAGCTTTTCGTTTACTACTCCGTGTCGGGGTCCGGCGGGAGCACTCCGGTGACCAAGAAGATGACACGGCGGCCGATTTCCACCGCATGGTCGGCGAAGCGCTCGTAGTAGCGACCGAGCAGCGTGACATCGACGGCAGTCGCGACGCCGTACTTCCAATCCCGGTCCATGAGCAATGTGAAGAGGTGACGGTGCAGATCGTCCATCGCCTCGTCGTCTTCGTTCAGCTGCGCGGCGCGCTCCGGGTCACGGGTCTCCAGCACCTCACGCGCACCGGCTCCCATGTTCACCGCGATACGGCCCATCTCGGCGAAATAGCCGTTGACGGACTCCGGTAGCGCGTGGTTCGGATGACGCCTGCGCGCGACCTTCGCCACGTGCAGCGCCAGCGCGCCCATCCGGTTCACATCGGCGACGATCTGGATCGTGCTCACCACTTGCCGCAAATCGCCGGCGACCGGAGCTTGCAGCGCGAGCAGGGCGAAGGCCTTCTCCTCGGCGTCCTGGATCAGCTCGGCGATCCGGTCGGACTCACTGATCACCTGCTCCGCCAGGGCGAGGTCCGCCTGGAGCAGCGCCTGGGTCGCCCGCTCCATGGCCGAGCCGGCCAACCCAGCCATCTCACCCAGCAGGTGGGCGAGCTCGGCCATTTGCTCGTTGTAGATGACACGCATGGAAACTGACACTAGTTCGCCGCGCTGACCAAGTCACGAACAGGGAGTGAATGACCGGTGTGCATCATTAGCGCGGGAGTTGCCGTTGATCATTCAACGACTGCGATCCGCACCCTCGCCGACCGCGAAAAGGCGGCATCACGACGATTTGTGATCTGCGTCGCATTTGTGCTGCCGTGTGCGGCGGGTGCGACTCGCAGTCGTCGGCGGTGTGTTCCAGATCGGAGGGAGGTTCCCGCGTCACCCCGAGAACTTCGATGGCGACCGAGCGGTCACGCAGTCGCCATCGGACTTCGGCCCGAACTAGCTGTAAATGTGATACCCCCAGGCGTCGCCGTCGCCGAACGAGCTGCCGTTGGGGACCAACTGGCACCCGCTTACGCGGCTTCCGTGGTTCAAGGCGTCCTGTCGGGAGTGCTCACATTCCTGTGGCGTTTCGTACTGCCACCACCCGTCCGCTTGGGCAGGACCTGCGAACAATGCCAAGGCGGCCGCCGCCGCGGTCGCTCCGAAGATTAGTTTGCGTGCCACTGAAACCCCCTCCGTGTCGATGGTCACGTTCTCGACACTAGCAGCCACTGAACTGGAGTCCCAGCGAATATCGTTGCGGTAGAACGTGACTCGATACGCACTCGGGGGCTGGCGGAGCCGGATGGGGCTGGCGGTGCACCCGGTGGTCTACTTGCAGGCCTCGTCGGCCGCGTTGACGTGTTCCAGGTCGGAGGGCAGGACGGCGGGCGTCGAACTCGTCGAGGTGCTCGTCGTGACGTTGGTGATCTCGTCACTCACCGGCGTCGGCGCCTTCACGGTGACGCCGTTCTTCGAGTCGCCTCCGATGACGACCTCGACGATGCCGCCGAGATCGTCGGCGGCCTCGATGGTTGCGCCGGGAATCGAGGTGGCCACGGTGGCGGCCTCGGCTTCCAGGCCCGGAGCGTAGCGGACCTTCGTCGTCGTGGAGGTGCCGTTGGCGTAGTTTCCTGTGTTATAGATCATGAAGCCCTGGTTGCCGAGCTTGGTGGCCGCCGTGCGCGCCAGACCTTCGACTCCAGAGCCGTTGGACACCAGCAACGAGACCGTGGAGGGATCCACCGCCCTGTACTTCGTCGGTGTCGGCGCGGCCTGGGTCGGAGCGGGGGTGTTCGCCTGAACGGTCGGCTTCTCGCCCGGCAGAGGCTGGTCGTCGCGGATCGCCTTGAAGATCGCCTTGATGTCGGATTCGCGGGGAATCTCGTTGCCGTAGGAGGTGGTGCCCGCGGTCGGAACGGTGATGAAGGTGACTGCGCCCGCGTCGATCTTCTGTAGTGAACGTCCCAGCGTCAGCAGGTCGCTCGGCTCGACCTTCTGTACCCAGGTGTGCTGGCTGAACGCGCTGATGAAGCCGTTCAGCTTGCCCGGATTGAACAGCACCTTGCTGGACAGCGTGCCGCGCAGCAGCGAAGCGAGGAAGCGTTGCTGTCGGTTGATACGGTCGTAGTCGCTGCGCTCCTCGCCGTAGATATGCCTGGCGCGCACGTAGTTCAGTGCGGTTTGTCCGTCGATGCGCTGCTTGCCCGGGTGCTCGAGGATGGTGCCGAGCACGTCGTCGACGAGCGGCTTGGACGCGCAGACCTCGACGCCATCGATCTGGTTGACCATGGACTCGAAACCGGCGAAGTCGATGCCGATGAAATGATTGATCGACGCGCCGGTGAGGCGCTGGATCGTGGAGACGAGGCACATCGGGCCGCCGAGGTTGTAGACGGCGTTGAGCTTGTCCCCTATGGCAGACGGGAACTTCTCGTTGGTGTATCCGTTTTTCTCGTTGTCCCACCCGTTGCACTGGGGCCTGGTCACATCGAGGTCGCGCGGGAAGGAAACTACGACGACCCGATTCCGGGCCTTCGGGATGTGGACCAGCATGGTGGTGTCGGCGCGGGCACCCTCGGCGTCATCCAAAGTGCCCGCGCCGAGCTGGCCGTTGGCCCCTGCACGGGTGTCGGTGCCGACGAGCAAGTAATTCTCGTCGCCGAGCTGGGCATCGGAATCGACGATGTCTTGCGAGTTCTCGTCGAGGGCAGAGACCTGGGTGAAGCCGTCCGTCGTCGACCGCAGGTAGCTCCAGCCGCCGCCGGTGACCAACAGTGCGAGCACGGCGCACACTGCGCCCCCCGCCCTTCCTGTGGCCCGCAGCCGCTTGTTGCGGCGCTCCTTGGAGGCCTGCAGACGGGTCTGGGCGGTGCCGACGGGCTTCGGCTTGGCGTCCTTGCCGTCCTTGGTCGGCCAGCTCACGCCCTTGCGCTTGGCACGCGTGGGCTCATCGAGCGGAGGTAGGACGTCGGTGACCTCTTCGGCCTGTTCCGGTTCCGGGGGAGCGACGGGCGGTGTGGCGGATGCCGAGCGCTCGGCGGGGCGGCGGTTCGCGGGACGGGCAGCCGGTGTGGCGCCCGTGATGTCCTGGACCACCGGTGAGCTACCGGTCTGGCGTGGCGGTGGCGAGTCCGGTGCGCGCCGCGGACCAGCTGCCGCGCCGCGGCCGTTGGCGGCGGCCGGGTCGACGGGTCGGCGGGTCGGAGCTTCCGGACGTGGCTCGGCGCGGTTGATTCGGGTGGATGGCGGGCCTGCCTGCGGCGGTACCGGCTCGGGTCGGCGGCCTCGGTTCGTCGGGGGGCCC
>NZ_JBSGCA010000043.1:0-61482 GCF_053601535.1 Nocardia sp. NPDC004718
GTCCCCAAGACCAGTGTGGGCAAGTTCGACAAGAAGCGGCTACGCGCCCAGTACGCCGACGGTGACCTGGAAGTCACCACCCTGTCCTGACCCCCACCGCCCCCGGTCACCACTTCACCATCGGCAGTGGTGACCGGGGGTGGCTGCGCAACCGCCGCGCGGGCTGCTGGTGCCACGGCGCGAGCCGGGCCTCGACCTCATCGCGAAGATCATCGGCTTCCCGGCGGTTGCTCACCCGTCAGTCCGGAACGCCGACCATCTCCAGGGCCAATGGCACAGCGGTCGGCTGGTAGTCGGGCGAGGTGTCGCTCAATACTTTGAAAGCGGTGTGGGCCAAGTGACTCGCCATGCGGGCTTGGGCCGAGGCCTTGGCGCCCTCCACCAGCGCGGACAGAATCTGCGCGTGTTCGTGATCACCGGCCTTGTGCCAGCTGTTCGGCTCGCCCCCCTGGTAGATCCGGATGTACCGGACACACCGGTCGGCCAGTTGACGCAACTGCTTTTGCATGGTGTCACCGGCGCCGCAGGTGATCGTGCGGTGGAACGCCGAGTGGATGACGAACCAGCGCTCGGTCTCACCTTCCTCCGCGGCCACGCGCATGGCCGCCAGTTGCTCGGTCGCGCGATCTCGGGCGGCATCGTCGAAGCTGTCCACTGTCATGGCGACGGCCAGCGACTCGAGCACGACTCGGCTCGCGTAGATCTCGTCGAGCTCACGCGGGTCGAGCATGGAGACGCGGGTGCGCTGGTTCGGTTCGATCTGGACCAGGCCCTCCTCTTGCAGCATCCGCAGCACCTCGCGCAACGGTGTGCGGCTGACACCGAGCTGCTCGGCCAGCGACACCTGTGAGAGCTTCGTCCCAGGCCGCAGCGTGCCGTCGAGAATCCTTTCGCGCAGGTAGGCATGGACATACGGGATAGCTTGGCGTGCCTCGGGTAGTTCCACCCTGGTGATGTGCGGGACGAGCACTTTGCGACTCATACCCCTAGCGTAAGCGATGTGTATACATATTCCTTCTCTTTCGGATGTCGTCCGCGTAAACTGCATACAGTATTTCGGGGTCGTGGCGTCGACGAAGGCGTCCCCCTCCCCGCGCGAAAACTCGTGAGGACGTGACCAATGTGAGAAGTATCGGAGTCATCGGACTGGGCAAGATGGGCCTGCCAATCGCTGAGAACTTGCTGGCCCGGGGGTTCGACGTCGTGGGGTACCGGCGCAGCATCGAGTGTCCCGAGCTAGAGGCCGCGGGCGGCACCCTCGCGTCGTCGCCGGCGGAACTGGCCACCTCGTGCGAGGTCATTGTGTCGATCCTGCCGACCGCGGATGACGTCGAGCGCGTGGTCGGCGGACCCGAGGGCACGCTGTCGACGATGCGCCCCGGAGCGATCCACCTCGAGATGAGCACGATCCCGGTGACGCGCAAGCTCGCACTCATGCGTCAGCTCCAGCATTCCGGGGCCACCATGCTCGACTGTCCGATCAGCGGCAGCCCCGGAATGGTCGGCCCGCGGCTGGCCAGGATCTTCGCCTCCGGAGCGGCGGACGCGATCGATCGAGTCGCCGACGTCTTGGACGCCATCTCGGGGCCCTGGGTCAGAACCGGTGACTTCGGGACCGGCACCCACCTGAAGTACATCTCCTCCATGCTGGTGGCGACCCATACGGTGGCGGCCGCGGAAGCGATCGTGCTGGCCCGCCGCGACAACTTGGACCTCGAGGTGGTCCAGTGCGCCCTTGGGATGTCCATCGCGGGCTCGGCGCTGCTCGAGCAGCGGGGTCCCGTAATGGCGCAACGCTCATGGCTGCCCGCTCCCGGGCCCATCGCGACGTTGCACGAGATCCTCGACCAGATCGAGGCGCACCTGGACGACCTCGGCGAGCGTCGGCCGGTGTTCGAGGCGGCCAAAGCGGTCTTCGACCAGGCCTTGGCCGACGGTTGGGGAGAACTCGATATAGCCAGCGTGCACGACCAGATCTCCGCCCAGAACGCACTCGCACAGGAAGTCACCAAATGATCTACGTCACTCACCGCCTCCCGGTCAACGAGACCGGCGAGCCCACGCTCGATCGGACTGCCGTGTGGCAGGGCCTGGCCATGAAGGCCGACAACGCGCTGCCCTTCGTGCCGGCCATGTCCTACTGCCTCGTCACCGCTCGCCTCGATGACATGACGTTCGAGCGCGAGATCGAGCTGTTCGGCGACCGCTATTCCGAGCGAGTCAGCCTCCAGCCGCAGCAGCGGGTGATTTTCACGCGCATCTCGGGGCCGGTCCTCGGCACGATCGTCAACGACATCGAGGAAGACGAGGGGGAGCTGTTCCTCCGGTTCAGCTTCGCGCTGGTGCTCGAAGGCGTACAGAGTGGTTCTCCCGAGGAGGCGGCGTACGCCGAGGAAATGACGACGCAGTACATAGCGGCGGTCGGCGCAACGCTCGCGGCCATCCGTCGGGTCTCCGGTGGAGAAGCGTCCGTCACGCTGCCCATGAGCTGACGTCCGGAACTTCGGCGACGGCCCCGCGTTCCTGCGCGGGGCCGTGCGCCTCATCGGGCACCGCGCACGCCCGAATTCACTTCCGCCGCAATCCGATCCAGTCCGGTCGGCATGGCGACGAGACCGGAGTCCAGCAGCGTTGAGCGTTGGGTGGCATACGCGCGTGGGATCATCGGGCGGCGCGCGTCGTCGCCGCTTTGCGCAGCAGGTGTGCCCCCAGTCTGGGCAGTAGTTCGTGTTTGACGGCTTGCCATGAGCGAATCTCTTCCGCCGACATGGCGGCGACTGGTGCGTCCCTCGTCTCGAGCCAGACGGCGCACGCGGCGGCAAGCACCGACATGGTGGCGACTGCGGTGGCGGGGTCGGCTGCCATCGTGATCGCGCCGTTGCCACGCAGAATGAGCGCGTCCGACGCCCCGATCGCCTCGGCGAGTCGCCGGCCGCGGTCGGCTTCGCGGACCAGTAGCGCGGAGGGGTACACCGGCACGGAATCGCCCAGCCAGCACGCCTGGCCGTGGGTCGGTGCGATGCGGTCGGCGAGCATGCCGACAGGCAGCGATGCCGCCGGCTGGGCCCGCGCGATCGCTCCGGTCGCCGGGAAACGGTGGTAGAGGGCCAAATGGGCCCACGCCTCGGCCGGGCATCCGGGGGGCAATGACGTCGCGTTCAACGGGACGCGGATGCAGTTCGACGCCTCGACGGTCTCGAGATCCGCGGCAGGTGTGATCACCATGTGGTCGAAGTCCCTGGCGGATACATGCCCGAACGCGTCGACCAGCCCCATGGTGGCCATGGCCCGCGCTGCGTCGGAAACCCGGACTTCGATGGGTTGGGTGGTGGAAGAGGTCACCGAATAACTGTATGCACTTTCAGTTCGGGTGCCAAGCCCGGGGCGGAAATCGACGCTTCGGGCGGTTCATTCCGCACAGCGAAATTCGTGCTCAGGGAGATGGCCGGGCGTAACTGGGTCGGGTCAAGGTGTATGCAGTTCATCTCGAAAGGATCCAATTATGACCAGCGCTTTGACCGCCGCCGTGTTCCACGCGGTCGACACTCTCGACTCCAAGGCCTTTGCGGAGCTTTTCGCCCGTGATGGCAGGACGACCTTCGGCAACGGCCCCGTTCTCGAGGGCCGCGAGGCGGTCGAGGCGGGCACTGTCGGCTTCTTCGACATGCTCAGCGGATGCATCACGAGATCGTCCACGAGTGGGTCGTGGGCAACGACACCATCGTCGAGCTGGTTGTCACCTATACGCGTAAAGATGGCCGAGAGGTCTCCATCCCGGTGGTGTCGATCTGGACTGTCGGTGGCAGCGGACTGATCGATAGCTATCGTGTCTTCTTCGACGTGGCCCCGGTTTTCGCGTGACCAAGGCTACGTGATCAGGGCGTGTTGCGGTTGTCACCGGAGGCGCCGCCGCTCGGTGCCGACCGCACCGCCGCGACCGACTATGGGCCTGTCCGGATCGCCGGGTTCATGGCGGGGCGGTAGGGCCTGGCCGCGGTCGGTCAGCCGATAAGTGACCGCGGCCGGGGGAATGCGTCAACGCTGGAGTGACCAGCGCGAGGCGAGGCCCGACCTTCAGGCGAAGTTCTCGGCGATCGCGGACGCGGTCGCCCGGACGTCGGGTACGAGGTCGACGAGGTGCCTGCGGCTGGAGGCCGCCGAAGGGCACGCCAACACGACCGCCGCCATGACCACGCCGGTCCGGGAGGTGACCGGGACGCCGACGGCGTTCACACACTGCTCGTTCGTCTCCAGGCACAGGGCATAACCCTGCCTGCGGACGACCCCGAGTTCACGACGGAGCGCGGCGAGTTCACGCGCCGAGCCATCACGCATTCGGACGTGGCGGTCGGGGTAGAGCGCGACCAGTTCGCTGTCGGGAAGCTGGGCCAGGAGCACCTTGCCGCCCGATGTGGTGTGTGCGGGCAGCAAGTGCCCGACACGATTCCGGACACGGTGGGCGTGGCTGCTCTCGACGCCGTCGATGAACCGGCAGCCGTTGCCCTCCAGGGTCACCAGGAAAGTCGTACAGCCCGACCGCCGCGAAAGGTCGGCCAGAGAGGGATGGCCGAGGACGCCGAGGTCGTGTGGTGGCTCGGCGCCCCACGGGAATTTCGTCAGCCGTGGTCCCGGCAGGTAGGCGCGTTTGCGATCCTGTTCGGCGAACCGGTGCCTTTTGAGGGTGGACAACAGCCGGTGTGCGGTGGGAGGCGTCACCGCGAGCAGTTCCGCGGCGTCGGCCACGCGCAACCTACCGTTCTCGCGCAGAGCGACGAGGAGCGTGAGCACGTTCTCGGCCGAAGAGATCGACTCGTGGGATGGCATGGTCCCTGCCCTCATCGACGATGGACGCTCCCGGTCATGCCGCGACCATTCTGTTCTCCAGTCGACCGAGGCCGTCGATCTCGCTGACGACCAGGTCGCCTGCGTTCAGGAAAGTCTTGCGCGGCAGGCCGACACCGGCCGGCGTACCGGTCAGGATGACGTCACCCGGCTCGAGGGTCAGCACGCGGCTCGCGGCGGCGATCAACCGCGGCACCGTGATCACCATGTCGGCGGTGGACGCTTCCTGCTTGATCTCCCCGTTGACCGTCAGCCGAAGCGTGAGGTCGTGCGGATCGCCGATCTGCCAGCTGGGCACGAGTCCGGGCCCCAATGGGCACGACCCGTCGAATGCCTTGTGCTGGAACCAGTCCCAGCCGAATGGTGCGAGGACCGCGTCTTTCCTCGGGAACAGTCCCCGAGCGGACAGGTCGTTGGCGACCGTGTAGCCCGCCACGTGATCGAGGGCCGCGCGCTCATCGATATCGTGACCGCCTGCGCCGATGACGACGGCCAACTCGACCTCCCAGTCCACGTCGGCGCGTTCCGGCAGACGCACGTCGTCGTGCGCGCCCAGGACCGTCGTGGTGGGTGGCTTGAGGAAGAAGAAGGGCTCACCGTCCGGATCCGGACGCTGTGTGCCCATCTCCTCCGCGTGTCCGTAGTAGTTCGCCCCGGCGCAGATGACCTTGCGGGGGTAGGTGAGAGGTGCGACGAGCTGGACATCCGGTACGACCTCGAGCGCTGACGGCTGGAAGTTCTGGAGCAGGGGCGTGAACTCGGCCCACCGATCGAGAACGTCCAACAGAGTGAGACCCGACAGCGGCTCCGGCGCCCGACCGACTTCGCCGTCGGCGAGCACGCCGACACTCGGCTGCGCTCGGTTGCTCCCGGCGAACTGGACTAGACACCACTGCTGCGACGACATGGAAACCCCTTAGGAATCAAGAACTCGCTAAAGTGCACACACTTTTGCGACGGATGTCAAGCCGGGCCGCT
Organism: Nocardia sp. NPDC004718; assembly: GCF_053601535.1. Lineage (NCBI taxonomy): Bacteria > Bacillati > Actinomycetota > Actinomycetes > Mycobacteriales > Nocardiaceae > Nocardia > Nocardia sp. NPDC004718. The sequence goes on from NZ_JBSGCA010000043.1 coordinate 5,821, forward strand.
CGACAGGCTCGCTACTCCGGAGCCCCGTGCACAATGGCGGTGAAGTGCGGGCGCTGCGTCACGTCGAACGCGACGGTCCGCTCGTATTCCTGCGTCGGGTACGTCCCTCACGAAACTGCCTGTTGCCCAACTGAAATCAGATACGCGACCGCGACGGCAGCGATCGCGAGCGCTGGAATCAGCTGCGCGAACCGGTCGCGAACGCGGAGATGGCTGATAGCGGCGCCGACCATCAGCGCCACGACGCCCACTGCGGCGAGGGCGCCGACGGCGGGGATCGTCAGCCCCAGGAGTACTCCGATCGCACCGAGCAACTCCAAGGCCCCGATACGGCGGAAGGCGTTGACGCTGAATCCGAGGTGCGCCGCGGTGTCGCGTTGGAAGCTGAGGGCCAGGGTCATGGTTGTACCGGCCCCTAGCAGAACGAACGCGAGCAAAGCTGCGAGGATGGTTGTTGCGGTCATGGCGATCATCTCCTGTTGTCGATGTCGAGGATTGGTCCCTGGATGTCAGGGCGGTGGACATAGCTGATTGCTGCCTGCCTCATATGAGGCTCGAATGCAGCCCCTCGGCTCGGGGGTAGGGCTGACGCCGACGATCTGGATCTCCCCGATGTCGACGCCTCCGTCCAGCGGTTCGGCGCGGGCCCGCTTTCAGGTCCGGGGCCGCCAGCCGCAGGCGATATGGGTGGCTCGAGGTGCCACCCGGTACAGGTGTGCTCTTGCCGTGTCCGGTCGTAGACGAGGGGAGCGCCGGGCGAATTGTCGGGCCGTCCTGTTCACTCTCCTTCCAGGATCGGCAGGAGCAGACGTGATCTGGAGTGCACCGTATTGACGCTTGGGCTGCCGACGGGGGCGTGACTGAACAGCAGCATGGGGCGGAAATCCTCGCGGCTGTCGTCACTGGTGAGGACGAGCCGGATGCGGTGCCCGCGGCGGAATCGGCGGGCGTTGGCCACCAGCGGGATGCGGTAGTCGACCGGCTCCCCGGCAGGGACGGGATCCCACGTCCTCATCGGGAGGACGGGCCTGCCCGTCGCGCTCGCGTCCTCGTCGACGTAGCGCATGCCGGCTCGCAGCCAGCCCTGGGTGACGTCGATGGCTTTGCCGTCCGGTCCGACGTCTTGCAGGAGCAGGATCCATCCCGTGTCGGCCGCACTGCTGGTGGCGGTGAGCCGTAGCTCAGGGTGGCCGACCATGTCGAGGTCGCCGAGAAGGGGATCGCTGGTCCAACTCAGTTCTGCGGGCATGGCATTCGCGCCGTCCGTGGCGTAGCTGCGCTCGCCCGGTTGCTCGTCGCCAGTGAGGGAGCCGTCGGAGTTGAGGGACAAGGCCATGTGTGTCGCAGGCGGGGGCCAGGAGTCGGCGGTGAGCCACCGTTCGGCCCCGGGCAGCCAGTAGCGGATGGCGGGGCCTTCGAGAATGCCGGTGTCCCGCCCTTTGAGCCAGTGGTCGAACCAGGCGAGGGCCTCGATGTGCATGCTCTCCCATGGCCAGGGCAAGCTGTGCTCCCCGAGCATGGTCATGCGCACGTGCGGGTTGTGGGGGAGGGCCTTCCAGGCTTGGAAGAGGCCGGGTAGATGGAGCGGGACGTTGGACCACTCGCCGCCGAGGTAGACGGGGATGTCGACGCGGGACAGCAATTCGGTCAGGTCACGGTCGTCCCACCACGCATCTCGGGTGGGGTGTTCGGTGGCCACGGCGTTCAGCAGGGTCTCCCATGGGTGGGCATCGTGGCGGAAGCGGCTGACCAGCCGCAGGCCGAGAGTCGCCTGGACGCCGTCGGTGTGCCTGAACCGGCGGTGGACGGCGGGAATCGCGAGAATTCTGCGCAGGAGGCGGGACAGGCCCTTGCGGTAGAGAGAGTCGCCGTGGGCCGACAGGACGCCTAGCGCACGGAACCACGGGGTGATGAAAGCCTGGCTCAACAGGCCGTTGTGGTAAGAGGCTTCCCAGGCCTGGACGGTGACATTGAACGGGAACAGGGCCTTGAGATGAGGTGGGCGCTGGGTGGCCGCCTCCATCTGGGTCATGGCGTAGTAGCTGATGCCGATCATGCCCACGTTGCCGTCGCACCACGGCTGCCCGGCGACCCACTCGACCAGGTCGAACAGGTCCCGGCGCTCCTGCTCGTCGAAAAAGGTGTAGGTGCCGTCCGAGCCCACGGTGCCACGAAGGTTGGCGATGACATGGGCGTAGCCGCGTGGAACCCAGAAGTCGGTGGTGCCGGCCTCGATGACCGCCGCGGGGGCACCGAGGTCCTGGAGTTGGCGGGGATAGGGTGCCGCCGCGATGAGCGCGGGAAATCTGCCGTCGGCGTCGGGGCGGTGAATGTCGGCCAGCAGCCGGGTGCCGTCACGGACCGGGACGGGCACATTGTTCTCGCGGGTCGTCCCGTGGAGAGCGGGGGACAGGTCGCGATACTCGCGACCTGTGGTCTGCGGTCCGTTCAACTGACGCTGACCGGGCTCCGCACCGGCTGCTCTTACCCGAGCCACGGCATCCTCATTTCCACATATACAGAAATTAACGGGCTAACGGTACGCCCGGCGCCCCGCTACAGGCAAGAGCAATTTCCATACATGCTGAAATATCTGTCGTCGACGACCCGAGCGCCACGCTCGGTGGGGCGAACGGGTGATGAGCATGGTGCGGCCGCCGTCGTACTCGACCGCGGCGCCGACCGACTCATCCCTGCGGGGTCATCCGCCGCTCAGGCGCTCTCCGAGACATCCGCGCCCAGGTGACCGGTGAGGTAGTGCTGCACGGTCGGCCCGATCAGGCGGACGACCTGCTCCGTGTGCAGATCGGCGATGCTGTCGAGGGCCCAGACATAACGCGTCATGGCCAGTCCCACGATCTGAGTGGCCACCAAGTCCGCCCGCAGGCCGGCCTCGTCGTCGGGAAGGCTCGCCGATACCGCCTGCAAGACAAGATCGGAGAAGACGGCGCGGAGGCGCTCCATGGCGAAGGGCTCGTGACTCGCGGCGAGGATGATCGACCGCAGGATCTCCGATGTGGCCGGATCGTCCCACATGCGCAGCGCCGCCTCGACAAAGGCCCGTCCGCGCTCCTCCAGTGGCACTCGAGCGGCCTCCCCGATTGCCGCACCGAAGGATTCCGGCGGCTCCAGCGCCGCCTTCAGCAATCCCATCTTGTTGGAGAAGTAGTAGTTCACCAGGGTGGGGTCTACTTCGGCGGCCTTCGCTACGGCTCGCAACGAGGTTCCGCTGTAACCTCGCTCGGCGAAGGACTTACGCGCCGTTGCGAGGATGCGGTCCGCCTGCGCGCCACGTTCCCCCCGAGGCCCCCGCCCCGCTCGTGCCACCATGTTCCACCGTCTCCTCTGCCGGTTCCGCACTTCCCGACTGGGCGCGACCAAGTTTCCACACACGCTGAAATCTGTTTCAGCCTACCGGGCGATTCAGTTCCCGGTCCCGCGGGAGGCTTCCCACAGCCGTCCGAGCACCGCGAGAGGCAGCGACCCGTATGGCCGCGACGGCCTTCGAAGTGTGTCCTACCGTTATCGCTGCTCTCCGGGCGTAGGGGGAATGAGGTCGAGGGCTTGGGCCTTTCGCAGCGCTGCGATGCGATCGTGCACACCGAGCTTGCGATAAAGGTTCTCGGTATGTTTCGTGACCGTCGCCGCCTTGATCCCGAGTCGGGTGCCGATGGCATGCGCGGTAAGGCCGTCGCACAGGAGCGCGAGCACCGCCGCCTCCCGGGGAGTGATCTTGTACTCCGCGGGATCCGCGCGCATCGTGTGGTGTGCGAAGGCTGCCGCCTCATGCGCTTCGACCGTGTCGAGCAGCGAGCGGGCGAGCACGGCGTACTCGAGATCGCGGTCGCTGAAGCCGCCACCGCTGCGGCTCATGATGACGCCGCGGATCCGGCCGGATTCGGAACTCAACGGCAACGCCAGCTGGCGGTCGATGCCGATGGCATCCTTTCCCGCCCGGTATGCCTCACCCTTCCACCAGCGATCGTCGGCTACCTCGTCCATCGTCAGCGGGGTTTTGTCTCGCGTCAGCCCATAATGCCGAAGCAGGGGGTGAGACCGCATATGCGCGTGGATCAGTGCGTCGAGCGGTGCCTCGTGTAGCCAGTCCGGCGACCCGGTGAGCGCATGGCCGGTTCCTGCCCGCCAGTTCAGGTCGATGAGAACCGCCAAGTCACACGGTAGATCGGTGGTCAAGCGTTCCATCAGCAGCGGCCAGACCCGGACCGGCTCCTTTTCGGTGATGATCTGCAACGCGAGATCGTGGATGCGTTTGGCGTCTCCCCCTGGCGCAGCGTCCATTCCAGCATTGTGCAGCACCGGTTCCCGGAGATCGGCTCGAGCTGAGAACGGTATACGAAGTTCTTCGTATATCCGCCTTGGGGCGCCGAAATTATCGTTGGTCTCCGTAAGTATCTGGCGGACTGTCCCTTTGGATCGACACGGCGTCGGCCGCATCGAAGGATGGTTCGCCCGGGAAGCGGACCAGGAAGCACGTTGCGCCGGAAGCGCGCGCAAGTTTGCCGGGGGAATGCATGCGAACATTTGTCGTCAATCTCGATCGTGACACCGAGCGACTGACCGTGATCTCCGAGAATCTGGCGCGCCACGGGATGCTCTTCGAGCGGTGGCCTGCTACCGACGGGCGGACGCTGGATCTCGATCATCCGGAGCAGGGCGAAGTTGTCCAGGACTTCGGCCGCTGGGCGTCGCTGGAGGCCGCCTGCGGGATCAGTCATATCAGGCTCTGGCGACATATCGTCGACCACAGGATTCCGTGGGCGATCGTGCTCGAGGACGACGCCGAGCTGATCTCTCCGCTACCCCACGAGGTCGATGAGTGGGGACTCCCTCCGGGCTGTGATCTCGTCTTCCTGAGCAGCAGGGCCACACCTGGCCGGATCCGGTCGACCGGCGGCAGGTTCTCCTACGCTGACCTGATCGGCGGGGCGGGTACCGAGGGGTATCTCGTCGGACTCGCGGGTGCGGTCAAGCTCCTGCAGATCATGACTCCACTCAAGGATCCGCTCGACTTCCAGATGTACGCCCATGTGGAGTCCGTACAGCGACACGATGCGTTCCCTTATTTCTGGAAACTGCCCATCAATCCGGCCGCTGCGGATGTGCGGCTCGACGCCTACCGCCTCGTTCCCGATGTCGTACGCCATACCGGAGCGGAATCCAGTATCGGGAACAGCCGCCATCCGAGAGCCAGATTCTACTGTCGGCTGCTTCTCGGGCTGGACTTCGCCGACGGAGGATACGGATCGGGCAGTTACACGAACATTCGAGCCGAGTTGGCCCGGCAAACTCGCGATTTCGCCGCAGGACGGCCATCCCGGCACGTCACCAACTTCTTTCACGGAGTCGATCTGTCGCATTGCCCGGGTGGACGCGCGTACGAGGTCGCGACGACACTCGCCGACCACGGAGTGAACAGCGTTCGCCTGAGCGTTTGGGTCGACGACAACTCGCCGATGAACCTCGAGCACGCCATCGGCTTGGCTCAGGCCGCTCGATCCGCCGGACTCGCGATATGTCTCACTCTGCACTATTCCGACACCTGGGCGGATCCGGGTAAACAGTTCAAGCCAAGGGCGTGGGCGTCGCTGCCGATCCGGACGCTGATCGAGGAGGTTCGCCGCTACACTGCGCACACCCTCACCGAGTTCCGCCGTCACGGCATCCAGCCGGCCATGGTGCAAGTCGGCAACGAAATCACCAACGGGATGTTGTGGGCGGAGCCGGGACAGGATCCACGCAGCGGCGCGCGGCTACACCCGGAAGACGGCGTCGAGAGCGACTGGAATCCAGCCGATCAATGGGTGATTCTGTCCGAACTCCTGCGCGCGGCGACGATGGGCGTGCGGGAAACCGCCGATTCCACCCTTATTTCTGTTCATCTCGACCGCGGCGCCGACGTCGAGGGCGCCGAGTGGTGGTTGCGGTACGCGGACCATTTCGACGTCGACTACGACGCCGTGTCGCTGTCGTTCTATCCCCTGGCGCATCACGACGCTACGATTTCGCGGCTGCGCAGAATCGAATCCCTCTGCGCATCGCGACCGCACAAGAGCGTGTTGATCGGCGAGACGGCGTATCCCTTCAGACCGATCGCGGGGGACGACCGTACCTACACCGACATCGAGCGGGAGTTCTCCTTCGACGCGCGCGGGCAGCACGAATACCTCAGATCCGCTCTGCGAACCATTGGAAACCTGTCGACGGGATGCGGACTGTTCTGGTGGGGAGCATGTTTTATCGACGACAGCGTCGAGCGGTCCGTCGACTACTTTCGCGCCCACGCCCTCTTCGACGCCGATTGGCGCCCTCTTCCCGCGCTCTCGGCGTTCAAGGCTCGACAGCACAGCCACAGGCCCGAGCGCTGGATCTAGGCCTCTTCGAGGGCTTCGCCGATTTGGTGAGCGACGCGATTGTGCTGGTCCTGCGCCAGCCAGTGACCGGCCGCGAGGACCACCGCGACGGGCCATTCGATGATCTCCGCCGCAGCCAGCGCGCCGAGTGCACCGTAGTACGCCAACTGTTCGGGTCGAGGGATGCGGACCCGGCCCACTACCGGCAGTTCCACCGCGAAACCCTGCGCGGCCAGCACGCGGTCTACGGCATTCCGGTGGCCGGTATGCGATTTTTCGGCCATTTTTTGCCTTCCGGTAAGAGTCTGTTCGATAAGTCGATGCCTGGCATCCGCACGGTGTCCAGTGTGATGACAAATGGTGCAAGCGGCGGCTCGGATCAGCTGACGGGCGCGCTGACGCAGGTTCTCGCCGTGCCGTTGCGTGAGCTGTACGCGGTGCTGTGGCGCCTTGGGGTCGTCGAGATCGTCGACTGATCACTCCGTTACCGACCGCCCGCGGCGAACACCCACGGGGCATGTCGGCGACGGCGGTCGACAACGCCTGCCGCCGACCCCACCGGGGCGTACCGCAGGTCCACGTGCGACTAATGCATGCTCGGCGAGCGCTGCGCCTGGACCGTGCTCTGCGGCGCGGGAATCGGACGCTCGTCGTCTCGACGGGCGGACTGGCCGCTCCGCGCGTGCGGCTCGGGGCGCCCGGCGCGATCACCGACCTCGGGCGGCGACAGCCTGCCCGATCGCTGCCCCAGCTTCTGAACCACCAAGGTAGCGCCGCCGACACCCAGCAGCACCGGCCAGTCCACCAGACCCGTGGCACCGATCGCCACCAAAGTCAGTGCCGCCGCCGGTGTCGAGTGGCTGCCGCTGCCGAGCCCCTTCTTCACGCCGATCGCGGCACCCTGGATGCCGCCGATCACACCGTTGACAGCCGCGCCGCCCACGGCGCCTGCCGCGGCCGTCGTCGCGCCGGCCGTCCGGGCGATCATGTCCACCACGCCTTCGGAAATCTTCATGGGTCACTCCGTTGCGTTCACCATTTGGACACCTACGAGCAAATCAGAGTTTACCTCTGGCGAGAAGTTGGGGCGGGCATTGCGTGAGTTCGCGATCACTCGTTGTATATCGCGGTGACCTCTGCGGCGAAGTCGCGGAGTACGAGGTTGCGTTTGAGTTTCAACGATGGGGTGACATATCCGCTGTCCTCGGTCAGCTGGGTGTGCAGCAGGCGGAATTTGCGGACGGCCTCGGCGCGGGACACGGCTCGGTTGCCGTCGTCGACAGCGGCCTGAACAGCGGCCAGCAGATCGGGGTCCGCGGCGAGATCATCGACACTGGCGTCCTGGGGTTTGTCATGCAGCTGTTTCCACAGGGAAAAGTGCTCATCGTCGATGGTCACCAGGCAACCGACGAACGGTTTGCCGTCGCCTACGACGATCACCTCACCGATGATGGCGTGGGCGCGGATGCGATCTTCGATCACCGCTGGAGCCACGTTCTTACCGGCGGCGGTCACGATGATCTCCTTCTTGCGCCCGATGATGGTGAGGTACCCGTCCTCATCGAGAGTGCCGAGGTCGCCTGTGGCGAACCAACCGTCGCGGAACGACTCGGCGGTGGCACGCGGGTTGTTCCAATACCCGGTGAACACGTTCGGTCCCCGCAACAGGATCTCGCCGTCCTCATCGATCCGGACCGAGGAGCCCGGGAGCGGTTGGCCGACCGTGCCTATCTTCGGCCGGTCGTCCGGATTGAACGTGGCGGCCGCACATGTCTCGGTCAGCCCGTAGCCCTCCAACACGGTGAATCCGACTCCGCGGTAGAAATTGCCGAGGCGTTCGCCGAGTGGCGCGCCGCCGGATATGGCGTGCGTGGCGCGGCCGCCCAGCGCGGCGCGCAGCCGCCGGTACACCAGCCGGTCGAACAGCGCATGCCGGATCCGCAGCGGGAGCGGTATGTGCCCGGCGCCCCGGGCCCGGCTGTAGTCGATGGCGGTCGTGGCTGCCAGATCGAAGACGCGCTCGCGGTGCGCGAGTTCCGCTCGAGCGCGTGCGGTGTTGTACACCTTCTCGAAGACTCGTGGCACGCCCAGGATCAACGTCGGCCGGAACGCGCCGAGTTCGGCGGTGACATCTTTGACATCGCTGACGTGCGCGATGTCGACCGGGACGTAGGCCGCCGCGACTTCGGCGATTCGGCCGAGCACATGTGCCAGCGGCAGAAACAACAGCACCGAGGACTCTCCGGTGCGGAACAGCGTCGGCATCCGGGCGGTGATGTTGCCGAGTTCGGCGAGGAAGTTGCCGTGGGTCAGCTGACACCCTTTCGGGCGGCCGGTGGTACCGGAGGTATACACGATCGTCGCCGGCACATCGGCCGCTACGGCGGCCCGGCGCTCTACGACGGTGGCGTCGCTGATCCGTGCGCCCTCCGCCGTCAGGTTCGCTATGGCGTCGGCCTCGATCTGCCAGCTGTGCGTCAATTTCGGCAATTGGTCGCGTACCGCCGCGACCACGGCCGTGTGGTGATCGGTCTCTGTGACGATGGCGGACGCGCCGGAGTCGGACACGATCCACTGCACTTGTTCGGCGGAGGAAGTTTCATAGACGGGGACCGAAATCGCGCCCGCGTACCAGATCGCGAAGTCCACCAACGTCCACTCGTACCGCGTGCGGGACATGATGGCCACGCGATCGCCTGCCTGGACGCCGTTGGCGATCAGTCCTTTCGCCGTCGCCCACGCCGCGGCGCGGAACTGGGCAGCGGTCACATCCTGCCAGCGGCCGCCTACCTTGCGGGAGATGACGGTCAGATCGGGGTACCGCTCGGCGTTACGTTCGATCAAGTCGGTGAGGTTCGCCTCGGCGGGCACCTGGTACAGAGCCGGCAGTCCGAATTCCCGCATGATCGGTCCTCCTCGGCGCTGCCGGAGGGCGCACGATGCGCTCGACCTAGGTGAGCCGCGCACTACCGAGTATGGTCCGCGGCACATCGATGCGGCGATGGACGTTGGCAGTCGCGGGTGAGGACATAGGTCCTCTTCAGTGCCGAGTGGTCGACCCACTGCCGCCGCATGCCCAGGTTCCAGGTAGCCGGTGACGTGCCAGAGTGCCCGCTGTTCGGTGACCTTCGGCCGTCACCTGCGCCACTGGTTCGCGCGATGCTGAATCCAGGCGAAAGCGAGCCCTACCGGTTCCTGGTCACCGAAGCCACCCGCCGGATCGGCTCGGAGTTCGTGCTGGACGGTGGCGCGACCGCGGATCCGGTTTCGCGCCTGCCGGACGAATCTCGATGAGAGGCAAGCGATGCCGACAACACACCCCGATTCCGAGACACTGCGATCCGCGTTGGCGCTGGCATCTCGTGCGCCCTCGGTGCACAACACCCAGCCGTGGCAGTGGCGGCTGGGGCGTGAGACCGTCCACCTGTACGCCGACGAGAGCCGAAGGCTCCCGCACACCGACCCTGACGGACGTGACCTGCTGCTGAGTTGCGGTGCGGCGTTGCATCATCTGCGCGTCGCCGCTCGTGCGGAGGGGTGGGAGACGGTGATCCATCGGCTACCGAACCCTGCCGCGCCCGAGCATCTCGCCGCCGTGGAATTTCGTCCGACCACATGCACGCCCGAGCACGTCGAGTTGGCGCGCGCCATCGGCAAACGCAGCACGGATCGCCGCCGCTTCAGCTCGTGGGAGGTGCCGCCCGCGCATATCGAGGCCATCGTCGCCGCCGGGGTGGCGACCGGAGTGCTCGTGCGCGATGTGGAGGCCGAACCGGCGCGGACCCAGTTGCTGCGAGCGTTCGAACAGGCGGCTTGGCAACATGCGCGTGACATCTCCTACGGCGCCGAACTCGCTCAGTGGAGCGGCAGGCACGCGGTGCCGCAAGGGGTGCCGGCGCGCAACGCGGTGTCGGCCGAGGCCGACCCCACGGTGCGTCCCTTCTCGAACCCGGGATTGCCGCAGGCGGTGGTGCGTGACATCGATGCCGCCGACCGGATGATCCTGCTGAGCACCAGCAGTGACGATCGGTTGTCCCAGCTGCGGGCCGGTGAGGCCACGAGCGCGGTGCTGTTGACCGCCACGTCGCTCGGGCTGGCGACATGCCCATTGACCGAGCCGATGGAGTTGGCCGACACCAGAGAACGCATCCGTGCCCACGTTCTCGACGACAGCGCGCATCCGCAGATGATCGTGCGGATCGGATGGGCGGTTCCGAGCGCGGATCCGGTCCCGCCCACGCCGCGCCGCCCGCTCGACGAGGTGGTGCATCCGCTGGATCGCTCGGGTTCATGACGAGGCGTGCCCCGAAGGGGTGATCCAAGGTGCCGCGGTATCCGTCGCGGACGGTTCGCCTGTGGCGATGGCGGCCGTGGAACGGCAATCCACTGATGCGCACTTCGGACCGGTGGGAGGCACTGGTGCGGCTGTTCGCCGCGATGGCAGTGCTGATCGCCGTGCCGCTCGCCGTTGTCGTGGGCACGGACGGCAGCACGAAGGCCGCGGAGCGAATCCGGGTGGAGAACTCCGCCAAGGTCGCCGTGACGGCGACGGTGGTGCGCGCACCGGAACCGGTGCTGACAGTCGCTGGACAGGACGACGCCCGGGCACGGTTCCAAGCGCCGGTGCGGTGGAGCCGGGAGGGCCGCGAAGGCAGCGCGACCGTCCCGGTCCCCGGCGCGGCGGAACCCGGCAGCCACGTCACGGTGTGGTTCGATTCGGCCGGGAAGACAACCGCACCACCCCGGCCGTACTCGGACGCGCTGTGGGCCGGAGTCGCGCTCGGCGCGGTCATTTTTGTCGGAATATGTTTTGGCGCAATGGTTTTGGCTCTATCTACCGGAAGGTTGCTCGACCGGATTCGTGGCGCTCGCTTGGCGGCCGAATGGCGGCGTCTGAGCGGACCGATCGGAACGGACATGGAATGACGGACCTGGGACCGAGGAGAGCGCCATGACGGAGAACTCGACCGCACACGGGGAACCGCCGGATCGGCCCATCGTCGTCGCCGTCGATGGTTCGGCCAGCTCGTATCACGCTGCGGCGTGGGCCGCGGCCGACGCCGCGCTGCATCGTTCCCGACTGCACATCGTCACGTCCGTCGCTGTGCCGCCCGGGTTCGGCCTCGGCGCCACACTGACCGAATCCGATATGGAATGGCTGCGCAAGGACGGGGAACGGGTGCTCACCGAGGCTGCCCGCGTCGCCAGGACCACGGCATCGGGGGAGGCGCTGGCGATCAGTACCGAGTCGACCCTCGAGCCGATCGTCCCGGACCTACTGGCCCGGTCCGAGCACGCGAGAATGCTCGTCGTCGGCAGACGCGGGCTCGGTGCGTATCGGCGCGAGTTGCTCGGATCGGTGAGCACGGCGATGACGCGGCACGCACACTGTCCGGTCGCGGTCGTGCGTTCGACTTCGGCGACCGACGCCTTCTCCGCGGGAAAGCCCGTGCTGGTCGGGGTGGACGGAACCGCCAACAGCGTGCCCGCTGTCGAAGTCGCCTTCGAGGAGGCCGCGCGCCGTAAGGTCGGGCTGATCGCGCTGCACGCGTGGAGCGATTCGAGCGGTATCGACCTCGTGCCCGGCTGGGATGCGGTGGGGGAACGGGAGGACGCCTTGCTCGCCGAGAATCTCGCCGGATTCGGCGAGCGCTACCCGGAGGTGCCGGTGCGGCGTGTGCTGGTGCGTGACCGGCCGGTTCGTTCTCTCATCGATCAATCGGACGAGGCCCAATTGCTCGTGGTGGGTAGCCACGGCCGCGGTGGGTTCACCGGCATGCTGCTCGGTTCCACCAGCGCGGCGTTGCTGCATACGGCGGAGTGCCCCGTCATCGTGGTGCGTCAGAGCTGACGCGGGCGTCGTTTCGCACCGAAAGCGCCTGCTCGAGCAGCACGCGCCGTTCGGCGGCGGCGATCGCCCGACGGGCCGCGGGCACCGCGTCCGGCGTCACCGAGATGGAGGTGATGCCCATCCGCACCAGGTGTTCGGCGAATTCGGGGCGTGTCGAGGGGGCCTGCCCACACAGCGAGGCCGTGATCTTCAGCCGTCGAGCCGTCTCGACGATCCTGCCGATCGCGTCGAGTACGGCGGGGTCGGATTCGTCGAACAGCTCTGCGCAGGTGGCGGAGTCGCGGTCGACGCCGAGCATGAGCTGAGTGAGGTCGTTGCTGCCGATCGAGACGCCATCGATGCCAAGCCCTACGTATTCGGGGAGCCAGTGCACCACCGAGGGCACCTCGGCCATCACCCAGCGGTGTAGTCCACGCTGGTTGCCCAGCGGGCTGGTGTCGACGAGGTCGAGGCAGGCCTCCAGCTCCCAGCGGGTGCGCACGAACGGGATCATCAAGTGCAGATTCGGCGTTTTCTCGCGTACGAGGGCCAGGGCGGTGAGTTCGAGCGCGAAGACCTCGGGTTCGCGGATATAGCGGTAGCAACCGCGGTACCCGATCATCGGATTGCGTTCGTCGGGTTCATAGCGTGTCCCGCCGGCGAGGTCACGGAATTCGTTGCTCCGTAGATCGGTCGCGCGATAGATCACCGGCCGCGGGGCGAATGCCGCTGTGATCCGGTGCAAGGGCGCCGACAGCCGTTCGATGAAGGCGTCCTGCTCGCCGCGGGCGATCAGATCCCTAGGGTGGCGTCCGTCGAGGGCCTGCGTGATCAGCGTTTCCGCGCGCAGCAACCCGACACCGTCGACGTCGGTGGCCGCGACTCGTTCCGCGGCATCCGGTAGCGCGAGATTGACGTAGACGCGGGTCGCGGTCGGTTCCGCCGGGGCGGTCGGTTCCGCCGGCCTGGGCGCGGCGTGCACCGGTTCCGATCGCCCGGCGTGCACCTGACCCGCCGACCCGTCGACGGTCACGACGGCGCCTTCGGTGAGTGTGGTGGTTGCCGTGCGGGTACCGACCACGCATGGCACGCCGAGTTCGCGGGCGACGATCGCGGCATGGCATGTCATCCCGCCGCTATCGGTGACCAGGGCCGATGCTCGCGAAATGGTCGGTAGCCAATCCGGATTGGTCATGGCGGCGACGAGTACCTCGCCGGCGCGCAGTGTCGAGCCCTCCGACGGCGAGCACAAGATCCGGACGGCGCCGCTGGCTCGGCCGGGTGCGGCGGCAAGACCTCGTAACAGGACCTGGGTGGGGGCTGGTGCACGCGCCGGAGTTCCGGTATCTGCGCGGCCGGCCAGCGTGGTGATGGGCCGGGCCTGCACCAGCCACAGCCGCTCGTCGTCGAATGCCCATTCGACATCCTGCGGGATGCCACCGTGCAGCTGCTGTACCTGCAAGGCCGTCCGGGCTACCGATAAGGCCTCGTCTTCGCTGAGTACCTGAGCCGCGGCCTCCTCGTCGCTCAGCTGGATTCGCTGGTCACCGTCGGGCCCGGGCACGACAGCGAATCGCTGGTGGCCGGTGCGCGCGGCGATCAGCGTGGGCCCCTTGGCGTCGAGCATGTAGGTGTCGGGTTCGGTGGCTCCGGAGACCACGACTTCGCCTTGGCCGCGCGCCGCCTCGATGACCACGCGATCGCGGCGGCCGGTCGCGGGGTCGGCGGTGAAGGCGACGCCCGACCTGCGGGCGGCGACCATGCGTTGCACCACTACCGCGATATCCGGGCGTTCGTGCATCTCGCGACGAGCGCGGTAGGTGAGTACGCGCGGGGTGAACAGGGATGCCCAGCAGTCGACGACGGCATCCATCAGCCGATCGTCGCCGCGAATATTGGTCCGCGACAAGTTCATTCCCGCAAAGGAGGCGGTCGCGCTGTCTTCGCCGACGGCGGATGAGCGCACCGCGACCGAAACAGCATCGCCGAGCCGGTGGTAGGCGGTCAGCACGGCGTCGTGCACTCCTGCCGCCACCGGTGTTCGGTGCACGAGTGTGCGCATACGGGTGCACAGTTCGTCGAGTCGCGTGTCGTCGGAGCGAGTGCCCTCCGCTGCCGCCTGCAGCGCCTCGGCGTGCAAGGCGTCGAGTTCGGCACCGTGCGGCCCGTGGATGATCACTTCTTCGTAGCAGGATTTGAGGATCACGTACCCGGGTGGCACCGGCAGGTGCGCCGCCATCAGCTCCCCGAGATTCGCGCCCTTGCCGCCGACGCGGTCTGCGTCCGTCAGCCGCAGGTCACCGAGGTCGGTCACGTAGTCGCCCATAACGGCTCCGATCGGTCACATTTCGAACGTCGCGTCTTGTTGGCCTCACCCAGTCCGGTCTGCGTTCCACCACGGCCGAAGCTGGGTGAATTTTCGTCGCGGACGAGGTCTGTGGCAGCTCACGGGGCGATGGTGGTGGATCGGGCCGGTGGGAGGCGAAGGCTCCTGGCGATGGTGTCCGTCCACGAGCGGACCGTTGCCCAGTCGCGGAGATCCCCGTAGCGGCCTTTGCCGAGCAGCCGATAGAGCATCCGAATTCGCAGCGAGATGCCGTCGCTGTCGTACCGTCCGGCGAACGCGCGATAGTCGTGCGCGTCGATGTAGTCGCGCAGGGCGGCGATCTTCTTCGGGACGATCCGGCCGAGTCGGCGTCCGATCGGTCCGCGCAGTGCCGGGGCGAGTCCGACGCTGAACAGCCAGACGTCCTTTTTCGCCAACTCGTCGTGGTGGGCGTGTGCGTAGTCGCCGACGGCAGGCAGGAGCTTCATGTTGTGAACTGCGCTGCCGAGGACGAGGGTGTCGAAGTTGGACAGGTCGGGCGCGTGGTCGATATCGGCGAGTTCGACGATCGCGTCGCGACCCGACAGCTCGGTGCCGATGAATTCGGCGATGTCGCGGGTCGATCCCTGTTCGGTCGCGTAGACGACGGCGATGCGGTGTTGTTCCTGGTCCATGCCGAAGATTTTGCTCGCGGGCGCCGAGCTGGGTGAGAGGACTCGTGCCCTGGGCCGAGGGGACCATGGTCATTGCCGGCGGCGGCGCACCAGCCAGCGGCGGATCTCGTCGGCGCCCCAGACGATGAACGGGTACGGCAAGGTGAACGCGAGCATCGCAGGGGTCAATGCGGCGGTCCCGAGCAAACGTTGCATCACCGGGACGTAGATGATCATCGCGGCGAGGGCGAGTTCGAAGACGATTCCCCACAGCAGCAAGCGGTTGGACAGTACGCCGATGGAGTGCAGTGAGGCACGATCGGTGCGTGCGGCGAACGCGGTGCCGATCTGGCCGGCGACCATGCCGAAAAAGGTCATCGTGGTCGCCTGCTGGTAGGCGTGGTGCAGCGGGGTACCGGGGGCAGTGGGGTCACCCGGGTGCCAACCGCCGTGCAGCAGCACGAAGAAGAAGCCGGTCATGGCGAGTATCGCCGCGATCACCCCGAGGAACAGCCACGCGCGCAGCAGCATCGGTGTGCGGATCACCGACTCACCGCGTCTGCGTGGTGGTTTGCGCATCAGGCCGGGCTCGGCCGCTTCTCGTCCGAGCGCCAGCGCGGGGAGCGTCTCGGTGCCGACGTCGAAGGCCAGCAGCTGCATCACGGTCAGCGGTAGCGGTACCGCGCCGCCGGAGAGCGCGAACACCAGCAGCGGTGTCACCTCGGGCGTGGTGTGGGCGAAGATGTAGCAGATGAACTTGCGAATGTTGTCGTAGACCCGTCTACCGGCCTGGATGGCCGCGGTGATGGTGGCGAAGTTGTCGTCGGTGAGCACCATCGTGGCCGCCTCGCGGGCCACGTCGGTACCGGAACGACCCATCGCCACCCCGATATCCGCGCGCCGTAGCGCGGGCGCGTCGTTGACGCCGTCTCCGGTCATGGCGACGACATGGCCCGCCGCGCGCAGTGCGTCCGCGATGCGCAGTTTGGCCTCGGGCGAGGACCGGGCGAAGACCAGTTCGGCCGGGCCCGCCAGCAGCTCGTCGAGGTCCGCTTCGCTCATCCGCTCCAATTCCGTGCCGGTGATCACGGTCGGTGTTCCCCGCGTGATGCCGATCCGATCGGCGACCGCCGCCGCGGTCAGCCCGTGATCACCAGTGATGACGACGATGCGGATGCCGGCGTCGTGGCACAGTCGCACGGCCTCGGCGACCTCGCGCCGAGGCGGGTCCTCCATGGCGACCACACCGAGCAGGACCAGATCTTTCTCGGCGAGTTCCCGATCCCGCGGTGCCGTGGGACCCGCGACATCACGCTCGGCCACGGCCAGCATCCGCAGACCTTGCTGCGCGCGGGAATCGACGAGTTCGGCGAGCTGGTCGCGGCGCGGCGCATTCAACGGACGGATGCCGCCGTCGCTGCCGAGCTCGGCGGTGCACAGCGGCAACAGCGACTCCGGGGCTCCCTTCGCGTGCACCCGCAGCCGGCCGGTGTCATCCGCGTCGACGGTCGACATGCGTTTCCGGACCGGGTCGAAGTGAAACAGGCGTTGCCGCAAACGCTCTCGCTCGGCGGTGCTCACCTGCTCACCCAACTCCGAGGCCGCGGCCAACAGCGCCACCTCGGTGGGGTCGCCGACGGCGGGGCCGGTATCGGCGAGACGAGCGCTGTTGCAGGCGACCATCGCTTTCGCGATGCGGGTCAGGGTGAGATCCCGCTCTCCGGACCGGACGCCAGGGTCGTGCGCTCCAGTAATGGTGTCGATGGCGACTACTCGCATACGGTTCTCGGTGAGGGTTCCGGTCTTGTCGGTGCAGATCACATCGGTGGAGCCGAGAGTCTCCACGGCGCTGAGGCGTTTGACCACCGCGCCGCGGCGGGCGAGGTCGCGCACGCCGATCGCCAACGCGAGGGTGATCACCGGCAGCAGACCCTCCGGGACGTTGCCCACGAGGAGCCCCACGGCGAAGACCACGGAATTGATCGGGGACAGTCCGGCGCCGAGCATCGCGAGCGGAATGAACGCCGCCGCGAGCAACACGGAGATCAGCGCGATCAACCAGGCCACGCGGCGCACTTGATGTTCGAGGGGGCTCTCGTCGCGCTCGACGCGTTCGGACAGGGCCGCGATGCGGCCGAGTTCGGTGTGCATGCCGGTGGCGAAGACGATCGCGCGCGCCTCGCCCTCGGTGCAGGATGTGCCGCTGAAGACCAGTTCGCGGGCCTGCGCCAGCGGCACTCCGGCGTCGACGGCGTCGGCGCTGCGGTAAACGGGCATCGATTCGCCGGTCAGTTCGGACAGGTCCACCTCGATGCCGCCGTCCAGCAGCCGTGCGTCCGCGCAGATTCGGTCGCCCTCGGTGATGACCAGTACGTCGCCTGGCACGACGCCGGTCGCCTCGACCTCGGCGACCTGCCCGTCCCGCACGACTCGCGCTCGCATCGGAAGATACGCCGCCAGTGCCTCCACCGCCTGCTCGGCGTGCCTTTCCTGCGCGAACGCGAACGCGGCGTTGATCATGATGACGACCACGATCGCGATCGCGACCGGAACGATGCCTACCGCCCCGGCCAGAACCGCCGCTGCCCACAGCAACAGCGCGAGCGGGTGGGTGAACTGACGAGCCAGGTCCCGTGGCCAGGTCCGGCGGCCCCGCCTCCGCAGTATGTTCGGTCCGTAATGGATGACGCGTCGCTCGGCCTCGCGTGTGGTGAGCCCGCGGCGGCTGCCGCGCAGATCGCGCAGCAACAGGTCGATCCGCTCGGTCGGATCGACTCGCAGACCGGGTTCGGCTTCGACCAGGCCGGTCACAACGGTGCCGCCACGTCGCGGAGGCGGTCCAGGACAGCGGTGAGCCGCCGGATCTCACCACCGACCTGGCGTTTCATCGAAGCCTCCTCTGGATTCCTCTCGCCATCAGCGTGCACGCTGCGGTAGTCGTGGCAGCGGGGCTGAAGTCCCGCTCTGGGGGGCACTACCGGTGTCGGGCGGCTGGATACGACGGCTTCGAGTCCTCTTCTACTCTCGATTCGGGGCCGGGTACCGCCGCGCGCTCGGTGCCGAGCTCGAGCACCATGGCGAAGCCGGTGGCGAGACACTCGGTCAACGTGTCGGTATCCGGGACCGCGGCCGTATCGGCGTTGATCCCGACGTAGCAGATCCCGGCATGCGAGGTCAGCGTGACGTTGACGGCCGTACCGATGGCGGGGCCGAAGGAGTACATCCGGTCGATCCGCGCCCCGGCGATATAGAGGGGCACGGGGGAGCCGGGGACGTTGGAGGCGACGAAATCGACGTGTTTGAGCAGTCCGGTGAGCAGTCGGGCGGGCAATCGGTTCAGCACGGCCGCGACGGCGCCCGACAGCGGAATCGCCGGTTCTCGCCGCCAAGCCGCGACCGCGGCGTCGATCGCGCGCATGAGTTGCCCGGTTTCGTCGAGGTCGACCGGTAACGCGAAACGGGCGAGGGTGATGCGGTTGCCGCCGAGCGGGTCGTCGGCGGTGCGCAGGCTGATCGGCATCGTCACCCGCAGCTGGTCGAGCGTCGCCCCGTGGTGGCGGTGATACGTGCGCAAACCGATCACCACGGCGGTGAGGAAAGCATCGTTCAACGTGCAGCCCGCTGCCCGTGCCGCACCACGCAATCGTTCGAGCGGCACGTCGAGGACCGCTACCCGGCGACCGAGACTTCGCCTGGTCATCACGGGCGAGAGCGTCGTGGTGATGGGCCGGGCCAAGCGGACCAGCGAGCCGACCAGCGCGGTGCCTTCGCGCACCGCCCGCGCTGGATCGCCGAGCGTTCGCCGGATCGTCGGCGGCGTCGAACGGACCCCGCTCGCAACGAGATCCGAGCCGACCGCGACGTTCCACGAGACGATGTCGCGCAGCGCGCTGTCGTGGTCGTCCCGCGGTTCGGATGGATGACCGTGGTCGGTGCCCGCGCGGTCGAAGTCGAGCAGCGCCGTGGCGATCTGGATGCCGCCGATGCCATCGGTGAGACTGTGGTGCACCGTCAGTACCAGGGCGCAGCCCGCGCCGGCCGAACCGCTGAGCAACGTCGAGCGCCACAGCGGGCGAGCCGGATCGAAACCGGTCATGGCCTCCGTACGCGCGAATTCGAGTACCTCGGCCAGGCTCGCCGGTTCCGGTAGCGCGGATCGACGCACATGCCACGACAGATCGAAATCCGGGTCGAGCACCCACCGTGGCGGGGCGAGGCCGAGCGGTGCGGCGATCAGCCGATGCCGCAGCCTGGGCACGACACGGGTGCCGCGATCCATCGTTTGCAGTAGGCGGTCCCAGTCCGGTTCGGAATCGAGGATCAGGGCCGACACGATCGTGGAGCGTAGAACCGGATCGCGTTCCATTTTCCAGGAGAACAGATCCGACTGCGACATGTGGGTTTCGCGGGAGTCCATCAGCTGCTGCCTTCGTCCACTGCGTATCAGGTGGAGCGGTTAGCCACTCCGGATCTGGCCCCGCCGCAAGACCGGTACGGCCGATGTCCTACGAGGTGTCGGCGGGCCAGTGGATTCACTCAGTGTGCCGAGTTTTCCGCGACGGCGACCGATGACGAAGACCCTTATCTGGAGGCCCTTCGTCCTTCGGCCGAGGCAGTTGAGTCGCCACGGCGGTTTTCTCGATCCGCGGCGTACGACCTGCCGTTCGGTGAGGATGGCTCACCCGCGCCCGATGGAGGTCGGCACTGGGTCCGGCACGTCGCTCCAGACTTTCAGCGCTGTCATGATCGATCTCTCGATCGGTTGTGCGGTGTCTAGTTCGATGGCCTCGGGCCACGGCGCTGCCGCGGCGGCCAAGGCGTCCGCGATCGCGGGTGTGGCCTCCGAGTCGCTCTGGGGCCTGGCACCGATCCGCTCGGCCGCGAGTGTTCGTGGGCAGGCGCACCGCAGCGATACCAGATCGCCGCGCGTCTCCTCGGCCACGGTGGCGGCTCGGGCACGCTGGTTCGCGTCGGTCCAGCTGGCATCGAGAATTACCGAGACGCCGTGTTGCAATAGGTCGCTGGCCTGGGCGAGCATCCGCGAATACACCAATTCCTTCGCGGCGGGCCGATAGGCGCCCGCGCCGAAGACTTCCGCGGCGCCGGCGATGGATCCTGTGGCGCGCAAAGCGGCGCGCACACTGTCGCTGGAGATCGCGACGGCGTCGGTCTCGACCGCCAAACGGGCAGTCACCGTGGATTTCCCGGTGCCGGGCAGGCCGCCGACCAGCGCGAGGCGTACGGCGCCCTGTTCGAGATGCTCGACTGCGAGGGCGAGATGTCGCCGGACGCGCCCCGCCGCGTCCGGATCGCCCTGGTCGGCCCGGATTCCGTCGGTTTTCGCGCGGACCGTCGCCCGATAGGCGATGTAGTGATGCCGAAGCGACGGTGGTGGCGAATCGCACGCTGCGCGCAGGTAGTCGTGTAAGAACGCCTCGGCTTTCGCTGGGTGACCCAGGAATTCGAGATCCATCGCCAGAAATGCTGCGTCGTCGAGACCGTCGACGCAGCGCAGTCGGTCATCGAAATCCAGGCAGTCGAGGATTCGGAAGCCGTCGGGCAGGACGAAGATGTCCTCGGCGAGGAGATCCCCGTGACCGTCGACGATGCGGTTGTCGGCGATGCGCTGCGTCAGCAAGGCGGTGCGGCCGTCGATGAAGCGCGTCGCCAGGTGCACGGCGCGATCGAGCGCGCCGGGATCGATCGTCCCCTGTGGACGTTCGCGTAGCGGCTGGAACAGGGCGCCCCAGCGCCGTCGCAGCTGCTCCGGTGCGCCGGCCCGGTCGATGTCGGCGCCGCGCCGTGCCCCTGCGTGGAAACGCGCGAGAGTCTCCGCCAGCGCGCGCAGCCCGGCCGTCTGCCGGGTCGGGTCCGCGAGCATGGTGGACAGGCGTAACGCGTCCGGCATCCGGCGCATCACGATGACCGGCTCCGCGGCGCCACCCTCCGGGTCGGTCAAATGGGCCAGACCGAGATAGACGTCGGGCGCGAGACGTTGGTTCAACTCGAGTTCGCGGGCGCAAGCCCGCTCGCGGTTCTCCGGCGTGCCGAAGTCGAGGAAGTCGGTGACGATCGGTTTCTTCGCCTTGTAGGCACGGTCGCCGCACAGCACCACGAGCCCGGTGTGCGTCTCGCGAAGTTGCGCGAACGGTTCGTGGGTGGTTCGCAGGGCGACGCGTAGGGCCGAGACATCGAGCATGACGGCTTCCTCTGCTAGACGAGTCGAGCTTCAGGGTCGTCCGTGACAACCTCCTGTGCCTAGGGTCCAATGGCCTACCGCCCCGGCCGTGCCGTGGGCGTCGATGGCGCGAAGGCCGTTCGTCCAATCGGCTCGGGACCATTTCCCATCTGTTCACCTACCCGTGGATCTGTCGTTTCTCGCGGGCGTTGCGCAGGCTGGACACCACACGGCCGCTGCGCGGGCGGCGAACTCCGAAATCACGGCGTCTTCTCCTGCACGTGGTGGGTGCGGTTCGGTGCAGGCGCGACGTGATCGGAGGAGTTCATGCGAGATCTGTCGAACCACCCACAGGAAGTCGCTGGAACGGCAGACGACGAGTCGCGGTCGGGGCGTACCCGGATGATCCGTCTGCTCGCCCTGACCTGTGTGATAGCCGTGCTGGTTGTCGGCGGATCGGCGGTGGCTTTGTTCAGTGCGCAGGCCGCTGATCTGATGTGGTCGGCGGCTACGGTGGCGGCGCTCGTTCCGGCGACAGTGTGGGTGCTGGAGGATCTGCGAAGAGGACGCTACGGCGCGGACCTGCTCGCATTGACAGCGTTGGTCGGCGCATTGGTCGTCGAGGAATACTTCGCCGGTGCGCTGATCGCGCTCATGGTGGCGACCGGGCGGGTGCTGGAGGCGTACGCGGGCCGCCGCGCCGGACGCGATCTGTCGGCACTGTTGCGGCGGGCCCCGGCACAGGCACATCGCCGTCGTGGCGACGGCGTGGAGACCGTAGCCGCGACAGCGATCTCACCCGGAGACCTCGTGGTCGTGCTGCCGGGTGAAACGGTGCCGGTCGACGGCATCCTCACCACGGCGGGCGTTTTCGACGAATCTGCGCTGACCGGCGAGTCGGTCCCGGTGGTGCGGCGCGCGAGCACCGAGGTCCGCAGCGGTGTGGTCAACGCGGGCGCGGCTGTCGACATCCGAGCCGCGGCGACGGTGGAGGCGAGCACCTATGCCGGGATCGTGACGTTGGCGCGGCAGGCGGCGGCCGCCGCCGCTCCGACAGTGCGGCTCGCCGATCGGGTCGCGGTCTGGTTCCTTCCGCTGGCGCTCACCGTCGCGGGCGCGGCCTGGCTCGGTACAGGGGATCCGGTGCGAGCGGTGGCGGTGATCGTCACAGCGACGCCCTGTCCGCTGCTGCTGGCGGTGCCGGTCGCGATCACGGCCGGAATGTCGCGAACGGCGCGGGCGGGTGTGGTGGTGAAAGACGGCGCCGCGCTCGAGGCGCTCGGCCGGGCACGGTGCCTGGCGATGGACAAGACCGGCACTGTGACGGTGGGACGGCCGGAGGTGCTCGACATCGTCACCGCGCCCGACGCCGACGCCGAGCAGGTGCTGCGCCAGGCGGCGGCGGTGGAGCAATTCTCGCCGCATGTGCTCGCGCGTGCCGTGGTCGCCGCGGCGGCGCACCGCGGCTTGAAACCGGGCCTCGCGCAGCGTGTTTCAGAAGAACCGGGTCAGGGTGCGACCGGGATCGTTGACGGTCGCGCGGTGCGGGTCGGGCGGCTTCCCGCCCGAACGGAGCCGGCGCCGTGGGCGTTGGCGGCGCTGCGGCGGGCACGGTTGGATCTAGCCGCCGTCGTATGGGTGTGTGTCGAGCAGGAACCTGTGGGCGCACTGCTGCTACGTGACCGTATCCGCGTAGATGCTGGGCGCACGATGCGCAGATTACGATCGGCGGGTTTGCGAAGACTGCTCATGCTCACCGGCGATCGGGTCGACAACGCGGCCGAGGTGGCACGCCTGCTCGGGCTCACCGAAGTAGTCGCGGACGCCGACCCGGCCGGCAAGATCGCAGCGATCCGAGCGGAACGACACAACGGTGTGACGGTGATGATCGGTGACGGGGTGAACGACGCACCCGCGCTTGCGGCCGCCGACGTGGGTGTGGCCCTGGGCTCGCGCGGGTCCACGGCGGCGGTGCAAGCCGCCGACGCGGTGATCGTCGACGACCGCATCGACCGGCTTGCCGATGCGGTGGAGATCGCCCAGCGATCACATCGCCTTGCGGTGCAGAGTGCGACCGCTGGGATGGCGATGTCGCTGGCGGCGATGCTCGCCGCCGCTTTCGGACTGCTGGTGCCCGCGGCAGGCGCGCTCCTGCAGGAGGGCATCGATGTCGTGGTGATCTTGAACGCGTTACGCGCCCTGCGAATACCCCGGAGACGCCCGAGCGAGGCGATCGAGCCGCTGGTGGCACGCTTCACCCGGGAGCACGAAACGCTGCATGCCGCGCGCGCGTCCGTCCGGCAGGCGGCCGACGCGTTGTCGACCGGTCCCGGACCGGACGCCGACGCCGCGGTCCGCCGGGCGTTCCGATTCTTGGTGCAGGACATACTGCCGCACGAGCACGCCGAGGAGTCGGAACTGTACCCAGCGTTGACCGGCTACCTCCGCGATCCGGAGGCGATGGTGACCATGAGTCGCGAGCACACCGAAATCGAACGTCTGATCCGCCGTGTCGGCCGTCATCTCGATGACGCGCCGCACGGAATCAGAGCGGATCAGCTCGATGACCTGCGCGCCTCGCTCTACGGATTGGATGCCATCCTCACCTTGCATTTCGCACAGGAGGACGAAGCTTTGTTCACGCTGGCTCCCTCAGCCGACAAGCCCGTGCCGAGTGCGGCCTGAGGACCTAAGTCCAGCGCCCGAGGGGCGGCCGACTCTGCTCCGGCCCGATTGCGAACGGGCAAAGTAATCGGTACCGACAGCGGTATGTTCCCGCGGACAGGATCGGGCACACAGTGGGCTGTCGCGAAAGGACGATCGAGGAGGCTTTCGGTGGGCCGAATCGTGACACTGACGATGAATCCCGCGATCGATCTCGCGACCCGGGTCGCGAGAGTCGTACCGACGGACAAAATGCGCTGTGCGACACCACGCTATGACCCAGGTGGCGGTGGCATCAACGTCGCGCGCACAGTGGCCGAATTGGGAGTCGAGGTGACGGCGGTGTTTCCTGCGGGCGGACCGCCGGGCCGGCTGCTCGAGCAGTTGGTACGCGATACCGGGGTGCCGCCACGGCCGGTGCCCGTGGCCGAATCCACCAGGGAAAGTATGTCGGTCACCGAGACCTCGAGCGGCGAGCAATATCGGTTGGTCTTTCCCGGCCCTCGGCTCACCGATCCGGAACAACATCGCTGCCTGGCCGAGGTCGAACGTGCGGCGAGCGGCGCGGAGTATCTCGTGGCCAGCGGAACACTTCCGCCGGGTGTGTCCCCGGACTTCTATCAAATTCTCACCGATCTCGTCGGCGACCTCGATGTGCGTGTGTTGCTGGATACCTCCGGTGTCGCTTTGCGCAATGTGCATCGGGGCGTCCATCTGATCAAGCCGAGCGTGCGGGAACTCGGCGACTACGCCGGGCATCCGCTGATCGACCGCGCCGAACAGCTGGCACAGGCCCGCCGCCTGATCGCCGCGGGAATGACAGAGATCGTGCTGCTGTCCCTCGGGGCCGACGGAGCGCTCCTGGTGACGCAG
This sequence comes from Nocardia sp. NPDC004718, assembly GCF_053601535.1. Taxonomy (NCBI): domain Bacteria; kingdom Bacillati; phylum Actinomycetota; class Actinomycetes; order Mycobacteriales; family Nocardiaceae; genus Nocardia; species Nocardia sp. NPDC004718. Next base: position 30,716 of record NZ_JBSGCA010000043.1, read on the forward strand.
GACTCACAGGAGTGGTTCGCGGCCGTGCCCGCGCGGGTTCGTAGCGGGATCGGCGCCGGAGACGCGATGGTCGGCGGCGTCACAGTGGGCCTGGCCCGCGGGTACGAGCTGGCCGACGCGGTGCGTCTGGGTATCGCGGCCGCGACCGCGGCGCTCGCCACCACGGGGACCGGCCCGGGGCGAGCCGAGCACATCAGGCAGTTGCACGACGAACTTCGGCGTACCGGCAATTCCACCGGCGGCGTCGATGCTCTCGCGCCGACCGCACCGCAGCTGTCGTAGAGCTCGCAGGAGGCGGTCTGTGACGTTGGTCGACCCGGTAAGAAGGTTCTTGTCCACGGCCAGCTGGCGGTCAGCGGAACCACCGGCGACGGGGAGTTCGTATGGGAGCGCGGGAGTTCCGATCGTCGTGGCCGAAGGAGAAAGGGTGCACCCATGGTCGGCGACGAAACCGCTATCACCGAAACACTCAACAGGCTGCGGCGCGCACACGGTCAGCTCGCCGGCGTCATCGCCATGATCGAGCAGGGCCGGGACTGCAAAGACGTGGTCACCCAGCTCGCCGCGGTCTCTCGCGCGCTCGACCGCGCCGGATTCAAGATCGTCGCGACCGGATTGCGCGAATGCCTGAACGGGCACTCCGGCGACGGTCAGCAGCCGATGACCGTCGAAGAGCTGGAGAAGCTGTTCCTCGCTCTGGCCTGACTCCGATCGCCCCGCACGGAAGGACCGCATGATGAACCTGGGACTGTCCATCACTTTGCACACCGATTTCGGCGATGCCGTCGACCGGACCCGGGCCGCTCTGAGCGAGCAGGGATTCGGCGTTCTGACCGAGATCGACGTGCGAGCCACGCTCGAAGCCAAACTCGACGCGCACATGGAGGACTACCTCATCCTCGGGGCCTGCAATCCGCCCCTGGCTCACGAAGCGGTCGGCATCGATCGGCAGATCGGGCTCCTGCTGCCCTGTAATGTCGTCGTGCGCCGCAACCCCGACTCCGACAGTGAGGTCATCATCGAAGCGATGAATCCGCAACTGATGGTTCAGGTGACGAACGAACCGGCGTTGCAGCCCATCGCCACTCGGGCAGCCGCCAAACTACAGGCGGCCATCGACTCCCTGAACTCCGCGAGCTGCGGTGTCTGACTGAGCGTTCGGTCCCGCGTCCCGCTAGAAACGAGGTCACCTCTGTTCGGTTCGTCGCAACTCCCGCACAACCGCCTCCGCCGCGCGTGGGACGGCTGCCGCGACGGGCTCGGACAGACCGACACCCGGCTCGAGGCACACCACATCCACCGCGACTACCACGGTCCGGCGGGGGAGACGTCCGAGAGCGCGGCCCAGCGACAGCGCGTGGCGGATGCCGAGCGAGTGGGAAGAGGCGGCTCCGGCGTGCCGAAGCAGGTCGATGTCGGCGCGGCGAACCCGACCGGGGACCGAGGGGTCGCAGCGTACGGCGTCGATGACGACGGCTAGATCTACACCGGCCCAGATATCCAGCAGACTTGTCGGTTCCCCATCGGAAATCGCTACGAGAACGCCTGGAATACCGAGATCTTCGATCCGAGAAGCGACGACCGGACCGATCCCGTCGTCGCCGCGGTATTCGTTGCCCACGCCGACGACCACGGCCCGCGGCTCGGTCATCGGCGCACCACGTCGAGGTCCAGGAAGTGGGCCGAGCAGGATATGCACGGATCGTAGTTCCGGATCGCGCGTTCGCACATCGTGGTCAGCGCGGCGTCATCGAGGTCGAGGTGGTCGGAGACGACGCGCCGCAAATCGTCCTCCATCACTGCCTGATTCTGCGAGGTCGGCGGAATGATCATGGCCGAGCGCACGATGCCGTGATCGTCCAGCTCGTACCGGTGGTACAGCAGGCCGCGGGGCGCTTCGCTCACGCCGTGCCCGGTGCCGGCTCGAGGCGCGACCGGAACCGCGGCGCGGGAGGGGCGTTCGTAACCATCGATGATCGTCAGTGCCGTATCGATCGCGTGGACGACTTCCACCGCTCGAACCAGGATGCTCCGAAACGGGTTGCGGCATTCCGCGCCGAGTCCGATTTCGGCCGCGACCTGCTGGGCGATCGGTGACAGCTGGTGGTGATTCAGTGTGTATCGGGCCAACGGCCCGGTGAGGTAGCGTGCGCCGTCGAGCGTCGCATGCAAGGCAGTGGAGTGCGGAACCTGATGTTCTCGTACGTGATTCGGGAAATCGATCGCCGGGAAGCGAAGCCCGGTACTGGTGTGCACGTCGCCGTTGTCGATGGCGTATCGGTCCGGATCGTTCGCCGCCAGCAGATCGTATTCGAGTTCCAGCTCGGGGAATTCGAATCGCGCAGCCCGGAGTGCGGTGTTCGTCGCGTGGTCTCGCGCGCGGCGCAGTGGTTCGATCACGGCGGCGAACTCGGCGCGTTCGGGGACCGAGTAGAAGCCGCCGAGCCGGACGTTGACGGGATGGATGGCCCGGCCGCCGAGAAGTTCGAGCACCGCGTTGCCCGCTCTTTTCGTCGCCAATCCCTCCTCGACGAGTTCGCGCTGATCGGCGGCGAGCGTGATCGCGTCCGGGTAGCCGAGGAAGTCGGGCATGTGCAGCAGATGAATATGTAGAGAGTGGCTGGAGATCCATTCGCCGCAATACAAAAGCCTGCGCAGATCGGCCAGTGGTCGGTCCAACTCCACGCCACAAAGTTGCTCGAGTGCGTTGCAGGCGCTGGTCTGGTAGGCCACTGGACAGATCCCGCAGATGCGGGAGGTGATATCCGGCGGCTCGGTGTAGGCGCGTCCACGCAAGAATGCTTCGAAGAACCGCGGTGGCTCGTAGATATTCAACTCGGTGCTTTCCACCTGCCCGTCCGCGATGACAACCCGCAGCGCGCCCTCGCCCTCGACACGAGCCAGGGTGCCGACTTTCAGCTGCCTATGCCGACTCATCGCCGTTCCTGTTCGCGAACTCCGGCGCGGCTACGGCATAGGTGGCGAAAACGCGATCGATGTCGCCGGTGTCCATGCCATTGACTCGCAGTATGGGAAGCAGCGCGTGAATGTTGGGATTCGCCATAGGACCGAAACAACCGAAGCAGCCACGGTGATACGCCGGGCACAGGGCGCCGCATCCCGCTTGCGTGACCGGACCCAGGCAGGGAATCCCCTCGGCGACCATGACACAGGTGGTACCGCGACGTTTGCACTCGGTACATACGCTCGTGTTCGGGATGTCGGGCGCGCGGCCTGCCAGTAACGCGCACAGGGTGTCGAGCAGTTGCCGCCGGTCGATCGGGCAGCCACGCAATTCGAAGTCGACCGGTACGTGCGCGGAAATGGGAGTCGAGGTGCCCAAGGTGGCGATGTATTCCGGACTGGCATACACCACCGAGGTGAACTCGGTGACGTCGGCGAAATTGCGCAGCGCCTGGATTCCGCCGTGGGTGGCGCACGCCCCGATGGCCACCAGAATCCGGGATCGCTCGCGAATCTCGATGATCCGGCGTCGCTCTTCTTCCGTGGTGATCGAACCCTCGACCAGTGAGACATCGTATGGGCCGGACTCCATGGCACTGGACGCTTCCGCGAAGTGAGTGATGCGCACCCGGCCCGCGAGAGCAAGCAGTTCGTCCTCGCAGTCGAGCAAGGTGAGCTGACAACCATCGCAGGAAGTGAACTTCCACACCGCGAGTGTCGGTGTCTTCGTCATAGTTCACGCACCGCAAGCAGTGGTTCGGCAGTCGCGTAGTCCACGATGGGTCCATCTCGGCACAGCAGCAGCGGACCGAGCTGGCAGTGCCCGCATCGCGCGACACCGCACTGCATGTTGCGCTCCAATGACACTTGGACGTCGGTGGCGGGAATTCCCTTGCGCAGCAGTGATTCCGCGCAAAATCGCATCATCGGTTCGGGGCCGCAGAGCAGGGCGGTGGTCTTGCCGGGTTCCACGGTCAGGTGGGCCAGTGGCTCGGTGACGAACCCGACGCGGCCGTCCCAATCCGGTGCGGGGTGATCGACGGTCTGATGGAGTTCGATCGCCCCGGCCGCCGGCCACAGTTGCTGATCGTGCCGGAACAGGATGTCCGCCGGGGTCCGGGCTCCGGTGATCAGCACGACCCGCCGGTAGTCTTCGCGCGCGGCGAGCGCGGCGAGTATGGCGGAGCGAAGCGGCGCCAGCCCGACGCCGCCGCCCACGATGACGAGATCCCCTCCGGCCGCGGACGCCAGGTCCCATCCTGTGCCGAATGGTCCGCGGACACCGATCAGGCCGCCGACACCTGTGTCGTGCAGCGCCGCGCTCACCGCGCCTACCGCCCGGATAGTGTGCTCGAGGTTGTCGTCGACGGCCGCGGGATCTCCGCTGATCGAGATCGCGATCTCGCCTACACCGAAGCTGTAGAGCATCATGAACTGTCCGGGCCGGAAAGGTTGCGCCGCATCGTGTACCGGTTCCAGGCGCAGTGTCACGGTGTCCGGGTTCTGCGCGACGCGACCGATTACGCGGTAGGGCAGCATCGTGTCACCGTGCGCCACCGTCCGGGTTCGCGTGTCCACGCTCATCGGTCGCCTCGGTCGACGGCGATGCGGTGTGGACCGGCCGTGCAGGTCATGGTGGGGTTCCGGTAGAGGTCGAGCAGCCGGGCCCGGGTTGCCTGCAGTCGTTCCAGCAGCGCCTCGAACAGCATCATGGCCAGCGCGCGGCCGAATCGTGGATCCTGATTGGAGAGTTCGGCCAAGATCCCCGCGTCGAACTCGACGGCCTCGACCGGTTCGGCGGCCACCGCGCCGAAATGCCACCGGTAGGGCGGTACGAGCCAGGACCAGCCGAGCAGATCTCCGCCGCCGAGGGTCTGGAGGACCACGGCGCCACGCCCCGGCACCTGCGCGTCCAGCAGTATCCGGCCGTGGCGGATCAGCCAGCATCGGTCGGCAAGTCGGGACTCGGTGATCACCCGATGCCCGGCGGGGAAGGCCACATCGCGTCCGGCGGCGGCCAGTGTGCGCAGCTCTTCATCGCTCAGCACCGCCAGCCGCCCGAACGCGGACAGTTCCTCAGCGGTGGGCATGGTGCGATTCCCCGGCCAGTTCGGCCAGCCGGGCCACCTCGGCGGTCAGGTCGATCTCGGCCGGGCACCAGGCGATGCACCGCCCGCAGCCGACGCATCCCGAGCTGCCGAACTGGTCGTACCAGGTGCTGAGCTTGTGGGTGATCCACTGCCGGTATCGGCTTTCGCCGGATTGCCGCACGCTGCCGCCGTGCAGGTAGGAGAAGTCCGGTTCGAAGCACGACGACCAGTGCTCCCAGCGTTCGGCATGGTCGCCGGTGAGGTCGGTGACGTCCTCGGTGCTGGTGCAGAAGCAGGTGGGACACACCATCGTGCAGTTGCCGCAGGTGAAGCAGCGGGCGGCGACATCCTGCCAGTGCGAGGATTCCCGAGAGTCGCGCAGCAGTGCTCGGATGTCGACCTCGGGCATCTCGCGACCCATCCGGCCTGCTGCTGCGGTCACGGCGTCCCGGGCGGCGGCGACCTGCTCCGGGTCGGCTGGACGCGCGGTGATCTCGGAGAGGATTTCCGCGCCGTCCGTACTGCCCACATCGACGAGGAATCGGTGGCCTTCGGCGTCGATGCGCTCGGTCAGGGCGAGGTCGTATCCGGCCGACACACCCGGTCCCGTGCCCATCGACGCGCAGAAGCACACGCCCCCGGGCTCGGTGCAGTTCACCGCGACCACGAACAGATCCTTCCGGCGAGCGGTGAACGAAGCATCAGGATGGGCCTCGTCGCCGAGCACGCGTCCGAGAATCGCAATCGAGGTGAGGTCGCACCCGCGGACGCCGAGGAACGCGGAGCGGCCCGGCGTTTCTTCGACGGGTTCCAGCTCGAGATCCGGTCCGAACTGCCCGATCTTGCGACGCGGCGGATGCAGGAACTGCTTCCAGGAGCCCGGCCCGGCCGAATGGGCGAACACCGCCGCGTCGTCGCGGCGGTGCAGCCGATACCGGCCGGGCGCGGTCTCCACACCCCACCCGGCGGGCAGTCGCCTGCCGGAGTCCAGTTCGTCCAGGACGATCGCGCCATCGCGCACCTGCGGACCGATGACGCGGTATCCCCGGTCGTGCAGCACGTCCACCAGACGATCCAGACCAGCACGATCGATCACCACGGTGTCGTCAGGCATGGTCGAGACCCCTGTCCGATCGGATATAGCCGTCCGTTTCCGAGTCTCGCCAACCGGGAGATGCACCACGAGGGACCAAGGTCCCGAATCGCGATTGCCGACGGCATCGGGCCCGGCGGCGACGCTCCAGAGGTCCGGCCTGCACTCCCTCGAGTGGTCTTTGGTCCTTGCTCTCGAGGACGATCAGCCGCATTCGAGCCTGTGCTACGGCTCATACCGTTGAGTCGGCGCCCGGCTGGGTGCTACGCGACCACAGGCTCGGGAGGCCCTCATGACAGAGCAGCGATTCGACGACCCGCATCATCTCGCTACGGCGAAAATCGTTGTTGGCGTTGATGGTTCGGACGGGTCGTGGACCGCCCTCCGGTGGGCGGCGCGGTTCGCGGTCGACCGCGGACGCGAACTCGAGATCCTCCACGGCATGGACGCGGTGGGCACCGACTGGGTACTCGGCGACTACGAGGTCGTGATCCCCTCGGTCCTCGACGTCATCCGGCAACAGGGACAGGATGTGGTCGCCCGGGCCGAACGCGTGGCCCGATCGGTCGCACCCGAGTTGCGTATCTCGTCTCGCGCGACCACCGATACCGGGAAGCAATTGCTGATCGAGCACAGTGCGGAGGCATACGCGGTCGTGCTCGGTGCGACCGGAAACGCGGGGACGTTCACCCACCTCGGCTCCACGCTGCTGGCCGTGACCGCTCACGCGCGCGGCGCGGTGGTCGTCGTGCGCACCGACCCCGACGCCGACGGCGCGGTCCACACATCCGGCCCGGTGGTGGTCGGCGTGGACGGCAGCCCCGTCGGCGACGCAGCTATCGAGGCAGCCTTCACCGAAGCGGCCGAACGCGATGTCGAACTCGTCGCCGTCCATGTGTGGAGCGACTGGGACTCCGGGCGGTTCGCCGGTCACGCCCACCGGGCCGAGGCCGAACTCGACAACATCGAGCGAGCGGTTCTCGCCGAGCGTGTTGCGGGGTGGCAGGAGAAGTTCCCCGAGGTTCGCGTCGCACGGAAAGTCGAGGTTTCCGCGCCGGCGTCGCACCTGCTGTCCTGGTCGAACGTGGCGCAGTTGCTGGTCGTTGGCAGTCGCGGCCGGGGTGGTTTCGCGGGCATGCTGCTCGGTTCCACCGCCAATACTCTGGTGCAGCATGCCTCGTGCCCGGTCATGGTGGTCCACCCGCGATGACCGAGAGCGGGCAGAGGGCGGTGTAACTTCGACGTGTCTGGCGGTAGCCGCCACGGTGCTGCTCGTCGGTGGACCATGTGATATCGGGAGGCGAGTGCCGATGGCGGCGACGGACGATCGGTGGTCGTGGCCGCGCATCCTCGGCGCGGACGGCTCGGCGGCAGTGATCTGTATCCGGCTGGCGGTGGGGCTGGTGTTCCTCAGTGAGGGGATTCAGAAGTACCTGTATCCGGACAAACTGGGGCCGGGCCGGTTCGACAAGATCGGCATCCCCGCACCGACGTTCTTCGCGAACTTCGACGGTGTCATCGAAATCGCTTGCGGCGTCTTGATCGTCATCGGACTGCTGACCCGCTTCGCCGCGCTGCCGTTGCTGGTCGACATCAGCTTGGCGATCGTCTTCACCAAGTTGCGTGAACTGCGCCCGGGCGGGTTCCAAGGAGTGGAGGGTTTCTGGGGGATGGTCCACGACGCGCGCACCGATGTCGCGATGTTGCTCGGGTTGATCTTCCTGACCTGGGCCGGGCCCGGCCGCTGGTCACTGGATGCGTGGCTCACCCGCCGTGCTCAGCACGACGTCCATGCGTAGTCACGCCGTAGGAGCACGCGGGTAACTTCGAAATATCGCGGTGCAGGCGGATCGCAGCCTTCAGCCGAGCTGCTCGGCCAGCCCGACGATGATGTCCTCGGGACCACGGACGTAGCAGAGCCGATAGCTCTCCTCGTACTGCACCAGCTCGCCGACGAGTTCGGCGCCGTGGGTGCGCAGGCGGGCAAGAGTGTCCTCGATGTCATCCACGGCGAACATGATGCGACGGATGCCGAGTGTGTTCGTCGGCGCGTCTTTCGGCTCAGCGCTGATCGCCTCGGGCGTGTGGAACATCGCCAGCTCGACTCGACCGTGGCCGTCCGGTGTCCGCAGCATCGCGACGTCCTGTCGGACATCGTCGAGTCCGATGACGCGTTCCACCCAACGTCCCTCGACCGGCCCCTTGCCTTCCAGCTCCATACCGAGTTCGACGAAGAACTCGACAACAGTGTCGAGATCCTCTACGACGATCAGGACGTTGTCCATCCGCTGAATCGTCATAGCTTTCTCTCCTTCATTCGTAGGACCCAACGTGGGATCGGCCGGGGCGCCCCCTGGTAGTGACCCGCAGTCGCACGAAAACTCATCGCCGGTGGTCACTCTTATAGTGCTTCTCAACATGGTGGCCCATTGACAAACGCCGCCAGACGTGCCCTCATTGTGTCTGAATCAGCTTCTGATGCAAGGAGTTTCGAAGCCCGCCGAACACCCGAGCACGTTGAGCCACCGCCCGAGAGTCCGGTATCCGAAAGTTCGCTCACATCGCGGGCTCGAAGGGTGCACTGATCGGGTTCGGTGACGAACCGGTAAAACCGCTGTGCGCGTCGGCTGGAGCGGTAGCGTTGTTCCGGCACTCGGCTTTGTGCCTGCGCCCGGCTTTCGCCGGGACGACGGGATGGCGATCGCTGGAGGAGTGGTGGCCCGGGTATTCATCAGTCACGCCGGCGCAGACCGGGAGTGGGCCGACGAGATCCACGGTTGGCTGGTCGCGGAGCGGCACGAGGTGTTCCTGGACCAGCATCCGGTCGACGGCCTGGCCGCAGGGGAGGAATGGGAGCAGCGGCTCTACGAGCGTTTGCGATGGGCCGACGCGGTGGTCTGCGTCATCACTCCGACCTACCTTCGATCCATCTGGTGCGCAATCGAAATCGGCATCGCGAAAACCCTCGGCAGCAGATTGCTGCCAGTGCGTGCGGCGGCGGGCGCGACACATCCGCTGCTGAAATCGATCCAGCAGCCCGACGCCGTGGCCGATGCCGAGGCGGCGCGGGCTGGACTGGCTCGATCGTTGCGCACACTGGACGAGGGCGGGGGATCGGGGTGGCCGGACGACCAGTCGCCGTACCCGGGTTTGGCGTCGTTCGAGCCCGCGCAGCACCGGGTCTTCTTCGGGCGGGCACGGGAGGCGACCGCGATCGCTGAGCGATTGCGCGCCCCCGCCCTCCGATCTACCCCCTCGGTCTTGCTGGTCATCGGACCGTCAGGGTGCGGCAAGTCCTCCCTGGTGCGCGCCGGTGTCATCCCGTTGGTCGCGGATGAAAACTATTGGCTGCCGCTGGAACCGATGACGCCCGGCACGGACCTGGTGGGTGCGCTTGCCCGGACGTTGGCGATCGCCAGACGACGGACCGGACTCGACTGGCAGCTGTCATCGGTGCGCGACCGCCTGGCGAAAGACGGCTTGCGAGACGTCTCGGTTGAGATATTGATCGCGGACGGGTCGAGCCACCGGCGCAAACTGCTGTTGGTGGTCGACCAATTCGAGGAATTGTTCCGACGCGCCGAGCCCGCGCAGCGCGCGGAGTTCACCGAACTGCTCGCCCCGGCGATCGGCGGGCCCATGCAAGTGCTGGCCACCTTGCGGACGGAATTCCTCGACCAAATGATCGTCGATCCTGCGATGAGCGCCTTGTCGACCGAGACGTATCCTTTGCGCCCACTGCGGAAAGACGGACTCCGCGAGGTCATCGAACGACCTGCGCGGGTAGCCGGTTTCCGCATCGACGACGGCCTCGTCTCCGAACTGCTCGCCGACACCGACAGCGGTGAGGCGCTGCCCTTGCTGGCATTCGCGCTGGAGCGACTGGCCGACGGTGTGCACCGCGGTGGGACGCTCTCATTACAGCGCTACGACCAAACCGGCGGCGTGCGAGGCGCGCTGGTCCGTCAGGCCGAAGTGGCGCTGGCGGAAGCCCGCGCGGCTACCACCCTCACCGACAGTCAGATCATCGATGTGATGCTGCGTCTGGTCACCGTCGACGAACGGGGCGTGCCCACCCGCGCGCGGATACCGCGCGACGAGCTGACCGAAACCGACGCCACGGTCGTCGACGCGTTCGTCACGCAACGACTGCTCACCATCGATGAAGAAGACAGACGAATCGTCGTCTCGGCGGCACACGAAGCGTTTCTGCAACACTGGCCGCTACTGCGAGACGCGATCGAGGAGGAGGGCAAGGCGCTGCGCGCCCGCCGCGCGATCGAGAACGCCGCCGCTGACTGGACTCAGGACCGAGCGGCGACCAGGCTCTGGGAGCGCGGACGACTGGAGTCGGCGATGGACGACACCGGCGCACGCATGCGTGTCCAACGCAGGCCGAATCTGCGCACGTGGCCACCGCGCCTACGTCGACTGGCGACCAACCGTGTCGACCTCAGCTCCAGTGCGAAGGAATTTCTCGAGCGCAGCTATCGCAGAGATCGCTTCCGGCGTGGGCGCGCTACGGTCGTGCTGTCCACTCTGCTCGTCGCGGCGCTGGTCGCCGCGACAATCGCGGTGATCCAGCAGCGCAAGGCTGTCGACCAGCAACGCACAACTGTCGCACGCGCGCTGCTCACGGATGCGCAAGGCCTGTTTCAAGCCGAACCGCGCACCTCGATCCGTCTCGCGCTGGCTGCAAACACCATCCACCCAAGCGTCGAAACCCGCAATTGGCTGCTGGACTGGCTCGCCACCACCTACTACGGCGGAACGCTCGAAGGCAACGGGCGAGACGTGAGCCATACCGTGTTCTCCCCGGACGGTCACATGCTCGCGGTACAGACCTATGACGGCGTCATCGCACTGTGGGATCTCACAGATCCGCGCGGACCGCGCCGGTCCGGCGATCCGTTGACCGGCCCGAGTACGCTCGCGGAGCCTGTGTTTTCACCGGACGGACGCCGACTACTGACCGGTGCGGGGATCGATATCGATGCCAGGAACGCCAGACTCGGTGTGGTCTCGCACGATCACACCTTCGACGGAAACGGTCTGGAAGGCGTCCTGGAGTGGGATGTAAGCGATCCGAGCCATGGGCTGGTCGGCAAACGCCTGCTGCCGGATATCGATGAGAAGACACGAATGGTGCTGGACTCCGGTGGGGCCTTCGCAGTCACTTTCGGCTGGACCCAGCCGACGCGGCTGTGGGACTTCACTGGTCCGCCGCGAGCGGTGACGCTGGCACCCCCGGAACAACACGCCGATGCGGTCGCGATTTCGCCCGATCGGCGGACAGTCGCCACCGGTGCTCCCGGAGGTGTATTGCTTTGGGACGCTTCGTATCTCGGAACACCACACCAGATCGGGAGAATCGAAGTCCAATTGCCCGGACGATCGCCTCTCGGCCCCGACGGACTTGCCTTCTCACCAGCCGGGGGAATCTTGGCGGTCTATCTGGACTTCGCCGGGCTCACCCGCTGGGACGTGGGCGATCCCACCCACCCGCAACAGCTGGGTGCGGCGATGCGGGCGACCCGCCATTTCGCATTCACACCGGCGGGTCGACTCGCCGTAGCGTACGGCAACGCGGCATACCTTTACGATCTCGACGATCCAGCAAACCCGCGACAGTGGCGCGGGGCCTGGGTCGGCCAGCCGAGCGATGTCAGCGCTGTGGGGGTCGCCAGCACCGGCCGAGTTGCCACCGGTGCTCGTGATGGTCGGGTTACGTTGTGGGACAGTGAGTTTCGTGTTCAGCCCAGACCTGCCGGGCCGTCGTTGCATGGAAGTTTCGATAGGAAGAGGCCACCCTGTTGTGTCACCACGGTCGGTGACCTGATGGCGATCGGCGGCGCCAACGGCAACGTCGACCTCTGGGATATCTCGAACCCGCGAGTCCCGCTCCGACTCGCCACATGGAATGCCGAGCACGTGGATTTCTCGAGGAACGATCGCCGACTGTCGGCGATCGCCCTGTCCGCTGACGGCAAGACGGTGGCTACAGGCGGGCCGGACCGGACGGTATCGCTGTGGGACATCAGCGATCGCGCCCATCCTCGCCGTCTCGGACCACCTCTGACCGGGCTCGGCGGAATCGTGCGGGCGATCGTGTTCACACCGGACGGTGATCGCCTCGCCGCGGGCTCCGACAAGAACTCGCTGGTGTGGGACATCAGCAAGCGAGAAGCACCGCGCCGGATCGGGCGCGGGTTGCGCGGCCGTCCGGTAACAGGACTGACATTCACCGATGGCCGCCTATTCGCCCTCGGCTGGAACGGCGGGGATGCCGCCTTATGGGACCTCACGAATCCCGATGAACCGTCGTTGGCCGGCACGGCACCCACCAGAGTGATGGTCGGTAGGCTCGCATACTCGCCCGCCGCGCGAGTCCTGGTCACGAGCAGCACGGACAAGACCATACAGCTCTGGGACATGAAGGATCTCGCACATCCGCGCAGGCTCGGCGACCCGCTGCGGGACACCATGGGCGGCGATGTAGACGTGATCTTCGATCAGACCGGCCGCCTGCTCGCGGAACTGGGGTTGGACGGAAGGATCCTCCTGTGGGATATCACTGATCCAGCACGTCCAGTACAAGTCGGCGACCCGATCGACGCCAGGGCCGATGCGGTGGCCGGTGCTCAATTTAGTGCGGACGGCGACAAACTGGTCGCGGTGTACAGCGACGGCCCAGCGGTCATCTGGGACTCGAGCGCGCTGAACGAATTGCGTCGGCGAACGGTCGAAATCGCCTGCGCGACTGTGGGCACGGGTCTCGATCCCGCTGGCTGGCAGCAATATGTCCCGACGATCGAATACCGCCGGACTTGCCCGTAACGTTTACGGCTTGCGTGTCAGCCGCACCGCCCGGCCACCATTTCTGTCAGTAATGAGGATCTCGCCGTGCGGATCGACGGCGATCCCGCTGATCGCGCCGAGCTCGGCGTACGGCAACCGAATCGGCGCCGTCGATCCGACCGGAATCCGCCACAATCTCCCGTCCTGTGTGGACGCGCCGACCGTACTGGCCGTGTCCGGAATCCAGGCGTTGTCGGCCAGCAGCAGCGCTCCGTCGTGATCGAAGGCGAGCGCGGCGACCGCTTCGCCGGCAGGTAGCGGCGTTTCGGCGGGCGTCACCGACCCCGGCGGGATACGCAGCAGTCGATTGACCGGGGCGGTGCTCGTCACCACCAACTCGCCGGCGTCGGAGACCGTGATCGGCGCACCGAGGTGATCGACCGTCAACAGCACAACCTGCGTACTGGAGCCTGCCGGGAACTTCAAGATGCGGGCATTGTCCGGGTCGGTGATGTACACATTCCCCGTACGGTCGACCGCGACGCCGGCTCCGTTCGCACGTTCGGAGCTATTCAGATCGGCCGCGCCGAACCCCACCAGCGGCAACGGCGCGACATTTTTCGTGTCGGCCGCCACCTTCAGCACCTGACCGTGCTGATAGTCGCAGACATAGAGCTGAGCGTCCTGTCCGATGGCGAAACCCGAGGGCCAGTGCAGCTCCGGTAGACCGAGGCGCTCCGGAGTGTATTGCCCGGCGGGCAGCCGCTGGATCCCCTCGTTCTCGGACACGTAGACGTCGCCGCTCGCGGATACCGCGATACCACTCGGCCCCGAAACCGGCATCGGCAACTCGGTTTGCGCCGCCCAGCCCCACGTGCCCCGGTTCGAACGTTGATCCGGCCACCACACCCAAACCGCGACTCCCACTGCCACCATCACGACAACCCCCGCAGCGATCCACCCTCTCCGCAACCGCAACCTCATACGCCGATTATCCAATTGCCCGCACCACTTCACGCCCGTGTTCGAGCGCTAGGGTGCGGTCGTACCACCCGGAACGGACAGGGGAGCGGGGTGAGACCTCATCAAGCTTTCTCGCGTGCTGAACGGAGATCGTCGATCACCGCCAGATTGGCGGAATAGACTTCTCGCCCGCTCGTGTCTCGTTGCCGGTCGCGCTCGGTCAGGGCGTGTTCGGTGATCTGTCGCTCCGCAACGAGATCACCGAGGCGGTAGTAGTTGGACGAAGCTACGAAAGACCAGGGTGAACATTGCCGAAAGCGCAGTGTCCGAGCCGATTTGGCGATAGCATCGTGGCTTGGAGATGCGACTCCGAAGAATCCGTGTCCGGGGAGGAACGTGGATCTCATGACGACCAGCGATTTGATACCCACTTCGCGGCGCGCGCTGCTGCGTTTGGCGGTAGGCGTCGGAATAACCGCTGTAGCCGGGCCTTTGCTGATAGGGAACGCTGCACCGGCTTGGGCCACCCAGCGTCTTTGGAAGAGGTGTGCGCGTTGCAGGGGTCTCTGGTTCTCCGGCAACGGTACCCGCGGGGGCTGCCCAGCAGGCGATATCCTCGACGGCGGCCACCACGACGATGGAACCAGCGACTACATCTTGAAGGAAGACCCTGATGGCGGACAGGGCCAATCCCAGTGGTATTGGTGTAAGTACTGCCAGGGGCTTTGGTTCGGGGGGAATAATGGTTTCTTCGGGGTATGCCCTGCGCCTTCTGGCGGCTTTTCTTACCATTCGAATATCGGATCCGGCAATTACCGACTGGAAGATGTGACCAATCGGGACGGGGTAGGAGGAGAACCCAAGTGGCGCTGGTGCCGTAAATGTTCAGGCTTGTTTTATGACGGCTATACTCCAGCAGCCTCAGGTGTTTGCCCGGCCGACCATCAGCACCACGACATCATAGGTAGCGGTAACTACATTCTCCGCGCCGCGAATTCGACACGGCTACCGTCACCGCCCTACTGATCCCACCGTCGAACGCATTGCCGAGCGGCATCCGACCGTGCGCGCTCACCACTCCGGATCAGCGTGGTAGATCTCGCGGTATTCCTTGGCGAAGACGCGGCGGCCGAGTAGACGCCACGCGAGCCGGGCGGGAAGTGGCATCTCGGCGAGGATTTTCCGGCGGTCGTCGTCGGAGACGCCTTGCAGGATGAAGCCGAGGAAGACCAGCTGGCGGTCCTTGGGCATGTGCTCGCGGCCGTGTTCGCCGAGAGCCTGCCATTCGAGCGCGGTCATGACGTTCTCGACCACGGGCAGGATGTGCCGCTCCTCCTCGGCCATGTGCTCGTCGAGGGTGTCGGACAGCGCCCGCAGCGTGGCCGCGAGCCGGTCCCGAACCGACGGGTCGGCGGCGGTGGCGAACTCGGTCCCGTCGCGGCGAGCGCGCTCGGTGAGTTCGGCGATCCGCTCGTGCTGTTCCTCCATGCGCAGCACCAGAGCGGCGTCCGCGGAGGCGCGCTCGAGCAGGATGGGCCACATGAGCTCGTCCTCGCCGGTGTGATGGTGGTGCAGGCCGTCGCCGAGTTCGTCGAAGAAGATGATCAGGCGCCGGGCGCGCTCGACGTCTCCGGGCGCCACCGCCGCGACGAGGCCGGGCAGAGCGCTGAAGTGCCTGCGGAAAGCGTTGTGCAGGACGACCATGTCGTAGGTGTCGGGGCGGCCGGGCGCGGTGCCGGTGGCGTTCATGCGGTGCTCCTGTCGCGGTGGTGAACTGCGACGACTGTGCGGCCCGCCGCTTGCAGCCCACTTGTAAGGCACTGCATGGGGGTCGGTCTTAGACTTGGCGCGTCATGGTTCGGATCCGGGTGCTCGGCGCGCTGACCGCGGCGGACGAGCGGGGCGAACTCGATCTCGGCGGTCCGCGGCAACGAGGCGTTCTGGCGCGGCTGCTGGTCGCTCGGGGCGAGGTCGTGCCGGTCGATCGCCTCATCGATGACCTGTGGCGGGGTGAACCGCCGCCGCGGGCACTCGGCGCACTGCAGGCCTACGTCTCCAACCTGCGGCGGTTGCTGGAGCCGCAGCGGGCGCCGCGCACACCCGCCACCGTTCTGATCAGCCGGACCCCCGGCTACGCGGTCCGTCTCGCCACCGAGGACGTGGACGCATGGCTCTTCGGCGCGGAACTCGACATCGCTGGGCAGCAGGGCGATCCGCGCGAGCGACGGCGCACGCTGGACCGCGCGCTCGCCCGCTGGCAGGGCCCCGCCTACGCCGCCTACGCGGCGGAGCCGTGGGCGGCCGCGGAGGCGGCGCGGCTGGAGGAATTACGGCTGGGCGCACGCGAGCAACTCGCGGCAGCCCTGCTCGAACTCGACGAGCCGGCGCTCGCCGCTGCCGAGGCCGAGGTCTTGAGCAAGGAGCACCCGCTGCGGGAGGAGGCGTGGCGGCTGACAGCGCTGGCTCGATATCGGGCGGGCCGCCAAGCCGACGCGCTGAGCGCCCTGCGGCAGGCCCGCAACGTTCTCGCGGACGAACTCGGCATAGATCCGGGTCCGGCTTTGATCCGGCTGGAGGCGGACATCCTCGCGCAACGAATCCCGCTGCGCGAGCGCGCGATTCCACTTCCGCAGACACCGTCCAGGTCCGCGGCGGCCGCGAGCGCCCCGCAGGCCGAGCCGAATCCGGGATTGTTCGGCCGAACCGGAGAACTCGCCGCGCTGCGCGACGCGGCCGCCGGTGCCGGTCCTCGGTCGGCGACTGTGGCGGGTGAGGCCGGCAGTGGGAAATCCACTCTGCTGCAGCACTTCGGCGCCGCTTTGCACGCGAACGGGCACCGGGTGGTGATCGGCCGGTGCCCGGAGGACGACGCCGCTCCGTCGGCTTGGCCATGGGTCGAAATTTTGCGCGCCCTGGCTCGCGAGCACGATCCCGGCGGCTTCGCGCCCGCCCTGGCGCCGCTGCTCACCGACGGCGCCGGTGCACAGGACGCCGACCGCGACCATGGCCGTTTCCTGCTACATCGGGCGGTGTGCGGCTACCTGAGCGCCGTCGCCGCCGTCGCCCCGTTGGCGATCCTGCTCGATGACGTCCATCGGGGCGACACCGAGACAGCGGCGTTGCTCACCGCGGTGGCGACCCAGGTACCGGGGCTCGTCGTGATCGGCTACCGCCCCGACGAGGTGCCGCCGGCGTTGGCAGACGCGCTCGCGGCCCTTGCCACCACCGTCCGCGCCCGGGTTCGCCTGCGCGGCCTCGGCGTCGAGGACAGCGGTCGCCTGATCGCCGCCCTGACCGGCAGCACACCGGCGGCCGCGGTGGTCAGGACGTTGCACGAACGCACCGGTGGGAATCCGTTTTATCTCATCGAGGTCGCACGTCTGCTGCAGAGCGAGGGCGAGCTGGTCGCCGCGTCGGACGTTCCGGAGGGCGTGCGTGACGTGCTGCGCCGCAGGCTTTCCCGGCTTCCCGAGACCGGGGTGGCGCTGCTGCGCTTGGCCGCGGTGATCGGCCGGGAGTTCGATGTCGCGGTGCTGGTGCGCGCGGCCGAGGTGCCCGAGGACGACGTGCTCGACGCGGTGGAAGCGGGGGTGCTCTCCGGGCTCCTGGACGAACCGGCCAGCGGCCGAGCGCGTTTCACGCACGTTTTGGTTCGGGACACGCTGCTCGGCGACCTCTCCCGGATCCGCCGTAACCGATGGCATCGGCGGGTCGCCGCCGCGATCGAGGAGATCGATCCGGGCGATCTCGCGGCTTTGGCCCACCACTACGGCGAGTCGGTGAACCCGGAGACGGCACGACGGGCCGCCGACTACGCCGTGGCGGCAGCCGAACGGGCCGAGCGGCGTTACGCCCATGACGTCGCCGCGGCCGGGTATGAACGCGCGGCCGCCGCGCTCGAGCGCCACACCGGCGCCGACACCGTCGAAGAACGGGTCGCGATGCTGTGCCGGGCGGGTCGAAGTCATCTCGCCGGTGGCGCCGGGCTCGCCGCTCGAACCGCTCGGCACCGGGCCGCAGCGCTGGCCGAGGAGGCCGGCCGGGTCGATCTGCTGGTACGGGCGTTCACCGCCTGGGACACACCTACGCCGTGGATGAATCGGCAGTACGGCGTGGTCGAGCACAGGGTCGTCGGTTGGATAGAGGACGCGCTACGTTCCCCTGGCCTCACTCCCGCCGACCGGTGCCGGCTGCTGGTGACCCTCGTCGACGAGATCGGCGGCGAGGCCGGCGAACGCGCGGCGGTGGCCGCCGCCGAGGCCGAAGTTCTGGCCCGCCGACTCGGCGACGACGCGCTGCTCGCTCCCGCGCTGCAAGCGCAGGCCTCGCTGTACGACTCGCCGGAGCGCGGTCCGCTCGGAGCCGAGTTGATCGAGGTCGGGCGGCGCACCGACCGGAGCGATTACCTGCTCCTCGGCCACACGGTCGCGGTTCAGGCCGCCGCGTCCGCGGCTGACATCGCCGCCGTGCGCGAGCACCTCCAGGCGGCCACCGTGCTGGCAGACCGCTATCAGTGGCGGCAGGCGCAGGTGGCGAACGCTATGGCGTGCGGGCTGGTGGCGCTCGTGACCGGTGATCCCGACGCGGCCGAGCAGCACTATCTGCGAGCCAACGAACTGCTGACCCGCGCGGGCATTTTCAATGCGGGCGGAATCCTGGCCATGGCGCTGTTCGTGGTGCGACTGCACCAGGGCCGCGCCGGTGAACTGGTCGGGATGGCCGGCGCATTCGCCGACAGCGCCGTCCCCGCGACCGTCGACGCCATGGTGGATTTCCTGGTGCTGGCCCTGCTCTCGGCCGGCGACCGGGCGGAAGCGGCGCGGGTCCGGCGCCGGGCCCGGCCGATCCGCGACGACGTGTTCCGATCGCTGTTTCTCACGCTGCGCGGCATGGCGGTCGCGACACTGGGCACACCCACCGAGGCCGCCGCGCTCTACCGCGATCTGCTTCCCTACCGGGACCGGCTCGGTGGCGCCGACACCGGTTCCTACGCGGTCGGTCCGGTCGACACCGTTCTCGGTGACCTGGCGGCCCGGCGCGGCGATGCCGAACTCGCCGCCGCGCACTACCGGGCCGCGCTCCACGTCGCCCAACGCTGCGGCAACCCCACTTGGATCGCGGCCGCGGCCGAACGCCTCGAGCGCTGACGCTTCACTGGTCGCTCACAAGTCGGACCCGGACCATCGTTCCCGACGATCCCGACCGACCGAGGAGTACCCGATGCCGAATACCCGCCGCCGCGCGGCCACCGATCTGTACCTGAAGACCGTGACCACCGCGCACCGCAAGTTGCTCGACATCAGCGGCGGCCGCGCCGGCACTCGATTCAAGAAGATGCCCACCCTGGCGCTCACCACCACCGGACGGCGAACAGGGTTGCCGCGCATCGTGATCCTCACCGTTCCCGTCGTGGAGGGCGACAGTTATCTGATCGTCGCTTCGCGGGGCGGAGACGACATCTCCCCGGATTGGTTCCACAACCTGTGTGCCGATCCCGCGGTCGAGGTGTCGTTCCAGCACGGCGCGAAACAACCGATGACTGCCCGCGTGCTCCCCCCGCCGGAACGCGATCGGCGGTGGCCGCAGGTCGTCGCAGCGTACCCGGGGTACCAGACCTACCAGAAGCGGACCGCCCGCCAGATACCCTTGGTCCTTCTCAGCCCACGCTGGTGAGTGGCTTCGCCGCGGGGAGACCGGCCTGGCGGTACGGGAAATGGGTTGGCTGAGATGACTCTCGAGCTGATAGCGTCCGGGAGTCCGTGACATCGCATGAGGAGGTGGGACCCATCAACGCTGTATCCAGTGGGTGCTCCACATCTTCTTCACGGTTGGGCGATTGACGTAGGTGTCGCCGGGAGCGCCGCGAACATGGCGATCCCGAAAGGCAACAACCTATGCATTCTGTGAATTTCACTGCGGAGACATCGGTGAACGGTGTCATCGAACGCGACTTCACTGTGGGTGAGGTACCCGGCGTGCTCTTCTCGCCCGCATCCGGCTCCGGCCCCGCACCCTTGGTGCTCATGGCGCACAGTGGCGGCCAGCACAAGAGAGCGCCGGGAATCGTGGCCCGGGCGCACCACTTCGTGACCGGCTACGGTTTCCACGCCGGCGCCATCGACGCACCCGGACACGGCGACCGGCCGCGAACGACGGAGGACGAGCAGCGGATCGCCGTCCTCCGGCATGCTCAGGCTGCGGGCGAGCCGATCGGCCCGATCATCGTCGAATTGCACACCTACCTGGCCGAGCGCGCCGTGCCGGAATGGCAGGTGACGCTGGACGTCCTGCGGGAACTGCCGCAGATCGGCGCCGACGGGCGGGTCGGGTTCTGGGGCATCATGCAGGGTACCGGGATCGGGGTGCCGTTGACGGCCGTCGAACCCAGAATCGCTGCGGCGGTCTTCGGCTGCCTGGGGCATGAATCCCTGGTCGAGGCGGCGGCACAGAGCACCGTCCCGATCGAGTTCCTGCTCCAGTGGGACGATGAGCTGCTCGACCGTCGATCCGGTCTCGCATTGTTCGACGCCTTCGCCTCGAAGGAGAAGACGTTGCACGCCAACGCGGGCGGGCATTTCGAGGTACCGAGGTTCGAGGTCGACAGCGCCGCACGGTTCTTCGCGCGGCATCTCGGCCAGGTCGACACGTAACCGGCCTGACGGGACAGGTATCGGCGGCCGGGGGCTTGCCGACCGCCGATACCTCAGCCGTAGACCGCTCGCCTGCCGGCTGCGGACCTCGCTCGGGGCGTCACGGTGGATGCGCGAGATCGCCGGCGGCGGAGTGACAAGATCGCGCGGTCTGGTCGCCTGAACGAAGCCGGGTGATCATGACATGATCTCGATCATGCCGATCTCCACCAGTTCGTTCGATCATGTCCGCTTGACAGTCACCGACATCGACAGATCCCGAGCCTTCTATGACGCCGTCTTCGGATGGCCGATCGCTTGGGAGTGTCCCGCGAACGCGGACGAAGCCACCCGTGCGCGATATGGGTTCCTCTTCGGCGGTGTGATCTACCAGATGGGTGATGGACTGCTCGGACTTCGCCCCGTCGCCAGTGACGAGTTCGACGAAGATCGAGTAGGACTCGACCACCTCGCCTTCGCCCTCGCCACTCGGTCGGATCTCGATTCGGCGACTGCCGTGCTCGATGAACTCGGCATCGCGCACGCGGGAGTGAAAGACCTGGGCGCCATGTACATTCTGGAATTCCGCGATCCGGACAACATCGCGCTGGAATTGGTTGTGCGCAAACAGTAATCGCGTGCCCGCCGACATGCTGGTCGGCGGCAATGGGATTCCCATCAAGATCACGATCGGTGGCCTGTGGGACCCGGTCATCGGCGCCTGCCCGGCATCGCCCGGGCACCCCACGTGCTACTGAACCTGCTCAGCTAGCGGAGTGTGCGTCGACGCCTTCAGGTGGTGTGGGTCTGCTCGATGAGGGTCGCGGTGGCGCGGTCGAGGAATTCGCAGAACTGTTTGTGCTCCTCGGGGGTGAATCGATCGGTGAGGGCGCGTTCGAGCACGATGACTTCCTGATAGGCGCGGTCGAGCAGGTCGCGGCCGGTCGGGGTGAGAGTGGCGATCATGACTTTGGCGTGGACGGGCGACGGTTGCCGGTCGATGAGCTCTTTGTTCTGCATGCCGGTCAGGACAGTCGCCATGCTCTGCTGCGTGACCCCGCACGCGCGGGCCAGTTGGGCACCGGACATGGCGTCGTCGCGGGACAAGATCAGCAGCACCGTGTATTGGGTCATGGTCAGTCCG
Organism: Nocardia sp. NPDC004718; assembly: GCF_053601535.1. NCBI lineage: Bacteria > Bacillati > Actinomycetota > Actinomycetes > Mycobacteriales > Nocardiaceae > Nocardia > Nocardia sp. NPDC004718. The sequence continues at coordinate 52,397 of NZ_JBSGCA010000043.1, forward strand.
TAACAGCGTAGCACCGCCTCATGGTGGGCCATGAGCGCCTGTTCGGCTCGGCGAATGCGCGTGCACACGTATTCCTCGACGGGCACGTCGACCATGTCACAACTCCCTAAGTTGACTCAGCATCCTGATACTGATTGAGTGCTGAGTATCAGGATACTGAGTCAACACAGAAAGTTGTATGTGATGAAGGCTGTAGTGCTGGACACCGATGACACCTTCCGGATCTCGGAGATCCACGAGCCCGTGGCCGGGCCGGGCGAGGTCGCGATCCGCGTCGCCTATGCGGGGGTGCAATACGGTGACGTGCTGGTGCGTGGAGGGCATTTTCCGGTGCCGCGCCCGTTCGTGCCGGGCTTCGAAGCCGCAGGCCGAATCATCGCGGTGGGCGAGGGCGTGGACGAAGGCCGGATCGGTGAACAGGTCGTCGCGTTGGTCGGCGGGGGCGGTTACGCCGAGGTCGCGACCGCGCCTTCGGTGCTGGCGATCAATGCCTCGCGCGTCGACGCACGCACTGCGGCAGGGTTCGGATGGGTAACTCCGACCGCCTACGACCTGGTCGATTCCGTCGGCGCGGTCCGGGCCGGGGACCATGTGCTGATCCATGCCGCAGCCGGTGGCGTCGGATCACTGGCCGGGCAGTTCGCCGCTGCCGCGGGCGCGGAACGGATAGTCGGCGTGGTCGGCAACTCCGGTCAGCTCGATTACGCGCGTCAGTTCGGTTACCACGAGGTGCTGACGCGACAACAGTTCCCCGATGGCATCGGTGCGGAAACCTTCGACGTGATCCTCGACCCGATCGGCGGACCGACGCGGGTCGCGAGCCTGGCCCGGCTGGCTACCCATGGCCGGATCGTGGTCTACGGCAACATCGCCACCTTCGAACCGGTCACCGTCTCGGCCAACGACCTGCTGATGCGCGGCCAGTCGCTGATGACCTACAACAGCAATCTGGGCAGCCAGACCCACCCGCAGCGACTCGCCGACAGCGCCACTCGCGCGATGGCGCTGGTCGCCGACGGGTCGGTACGCGTCGATGTCACCGCCGAATACGCCCTCGCCGACGTCGAGACCGCGATCGCGAACCTGGCCGGCGGAGTTACCCGCGGCAAGAGCGTCGTCCGCATCGAATGAATCACCGTCGGCGACCCGGCCGGGACACCTGCTCGCGTGTCTTCGGGTCAGGTGTGGGCGCCACCGCGGAGCCAGTCGGTCCACGGGATGCTCCAATCGCCGTTGTGCCAGATATCGAGGGGTTCGCCGCCGGTGTTGCGGACCTCGACCACGTCGCCGGGGATGACGAAGTCGTAGAACCATGTGGCGTCGGCGGGGGAGAGGTTCAGGCAGCCGTGTGAGACGTTGGTGTTGCCTTGGGCCCACATGCTCGCGGCCAATTCGTGCACGAAGATTCCGTCGTGGCTGATGCGGACCGCGTGGTTGATGCTCGTGCGGTAGCCGAGCGCGGAGCTGGTGGGCAGGCCGTAGGTGGCGGAGTCCATGATCACCGGGTCGTTTCGGTCCAGCACGGTGTAGATGCCGGGGCGAGTCCAGAACGACATGGCTCTGCCGCCGACGACGGCGGTGCCGCCCATGCCCATCGATGTGGGCATGGTGCGCACGAGGTTTCCGTTGTCGAAGACCTCGATCTGTTTGGTGTCGTCGTCGGCGACCGCGACGTGCGCTGGGCCGATGGTCACCGAAACTTGTTGGTCACGCAGGCCGTAGCGGCCCGCGCCGAGTTCACGGCCGAAGAACTCGGCCGCGATCGTGATCCTGGTTCCCGGTAGGTGATAGTGCTCCGGCCGCCAGTGCGCGTTCTGATCGTCGAGCCAGTACCAGGTTCCGGCGACGGCAGGCTGGGTGGTGACCTTCAGATGGCGTTCCGCGGCGGTCCGGTCCACGGGCTCGTCGAAATGGGCGACGAGCACGAAACCTACTCCATAGGTGTCGTTTTCGGCCAGCTCGACGAGATTGGACGAGCGTAGTGCGACGTCGATGATCTGTTGCGGTCGCACCGTGGTGCAGGTTGTCGTCGCGGTGACGTCGCCGGTTTCGCCCTGAGCGACGGCTTTCGCGGTGTAGGTGTGTCCGTAGCCGAGCGGTTCGGCACTGGTCCAGGCTCGATGATCGGGTGCCGATACGCCCGGCAGCGATCTGCCCGTTTCATCGATCCATTCGACCGATCGCAGCGTCCCGTCGGTGACGGTGACCGTGCCGAGACTGCGCGGTTCGACATCGTGGGTGCCGGGTGTGGGGTCGAATCGGATTGTGGCAGGTGTGGGCGGCGGCGCGAGTTCCCGCGTCCACCCCCATCCGGCCAAGGCGAGACCACCCGCACCGGCGAAGCCGATCAACAGCCGACGACGTCCCAATGCCACCGTCTATCTCCCTTCTCCGGGGTGCTGGGGCCGACCTCTGTCCGCCAGCATGCGTCAGCTACGCGCCGCCCGTGAGACCGACGACCAGCATCTCCACCGATCCGCCGCACAACCGATACCGTTCCTCGATTGATCGGGGTTCTCCTGAGTGTGGATCGGTAGCGATTGTCGGCAGCTCTGGTCGGCTGTGGTGCGCTGGCAGGATGGGTCGCATGCTCATCGTCATCGGGGGACTTCCGGGGGCAGGTAAGACCACGTTGGCGCGCTTATTGGCGTCGCGGATCGGTGGCGTGCACCTGCGGGTCGACACCATCGAGCAGGCGATCGTTCGATCAGGCCTGGCCGAGCATCCCGTGGAGCCTGCCGGTTATGTAGTGGGATACGCGCTGGCCGGGGAGCATCTTCGGCAGGGGTTGACCGTGATCGCCGAATCCGTGAACCCACTGTCGATCACCCGCGACAGCTGGGTGGGCGCTGCCCGAGATGCCGGTGTCGCCGCGGTGGAAATCGAGGTGATCTGCTCGGATCCGGCCGAGCATCGGCACCGTGTCGTTTCGCGGTCGGTCGACATCCCTGACCTGCCGCTGCCGGAATGGCAGCAGGTGCTCGACCGCGAATATCAGCCGTGGGATCGGGACCACGTCATCCTCGACACGGCTGGCGAGACACCCGACCAGTCGTTGCGCCGCCTGCTCGGGCGCCTCCATCACCTCGGGACAGCCAGCGTCCTGACCAGCGGCGGCAACGATCACGAAGTTTAGAATGACGATGTGCAGCGCGCTGCAGTGACCGATCCGTCGCGTGTCGTGGTCCTCGGGTCCGGGTTCGCGGGTCTGTGGGCGGCGCTCGCGGCGGCCCGGCGGCTCGACGAGCTCGATGTGGCGGGCGGAACCGTCGACATCACGATGATCAGTTCCACGCCGTACCACGACATCCGCGTGCGTGACTATGAGACCGATCTGAGCACATCCCGCATCCCGCTCAGCGTTCTTCTCGATCCGGTCGGAATCGAGCACATCATCGGCGAAGTGACGGCGATCGACGCTGTGGCGCGAATCGTGGAATCCACCGCGGGCGCGCACGGCTACGACCGGCTGGTGCTCGCGTTGGGCAGCCAGGTGGTCAAGCCCGATATCCCTGGCCTGCGGGAGTTCGGATTCGACATCGACACCCACGACGCAGCGGCGAGACTGCAGGCTCACTTGCACCGGCTCGCCGAGGGCCCCGCTGACCCGGCGGCCGCCACGGTAGTCGTCGTCGGGGCAGGTTTGACGGGGATCGAAGAGGCGACCGGGCTGCCCGCGATGCTCGCCGGCGTCTTTGCCACGCGTGCCGTCGCACCGCGGGTCATCCTGGTCGACCGCAACCCGTTCGTCGGCTCGGACATGGGTGTATCGGCCCGACCGGTCATCGAGGCGGCGTTGGCCTCCACCGGGATCGAGACCAAGTTGGGCGTCGGCGTGGTGTCCATCGATGAACGCGGGGTGACGCTTTCCTCGGGTGAAATGGTGCCCGCCGCCACTGTCGTCTGGTGTGCAGGCATGCGGGCCAACCTGCTGACCGCGGACTTCGGCGTCGACCGTGACCGGCTGGGGCGACTCCCCGTCGACGATTATCTGCGTGTCTGTGGTGTGCCCGGGGTATTCGCCGCAGGTGACGTCGCTGCCGCGAAAATGGACGACGAGCACATGTCGGTGATGTCCTGCCAGCACAGCCGTCCGATGGGCCGATGGGCGGGATACAACGTGATCGGCGATCTTCTCGGCAAGCCCATGAAGCCGTTGCGGATCCCTTGGTATGTGACGGTTCTCGATCTGGGACCGGCAGGAGCGGTGTATACCGAGGGCTGGGACCGCCATGTGGTCGCGTGCGGCGAAGAGGCCAAAGACACCAAGCGCGCCATCAACACTCGCCGTATCTACCCTCCGCTGAACCGCGACCGCGACGCGTTGCTGGCCGCGGCCGCACCCGACTTGCAGGCCGCACCCGAGCACGGACACTGATATCCGCGGTGGTGGTCCAACGCGATGCTGCGGGCGCTTGTTACCGTGGCTTATGACGAGCGAAGCCGTGCCACGACGCCGCGAGTTGCTACGTGACTTTTTGCGTGCCAGGCGGGCGCGGCTGAGGCCCGAGGATGTCGGGATCGCGGCGACGGGCCGGCGGCGCACGCCTGGATTGCGGCGAGAGGAGCTCGCCGTGCTGGCCGGAGTCGGAGCGTCCTGGTACACCTGGTTGGAGCAGGGGCGCGACATCACTGTCTCCGACGAGGTGCTCGATGCGATCGCCCGAGTCCTGATGCTGAGCGAACCGGAACGGATCCATCTGTACCTGCTGGCAGGACTCAATCCGCCTACCCTGGAGTGCGCGCCGGTAACAGCCGTCACGCCGGAAGTGCAGCAGTTGATCGATGCTTGGGACGGGCGGCCTGCGGTACTGCGCGATCGGTACTGGAATGTGCTGAGGTTCAACGACAGCGCACGGGTGGTGTTCGGCTACGGCGACGGCGAACACAATTGCCTCCTCACGTATTTCACCAATCCTCGCTATCGCGCCATGGAGGAGCTGTGGGCGGCGAACGCACCCGCCATCGTTGCCGCCTATCGGGCAAGCGCGGGCATTTGCCCTGGCGACACCGATTTCCGCAGGGTGGTCGACAATCTCCGGTTGGTGAGTCCGGAATTCACCGAACTGTGGGAGCGGCAGGAAGTCGGAGTTCCGGAGCAGGCGGTGAACGCGCTGCGTCATCCCGACCTCGGTGAATTGTTCTTCGACGCGACGACGTTGACGGTTGCGGACCATCCCGAATGGCAACTCGTGCTGTACAACCCGCGGTCGGGCACCGCCACCGGCGAGCGCCTGGAACGGCTACACCGCGGGCGCGTCGCCTCGCCCGCCTGACGGCCGCAAGGTGGTGGTGCCACACCCACCATAAATGCGCACTGTTTGCTTCGGGGCTGGGTCGGCACGCTGGAGCCATGACGCACGACAGTTCCCGATACAACGGCAAGATCGCACTCATCACCGGCGGCACCAGCGGCATGGGGGCGGCCACCGCGCAGCGGCTCATCGCCGAAGGAGCGGAGGTGATCGTCACCGGGCGCGACAAGGCCCGGCTCGACGCGGCGGTCGATGAACTCGGGCATCGGGCGATCGGGATTGCCGGTGACGCAGCCGACCTGAGCGATCTGGACTCCTTGGTGACCACTATCCGCGACCGGTTCGGCCGGTTGGACGTGGTGTTCGCGAACGCGGGCATCGGCGCGTTCCAGACCATCGAGGAGGTCACCGAAGGTGAGTTCTACCGTGTCCTCGACACCAATCTCAAGGCCGCGTTCTTCACCATCCAGAAGACGCTGCCCCTCCTGCCGGACGGTGCGGCGATCGTTATCAACGCGTCCTTCGCCGCGTATCGCGGCGCGCCCGCCGCCGCCCTCTACACCGCGAGCAAAGCCGCGGTGCAGAGTCTGGCCCGGACCCTGGCCGCCGATCTGACGACCCGGCGCATCCGCGTCAACTCCGTGAGCCCTGGGTACATCGACACCCCAGCCTTCCAAGCCGAAGCATCCGCCGAGATCAAGTCCACGATCGCTACCACGGTCGCCGCCGGCCGGGTCGGCACCCCGGAGGATGTCGCGGCGGCGGTCGCCTTCCTCGCGTCGGACGAAGCGTCCTACATCAACGGACAGGACATCCTCGTCGACGGCGGACTGATCTCGGTTATCCCGGCAGCCGTGCTGTAGCCGAGCCTCGGCAGGAACAACTTGTCGAAGGCGGCCGTGGTGACCGGGCGCCTTCGGGGACGGCGTAGCGCGTGGCCTCCGTCATGGCCGGCTCATCTCGCTCGTCAGCAGCGTCTGCTCGCTGGCCGACGCCGACGCCCCTCGCGGCCTTCAGCCCCGGCGGGCGCACCCGCGGCAGAACGATCATCAAGGTGACCACGGACTGACGAGACCAGCTGTTTCGGCCGTCGACCGAAGCGTCGAGCTCAGAGGAGCCTGGATTAGCTGATGAGATGCTGTCGCTGAAGTTGCGCGGCAACTCGACCGATGAAATGCCCTTAATTTAAGAAATGCAGCGGCACAATGTGGCGATGCGGACATTTGCTCGATTGTTGCGCGCTGTCGTCATCGGGGCGCTGGTTGTGGTAGCCGGTCAGGGTGTCGCGGCCGCCCCCGCCGCGAGCGACGCCCATATTCAGTTGCCCTGGCTGACGTCTGGGCCGGATGCGGTGCAGGCGTCGGGTGCGGCGCTGGCAGACGGAATCACCGGCACGGTGCTGTGGTCGCGACAGCCGAACACCCCGGTCCCGATAGCCAGCATCACGAAGGTGATGACGGCACTGGTCGTGATCAATGCCGGCGACCTCGACCGGGCCATCACCGTGCCGCAGGAAATCATCGCCTACGACGCCGAGTACGACGGAAGCACCGCAGGCCTGGTCCCCGGCGAGGTGCTCACCGCGCGACAGCTCCTGTACGCGATGATGCTGCCGTCCGGCTGCGACGCCGCCTACACCCTTGCCGAAGCCTACGGGCCCGGACAAGACGGTTTCATCGCCAAAATGAACGACACCGCGCGTCAGATGGGCCTGGCGGGAACGCATTTCGCCGACCCCAGCGGGCTGCCTGCCCCCACCGACCACTCCACCTACTCCACACCGGCGGACCTGGTCGCCCTCGGCCTGCGCGCGATGAGCCTGCCCGTGTTCCGGGAGATCGTCAGTTCGCAGAGCTATCACGTGCCCGCCGGTCCGGGCAACCGCGCTCACCTCTGGCAGACCACGAACAGGATGCTGCACGATTATCCCGGCACTATCGGCATCAAAACCGGATACACCGACGCTGCGGGAACCTGCCTGCTGTTCGAGACGGTCAGGGCAGGAATACCGCTGATCGGTGTGGTCCTGCACAGCTCACCCGACAGCGGCGCTGCCGCGAAGGATGACGCCGAGCGCATGGTGAACTGGGCCTACAACCCGATCTTCAGCGCGCTGCCGATCGGTTAGCGCCGAATGCGGTGAGCCCTCTGCTGGTCCGGTTCCGATGTCGGACTCCAGCTGTGGCCATGCCGCTTTGAGGATCGGATCCATTCGGCGACGAAGTGCCCTGCGGTGGTGGCGTTGCGCGCCGCCTCGACCGCATGTTCGCGCTGTTCGCGGTGATACCGTGAACGCGACAATCGTCCCGTCGATCGACAGTGAGTGGCCAGCGTTGGTGTCCGAGTCCGCTGTGAGTGAGGCCGAGTCCCGTAAAGGACTTCCGCGCACCAAGCGCGGCGAACGCACACGCACCGCGTTGATCGCCGCGGCTCGCGAGGTATTCGAGCGCGACGGATACCTCGATGCCAAGATCTCCGATATCTCCAAGGCCGCCGGGACGGCGTCGGGGTCGTTCTACACCTATTTCGACGGCAAGGAAGAGATCTTCGCGGCGGTGGTGGAGCAGGTGCAGGAAGAGATGCTGCACCCGCACGTTCGCGAGCGCACGGGCGTCACCGACCCGCGCGACCTCATCGAGGCGGCCAATCGGGACTACCTGCGCTCCTACAAGCGCAACGCGCGCCTGATGGCCGTGCTCGAGGAGGTCGCCCTGATCAACGAGGATTTTCGCGGGCTGCGGATGGAACGGGGAAAGGCTTTCGCGGAGCGCAACGCGAAGATGATCACCGCGCTACAGGAATCCGGCCGGGCCAGCGCGGACCTCGATCCCATGATCACCGCGCACGCATTGTCGGTGATGGTGAGCCGGATGGCCTACCTGGTCTTCGTCCAGAATCAGCGCATCCCGTTCGAGAAGCTCGTCACCACCCTGACGCAGTTGTGGGTCAACGCGCTGCAGCTCGAATCGGACTGATTCGCGCTCACCGAACTTCGTTCCCGCAGGGGATATCCGGGCCCGCGTGCCGACTCCTTTCGCCGTTGTCGGCCGCCTTTCACGCGAGGCGGCGGCGCGATCACGGGGTCCGAGGGTGCACCGGTCGTAGTCACCGAGCCGGGTAGAACTTGAATCCGATTTCGATATCATGTCAATTTCGATGACTGGACCTGCACTTCTGCAGTTCTAGTGATGCATGTCACAGTTACTTTCCGGGGTGGTCGATATTGACGCGGCGGCACCTATCGCGCAAGGTGGGCTTGTTAATAAGCGCTCAGTAAGTTCCGGAAGGTTGGGCCGCATGCCCGAAGCCGCCATCGTTTCCATCGCCCGATCGCCGATCCGACGGGCCAAGGGGGAAACCCGGCCCGACGATCCGGCCGCTCAGACGGGCGAGGTGTTCGTCTCGGCCGAGCGGCTCGGCCTGGAAACGATGTGCGTCGGCGGTGGCTGTGGCATGGCCATGGTGCCCGAGCGACTGTCGTGACCTCAGACGACCGAAAGGACGCTGGACGGCATTGCCGAGGGCGTGCAGCGCCTCGACGACGGCAAGACCGTAGGTGGCGTGGTCTACGCGCCGTAACCGCCGCCGTGGACGCCTCGGCAAGCAGCACCGCCGAGATGCGTCCCGGCCCCCGCCGGCCCCCGCGCCCCCTCGTGAGGGCGTCCATCGGAACCACACAGAGGAGAACATCATCAGCACCCAGACTCCACGGATCGCCGTCGTCACCGGCGCGGCACGCGGCATCGGCGCCGCCGTCGCGCGGCGGCTGGCCGCCGACGGCATGGCCGTCGCGGTGCTCGATCTGGACCAGGCCGCAGCCGAGCCCGTGGC
>NZ_JBSGCA010000044.1:0-60791 GCF_053601535.1 Nocardia sp. NPDC004718
CTCGCGGCGCTGGTCCGCTCCGTCTACAATGTGGAGCGGGCGGTGGGCGGGGACCCGACCGCGCTCGCGCTCACCGAACAGCTCAACGGGGGCGCCGGACGCTACGGCACCGGCGCCGAGGCCGCCTCGCTCACCCTGGCCGTCGTGCCTGGCTGACCAGCCGTAAGACTGTCGTCGGGCAACTGGAGGATGCGCACGCCGGGCCCGGATCGATCGCTGTCACGGGCGTCGCGGCACCCGCTTCCTCCGCACGTCGGCGACCGCGACGAGACGCGCCCCACAGTCCGGCCGCGCGGGCTCTGATCGATGTCCCGCGATCGGCGGGCAAACGCGCGTGGCATTCGAACGGACGGGCGGATTCGTGTTACCGTGAAGACCCGTGGGTCAAACACGGATTCAGGCGCGAACGGACACGAAGCACATCTTCGTCAGCGGTGGTGTCGCCTCCTCATTGGGTAAAGGTCTTACCGCCTCCAGCCTCGGTCAGCTGCTGACGGCGCGTGGGCTGCGCGTCACGATGCAGAAACTCGACCCGTATCTGAACGTCGATCCCGGCACGATGAACCCCTTCCAGCACGGCGAGGTGTTCGTTACGGAGGACGGCGCGGAGACCGACCTGGACGTCGGCCACTACGAGCGCTTCCTCGATCGGGACCTGTCCCGCGACGCGAACGTGACCACCGGGCAAATCTATTCGTCGGTCATCGCCAAGGAGCGCCGCGGCGAGTATCTCGGCGACACGGTGCAGGTGATCCCGCACATCACCGACGAGATCAAGAGCCGGATCCTCGCGATGCGCGGCCCGGATCTGCAGGGCCAGACGCCGGACGTGGTGATCACCGAGATCGGCGGCACGGTCGGCGACATCGAGTCGCAGCCGTTCCTGGAGGCCGCCCGCCAGATCCGCCACGACGTGGGTCGGGACAACGTCTTCTTCCTGCACGTCTCGCTGGTGCCCTACCTGGCGCCCTCCGGGGAGCTGAAGACCAAGCCGACCCAGCACTCGGTGGCGGCGCTGCGCAATATCGGCATCCAGCCCGACGCGCTGATCCTGCGCTGCGACCGTGAGGTCCCGCAGGGGCTGAAGAGCAAGATCGCGCTGATGTGCGACGTCGAGGTCGATGCCTGCATCTCCACGCCGGACGCGCGGTCGATCTACGACATCCCCCGGGTGCTGCACCGGGAGGGCCTGGACGCCTACGTGGTGCGCAGGCTGGGCCTGCCGTTCCGCGACGTGGACTGGACGGTGTGGGGCGACCTGCTCGACCGGGTGCACTCGCCGCGCGAGACGGTCGAGGTCGCGCTGGTCGGTAAGTACGTCGATCTGCCCGACGCGTACCTCTCGGTCACCGAGGCGCTGCGCGCGGGCGGATTCGCCTCGCGGGCCAAGGTGAACATCCGCTGGGTGCCCTCCGACGAGTGCGAGACTCCCGCGGGCGCGCAGCACGCGCTGCGCGACGTGGACGCCGTGCTGATTCCCGGCGGCTTCGGCATCCGCGGCATCGAGGGCAAGGTCGGCGCGATCCGCTACGCGCGTACCCGCGGCATTCCGCTGCTCGGCTTGTGTCTCGGCTTGCAGTGCGTCGTGATCGAGGCGGCGCGCACGGTAGGGCTGGCGGAGGCCAACTCGGCCGAATTCGAACCGGACACGCCGCACCCCGTCATCTCCACCATGGCCGACCAGGAGCAGGCCGTGGCGGGTGAGGCCGATCTCGGCGGCACCATGCGGCTCGGCGCCTACCCGGCGACCCTGGAGAAGGGTTCGGTCGTCGCCAGGGCATACGGCAGCGAGCACGTCTCCGAGCGTCATCGCCACCGTTACGAAGTGAACAACGCCTATCGCGACAAGGTCGCCGCGAGCGGCTTGAAGTTCAGCGGCACCTCGCCGGACGGGCACCTGGTCGAGTTCGTCGAGCTGCCCGCCGACGTGCATCCGTTCTTCGTCGCCACGCAGGCGCACCCTGAATTGAAGAGCCGGCCGACCCGCCCGCATCCGCTGTTCGCGGCGCTCATCTCGGCGGCGCTGAAATACAAAGCGGCCGAACGACTTCCGGTGGACATTCCGGGCGAAGAACTGGCGGGTGCGGCGGAACAGGCGTAGTGGCATGACCAACGGGGGCGCTGCCGAGCCGGGCAGCCACGACTTCGAGATCGAATCCAGCAAAACCGTCTACAGCGGCGCGATCCTCGCGTTGCGGCTCGACCAGGTGCGGATGCCGGGTGGCCGGGTCGTCGAGCGCGAGGTGATCGAGCACCACGGCGCCGTCGCGGTCGCCGCGATCGACGACGACGGCAACGTGGTGCTGATCAACCAGTACCGCCATCCGATCGGCAGGCGGCTGCTCGAACTGCCCGCCGGGTTGCTCGACGTGCCCGGGGAGGACCCGCTGCTCGCGGCGCGCCGTGAGCTGGCCGAGGAGACCGGGCTGGCCGCCCGGGAATGGGCGGTCCTGGTGGACGTGGCGCTCTCGCCCGGGTTCACCGACGAAGCGTTGCGGATCTACCTGGCTCGCGGGTTGTACGAAACCGATCGACCGGAGCCGGAATTCGAGGAGGCGGACCTGGAAGTGGTCCGCATGCCGGTCGACGCGGCGGTCCGCGCGGCGTTGAGCGGGGAGATCGTCAACGCCACCGCGGTCGCGGGCGTGCTCGCGCTGGCGGCCGCGCGGGCGGGCGGCATCGAACTGCGGCCGCCGGACGCGCCATGGGACGGGCAGCCGACGAATTTCCTCCGCCGCAAGGCGGCCCAGAAGTCCGAAGACTGACCGGAGGTGCTCGGTCGCGAGCTCGACACCTATCTCGACCACCTCACCGTCGAGCGCGGCGTCGCGCCCAACACCCTGAACGCCTACCGGCGTGATCTCGGTCGGTATCTGGACTTCCTGACCGGGCGCGGCATCGGCTCGCTCGACCGGGTCGACGAGTCCGACGTCGCGGAGTTCACCATGGCGCTGCGCTCGGGCGGTCCCGGGCACCCGCCGCTGGCGGCGAGTTCGGTGGCCCGCGCGCTGATCGCGGTGCGCGGCTGGCATCGCTTCGCCGCCGCGGAGGGTTTGACCGACACCGATGTGGCGCACGCGGTGAAGCCGCCCGCGCCGGGGCGCAGGTTGCCCAAGGCGCTGCCCTACGACCAGGTGCTGAAACTGCTGGAGGCGGCGGGCGGCGGCCAAGGCGATCCCGCTGCGGGCGTAGACGGCGGACCGCGCGGCCTGCGTGACCGCGCGCTGCTGGAATTGCTGTACTCCACCGGCGCCAGGATCTCGGAAACGGTCGGGCTGGACGTCGACGATCTCGACATCGAGGAACGGGCGGTCGTCCTGCGCGGCAAGGGCGGGAAACAGCGTCTGGTGCCGATCGGGCGGCCCGCGCTCGCCGCCGTGGACGCGTATCTGGTGCGGGGAAGGCCCGTGCTCGCCGCACGCGGAAAAGCCAACGCGGGAGCCCTGTTCCTGAATGTACGCGGCGCCCGGCTGTCCCGGCAGAGTGCCTGGCAGGTCCTGCACACCGCCGCCGAACGCGCGGGCATCGCGGCGGCGGTGTCGCCGCACACGCTGCGCCACTCCTTCGCCACGCATTTGCTCGACGGCGGCGCCGATGTGCGGGTGGTGCAGGAATTGCTGGGCCACGCCTCGGTGACCACGACCCAGATCTACACCTTGGTGACGGTCAACACCCTGCGCGAAGTCTGGGCCACCGCGCATCCCCGCGCCCGGTAATCCGTTGCGGGTCGGGAACTTCGCGTGCGCGATGCTTCCGCTGCCCGGCGGCGGCTCCTTCCGGCTGTTGGAGGACAGCGAGAACTTCCGAAGGGCTCTTCGGCGCCAATGGCCGCGGGTGCGGACGGCACCCGGCCGCACCATCACACGAAGTCGGCCGAGATCTTCCATGTGCTGGGCGGCACAATGGATTTTCTCGTCGACGGCGCCAGGACCGCGGTGAGCGAAGGTGGCCTGGTGGTGGTTCCGCCGGGCGCGGTGCACGCCTTCGGGGCCACCGCCGACGGACCCGCCGAGTTTCTGGCTGTGCTCACACCCGGTATCGTCCGCTTCGAGTACTTCCGGCAACTCGGCCGGATCGCACGCGGGGAGGCGGACTGGGACAGCATGAACGAGTTGCGCGACCGGTTCGACGTTCATTTCGATGGCGGACCGCAATGGCGCTGACCAGCGCGGCACGAACACGCCGCGCGCAGGCGCGGCACTCGAGTGCCGTCAAGCGGTAGCGTCTATCGAGAGCTGGACCGCACGAAAGCGAGGTCGGCACCGATCGGCCTCGCTACGCTCGGCGAGGCAACCGGCAAGGACGTATAAGGAGCAGCGGATCGTGACGACAGCCGGCGCGGCAGAGCCGCCGATGGGTGCTGGGGCGGAGCCGCTTACGGGCTCGCGACCGGGTCCGTACTCGGACGCCGCGGCGGAAACGCTGTGGGGCCATGGAGTGGAGCCGGTCCCGGAGGACGCGACGCTCGGCCCGACCGGACGGCCGTTGCGGCTGGTGCCGGACCCGCCGCCGGTCGGCCAGCACGGTGACGCGCTGATCGTGGCCATGTGCAATCAGAAGGGCGGCGTCGGCAAGACCACCTCCACCATCAATCTCGGTGCCGCACTGGCCGAATACGGTCGTCGCGTCCTGCTCGTCGACCTGGACCCGCAGGGCGCGCTGTCGGCGGGTCTCGGCGTCGCCCACCACGATCTCGACCTGACCGTGCACAACCTGCTCATCGGTTCCAAGGTGTCGATCGACGACGTGCTGATGCAGACCAGGGTCCCGAACATGGACCTGCTGCCCAGCAATATCGACCTTTCCGCCGCCGAGATCCAGTTGGTCAACGAAGTGGGCCGGGAACAGTCGCTCGGCCGCGCGCTGGAGCCGATCCGCAACCGCTACGACTACATCCTCATCGACTGCCAGCCTTCGCTCGGTCTGCTCACGGTCAACGCCTTGGCCTGCTCGGACGGCGTGATCATCCCGATGGAATGCGAGTACTTCTCGCTGCGCGGGCTCGCGCTGCTCAACGACACCGTCGAGAAGGTGCGGGACCGGTTGAATCCGCGGTTGAGCCTGTACGGAATAGTGGTCACCATGTTCGACTCTCGACTGCTGCATTCCCGCCAGGTCATGGCGCGGGTCGTCGAGGTGTTCGGTGACCTGGTCTACGACACCGCCATCGCGCGCACCGTCCGTTTCCCGGACGCCAGCGTCGCGGGCGAGCCGATCACCACGTGGGCGCCGAAATCCAGTGGCGCCGAGGCGTATCGGTCGATGGCTCGGGAAGTCATCCACCGATCCGGCCGGTGACCGGCCACTCGGACCCTTCGTCTGCGTCCCACCACAACCCGTCCGGCCAGGGGTCTTCCGCGGCCGGACCGACATCCACGCCCGACGACCGCGAGCTTGATACCGGTGGGCCGGACCCAGCCGCACCTGGGCGGGGTCCCGCACTCGGAAACGCGGCCGCCGCTTTCATCGCGGCGGGGCGGGACGCTGCCCCCCGGCGCGCGAACCCGGCCGTCCTCGGAGGCGCTACGCCCCGGCCCGCATCGGAGGCGGAGGCCTCCCCGCCACGGGGCAGCGCGGACGAACCGTCTCCGAAACCATCCACGCAGTCCACCGAGGGTGTCGCGCGGGAGGACTCCGAGGAGGTGGGCGATCGGCCCGCTGACATGCCGGACGCACAGGGCGATCCGTCAGACCTGCCGGATGCAGGTGGCCGTTCGTCGGCTACGCCCGGCGGTTCGGACGCCTCCGGCTTTCCGCCGGACACATCGGACGCATCCGATCCATCGCCCGGCGCGTCGGAGGCGAAAGACCAGCCGACGGCCGAGCCGCAGGCGTCCGGATTCCGGCTGCGACTGAGCAACTTCGAGGGGCCGTTCGACCTGCTGCTCACCCTGATCAGCTCACGCAAGCTGGACGTGACCGAGGTGGCGTTGCACAAGGTCACCGACGAGTTCATCGCCTACACCAAGGCGTTGACCGCGAACATGGCGCGGCAGAACACCTTGCGCGCGGACAAGATCCTGGACCAGACCACGGAATTCCTGGTCGTCGCCGCCACCTTGCTCGATCTGAAGGCGGCGCGCCTGCTGCCGTCCGGGGAGATGACCGACGCCGAGGACCTCGAACTGCTCGAGGCGCGCGACCTGCTGTTCGCCCGGCTGCTGCAGTATCGCGCGTTCAAGCAGGTCGCCGAACTGCTCGGCGAGCTGGAGGCGGCCGCGCTGCGCCGCTATCCGCGCGCGGTCGGCCTGGAGGAGCGCTACGCCGGTCTGCTGCCCGAGGTTAGGCTTGGTGTCGGGGCGGCCGAGTTCGCCGCGATCGCCGCGGCGGCCTTCCGGCCCCGTCCGGTACCCAAGGTCGGGCTCGACCACTTGCACACGCACGCGATCTCGGTGGCCGAGCAGGCGGCACTGGTGCTGGAGCGGCTCAAACAGCGTGGTGCGGGTGCGTGGACATCCTTCGGCGAGCTGGTCGCCGACTGCGAGGTACCGGTCCAGATCGTCGCCCGCTTCCTGGCGCTGCTCGAGCTGTATCGCGGCAAGACGATCGAGTTCGATCAGCCCGATCCGCTCGGTCCCTTGGCGGTCAGCTGGATCGGCGACGAGGCCGCGCAACAGGTGGACACCGTGACTATCGAGGAGGACTACGGGTGAGCGAGCACAGCGCGCGTTCGCGCACGGCGGAGGCGAACTCCGGTGAGGCGCGGTCGTGAGCGAGGCAGTGGTGGAACTCACCCCCGAACCGCTCGCGGACGCCGACTTCCGTTCGGCGCTGGAGGCCATGCTGCTGGTCGTGGACGTTCCCGCGCCGGTAGACCAGCTCGCGGCCGCACTGGGCGACAGCACCGAACGCGTCGAGCGGACCCTGCGCGAGATGTCCGCGGAGTTGTCGGCGCGGTCCAGTGGGATAGATCTGCGTTTCGTCGGTGACGGCTGGCGCTTCTATACTCGCAGCGAGTACGCGCCGTATGTGGAGCGGATGCTGCTCGACGGCTCCCGATCGAAACTGACCCGCGCGGCCTTGGAGACGCTGGCGGTGGTGGCATACCGTCAGCCGGTGACCAGGACCAGGGTCAGCGCGGTGCGCGGCGTGAACGTCGACGGGGTGATGCGCACGCTGCTGGCCAGGGGTCTGATCGCCGAGGCAGGCGTGGACCCGGAGACCAACGGGACGCTGTACCGCACCACCGAGCTGTTCCTGGAACGGATCGGACTCGCTTCGCTGAGCGATCTGCCACCCCTGGCGCCCCTGCTTCCGGGCGTCGACCTGATCGACGAGATCAACGAGAGCCTGGAGACGGATCCCCGGTACACCAGGTTGAGGAAACCCGCCGAGGCCGATTTGGACCTCGGCACCGAAGAATGACAGGACACCATGAATACGCCCGCTCGCCGAGATGGCACACCGGATCGTAGGAAACGCGGCGCACAGCCCGAACGAGGCGGCGCGAGCCGCAACTCGAGCTCACGCGACGCCCGTTCGGCCCAACGGGGTATGGCTGCCCGCGGCGCCCAGCAGGGCGGCGTGGGCCGAGCGGACCGACGCGGATCCACCCCGGCTCCGAACCCGCAGCGGCACGCGGCCGCGGCGAACAAGAAGAAGCCCAAGCCGCAGCGGCAGGTCGCGCCACCGCCGCTGCTGAGTAACGCCAAGCCCGCGCGCCACCAGAACGTGGAGCCGGACTCGTCCGGCGGCCACACCAAGCTCCCGTGGGGCGAAGGGGAGCGGTTGCAGAAGGTTCTCGCCAAGGCGGGCGTGGCCTCGCGCCGGGCCGCCGAGGAGATGATCGCGCAGGGCCGCGTCGAGGTCGACGGCATGATCGTGCGCGAGCAGGGCCTGCGCATCGACCCGCAGCACGCGGTGGTGCGGGTCGACGGCACGCGCGTGGTGGTGCGCGAGGAACTGGTGCACGTCGCGCTGAACAAGCCCAAGGGCTGGCAGTCGACCATGTCCGACGATCTGGGGCGCCCCTGCGTCGGCGACATCGTGGCCGAGCGGATCGCCGCGGGTCAGCGGCTGTTTCACGTCGGGCGACTCGACGCCGACACCGAGGGCCTGCTGCTGCTGACCAACGACGGCGATCTGGCGCATCGGCTGATGCACCCGTCCTTCGAGGTCTCCAAGACCTATCTGGCGACGGTGCAGGGCGAGGTCAACAATCGCGCGGTCGGCAAGCGGTTGAAGGAAGGCCTGGAGCTGGAGGACGGTCCCGCCAAGGTGGACCGTTTCCAGGTGCTCGAACTGGGGGAGGGACGTTCCCTGGTGAAGGTGGTGTTGCACGAAGGGCGCAAGCACATCGTGCGCCGCCTGCTCGACGCGGTGGGTCATCCGGTCATCCGGCTGGTCCGCACTCATATCGGCCCGGTCGCGCTGGGCGACCAACGGCCCGGCACGCTGCGCGTACTCGGCCGCGATGAAATCGGCAAACTCTACGAGGCGGTGTCGTTGTGAACGGTGTGGAGATCCCGGTGCAGGCGCCGGCGCGGTTGGCCGGTCCGAGCCCGCTGGTGGTCGCCATGGACGGGCCGTCGGGTACCGGGAAGTCCAGCGTGTCCCGGCACCTGGCCACCCGGCTCGGCGCCCGGTACCTCGACACCGGCGCGATGTACCGGGTGGCGACGCTGCGCGTGCTGCGGGCGGGCATCGAACTGACCGACTCCGCGGCCATCGGCGCCGCGGTGAAGGAGCTGCCGCTGTCCATCGGCACCGATCCCAGCCGCGAGGTGATCGAGCTGGACGGCGAGGACGTGCGGTCGGAGATTCGCGGCGACGCGGTCACCAAGGCGGTTTCGGCGGTCTCCGCGGTGCCCGAGGTGCGTGAGCTGCTCGTCGCCATGCAGCGCGATATCACGGCGACCGCGGGGCGGATCGTGGTGGAGGGACGCGACATCGGCACCGTCGTGCTGCCCGCCGCCGACGCCAAGATCTACCTGACCGCGTCCGCCGAGGCGCGGGCACACCGGCGCAATCAGCAGAACATCGCCGAGGGCCGGGGCGACGACTACGCGGGCGTGCTCGCCGACGTGCAGCGCCGCGACACCCTCGACTCGACCCGCAAGGTGTCCCCGCTGCGACCCGCCGAGGACGCGGTACCGGTCGACACCAGCGAACTGTCCATGGACGAGGTCATCGACGAGCTGTATCGCGTTGTCGCGCAGCAGGTCTCGACGTGTGGAGCCGGAGGGGACCGATGAGTGGGGACGTACTCGCAGGCGACGGCGTCTGGAGCGACGAAGCCGACTGGGAACTCGCCGACCTGGAGGGCGAATTCGAGGACGCGGCGCACGTCGCGATGCCGACGCTGGCCGTGGTCGGCCGCCCGAACGTGGGCAAGTCGACGCTGGTGAACCGCATCCTCGGCCGCCGCGAGGCGGTCGTGGAGGACATTCCCGGCGTGACCCGCGACCGCGTGTCCTACGAGGCGAACTGGGCGGGTCGGCGGTTCCTGGTCCAGGACACCGGCGGCTGGGAGCCCGACGCGAAGGGCCTGCAGCAATCGGTGGCCCGCCAGGCCGAACTGGCCATGCACACCGCCGACGCGATCCTGCTCGTGGTCGACGCGGTGGTGGGCGCCACCGCCACCGACGAGGCGGCCGTGAGGAAGCTGCGCCGCTCCGCCGTCCCGGTGATCCTGGTCGCCAACAAGGTCGACGACCAGCGGGTGGAAGCGGAAGCGGCGGCGCTGTGGTCGCTGGGACTCGGCGAGCCGCGCATGGTCAGCGCCGCCCACGGCCGTGGCACCGGCGACTTGCTCGACGACGTGCTCGAGGTGCTTCCCGAGACTCCGCGCGAGGGGACCGGCGGCGTAGGCCCGCGTCGCGTGGCGCTGGTCGGCAAGCCGAACGTCGGCAAGTCGAGCCTGCTCAACAAGCTGGCGAACGACGAGCGCTCCGTGGTGCACGATGTCGCGGGCACCACGGTCGACCCGGTCGACTCCCTCGTCGAACTGGGCGGCAAGGTCTGGAAGTTCATCGATACCGCCGGGTTGCGCCGCAAGGTGGCCAATGCCAGCGGCACCGAGTTCTACGCCTCGTTGCGCACCAAGTCGGCGCTGGAGGCATCGGAGGTGGCGATCATGCTGGTCGACGCCTCGCAGCCGATCACAGAACAGGATCTGCGGGTGATCAGCATGGTCGCCGATTCCGGACGAGCGTTGGTGCTGGCGTTCAACAAGTGGGACCTGGTCGACGAGGATCGTCGGCTGCAACTGGAGCGTGAGGTCGACCGCGACCTGGTCCGGGTGCCGTGGGCGCAGCGAGTGAACATCTCCGCGCACACCGGCCGCGCGGTGCAGAAGCTGGTGCCCGCGATGGAGACCGCGCTCGAGTCCTGGGACAAGCGCATTCCGACGGGCAGGCTCAACACCTGGCTGAAGGAAGTGATCGCCGCGACCCCGCCGCCGATGCGCGGCGGCAGGTTGCCCCGCGTACTGTTCGCCACCCAGGCGACCACCCGGCCGCCCACGTTCGTGCTGTTCACCACCGGCTTCCTGGAGGCAGGCTACCGGCGCTTCCTGGAGCGCAGGTTGCGCGAGGAGTTCGGTTTCGACGGCTCGCCGGTCCGCATCTCGGTGCGGGTGCGGGAGAAGCGGGATCGTTCGAAGAAATAGGCGACGACGGTGAGGCCGCGGGATCCCCGTGGCCTCGCCGTACCAACTGCCCGGCAGGCTCGATGTGGCCCGCCTCGCGCGACTCGCGCGGACACCCTGCGCCGGATGTGTACCTCCGGGGCAACCCCTCATTGAGAATGAAAGCTAATTGTTAGCGGACAAACGTATGTGATCGATAATCGGGCCAAAATGCCTAATAAAACGCGATATCTTCTCGTGTAGATGACGATATGGGCAGTGCTACTCACAACTGCGGCAAATAGCTGGCATCATCCGGGCATGGGCATTCCCAGCGTGCTGCCGGAACCGCCGGCCGTCCTGACTCCGTTCGAGACGGGATGGCCCGTGCGCCTCGCCGACACCGATCGTGACCAGCGCCTTCGACTCGACGGTGTCGCGCGCTATCTGCAGGACGTCGGCTACGACCATCTCGAGGTCCTCGAGGACGGCGATATCCATCGCCTGTGGGTGATCCGCAGGACGGTGATCGACGCGCTCAAACCGCTCGGATTCGGTGAGTCGGCGACGTTGCGGCGATGGCCTTCGGCGACGTCGACCCGGTGGTGCACGATGCGGGTCCAGATCGGCGGCAGCGCTGGTGGGCTGGTGGAGACCGAGAGCTTCCTGATCCATTTCGGCACCGAATCGGGCGTACCCGCGCGGATGAGCGACCGGTTCCTCGCCCCCATGCTGGCCTGTACGACCGAGCACCGGCTCCGCTGGAAAGCCGAGCTCACCGATCCCATGCCCGCGGCGGGCGAGCCCGGGGTGCAGATCCGGCCCTTCCCGCTACGGGCCACCGACATAGACCTGCTCGACCATATGAACAACGCGGTCTACCTCACCGCGCTCGAAGAAGTCCTGGCCGATTACGCCGAACTGAAATCGGGTCCGCACCGTGTGGTGGTCGAGTACGGGAAACCGGTGCGATGCGGCGAGGACGTCGAGCTCGTCGCCCGACGGACCGATTCGAGCCTGCACGTGTGGTTCGCCGTCGGCGCGGACTGCCGGGCGGTCGCCCGCGTCACCCCGCGCTAACCGGCCAACTGTTCGACGGTCGCGTGCGCGCCCCTGGTGCGCAGGCTGTCCAGCGCCGCCAGATACGCGGTCACGAACCGGGGGTGGTCGATCAGATCACCGAACAAGGATCGTTCGCCGAGGAAAGCGGTGGGCTGCTCGCGCTGCCGCCGCGCGAGGGGGACCAGCCGGTCGCGAAGCCGGTCCACGATCTCGATCGGGAGCCCGTGCTCGTCCACGCCCTCGGCGTAGCGTGCCCAGCTGGCGACGACCGCCGCCGCGCATTCGATCGGGCCGCCGCTGCCGAGTTGCGCCCGGACAACCGGAAGCAGCCACTTCGGGATCCGGTCCGAGGACTCCGCGCACAGCCGGGCGATGGTGTCGCCGATCGCGGGATTGGCGAACCGGTCGAGCAGCGTCCGCTTGTAGTCGCCCAGGTCGACCCCGGGGACCGCGCGCAGCGTCGGCGTCGCCTCGGCGTCCATGTAGCGGGTCAGGAACCGCCGGAAGACCGGATCCTGTGCCGCTTCGTGCACCAGCCGATAGCCGCTCAGGTACGCGAAGTAGCACAGCGCCTGGTGGCTCGCGTTCAGCAACCGAAGTTTCATCAGTTCGTAGGGGGTGACGTCGGCGACGACCTGCACGCCGACCTCTTCGAAGTCCGGACGGCCGAGTCCGAACGAATCCTCCAGCACCCACTGCGCGAACGGCTCGGTGACCACCGGCCAGCGGTCGGTGAGCCCGTAGCGCCGCTCGATCTCGCCGGTCGCTCCGGGCGGGGTCACCGGGGTGATCCGGTCCACCATGGAATTCGGGAAGCGCACCTGCTCCGTCACCCAGGCTCCGAGCCCAGGATCGCGCAGCGTGGCGAACGCGCCGAACATGCGGCGCGCGACGTTCCCGTTGCCCTCGATGTTGTCGCAGGACAGCACGGTGAACGGCGCGATATCGCGGGATCGGCGGCGGGCCAGCGCCTCGGTGACGAGCCCGAAAACGGTACCGGGCGGAGCGCTCCCGGTCAGATCGGCGCGGATTCCGGGGTCATCCGGGTCGAATTCGCCGGTAGCGGCGGCGATGTGGTAGCCACCCTCGGTAATGGTGAGTGAGACGATCCGGGTCGACGCATCGGCGAGCTTCGCCACGACGGTCTCGGGATCGTCCGGCGCGTACCGGTAGTCGACCAGCGAGCCGATCGCGCGCGTGGTCCACGTGCCGTCCGGCGCGACCGTCGACAGCGTGTACAAGCCGTCCTGCGCCCGCAGCACGTCGCGCATGCGTCGATCGCCGGGCAGCACGCCGACTCCGCAGATGCCCCACTCGTCCCCGAGGCCGCGTTCGAGCAATCGGTCGACGTACATCGCCTGGTGCGCTCGATGGAAGCCGCCGACGCCGAAATGCACTATGCCGGTGGTGATCCGGGATCGGTCGTAGCCCGGCGTCGAGATCCGAGCGGCGAAGTCGGGCATCGTGGCCGCCCGTAAGGGCGTGGCGGTCCGTTCCGGCATACCGCGCCTCCCGTGTTGTGTGGATCACACCATAGTGCAGCAGGTGTCCGGAACCGGTCAGCCCTGCGGGGGCGGCAGCAGCGAATCCATGCCGTGCCGTCGAGCGCCGAGTACTCGGGCACAGTTCGCTCGCTCGAGGTCGGCGGAGAACTGCTCGGTGTCCCGGCGCGCCCGTGCCGGAGTCGGCGTCGCCGATGAAACGGCCGCTACGTCCATGTGCTCTTTCTCGGTCATACCGCACGGTGCCCGGAAATCGGTCAAGCCAGCAACAATAGTTGCCGATATGGCAAAGATCTGTGAGTGATCGCTCATCCCCGGGGCAGGTGACGGTACGCCCTCCGAGCCGGAGGTCACCGCCGTTCTCGTGCTCTTTCTGTCCGCTGCGCGACCGGCGAGGGGCCGGGGCGCACACCCCGTTTCGTCCCGCTGTAGAAGCTACCGGGGGGTTTATCGCCGCAGAGCTGGGTAGACCGTCGGTGTCCCGATCGATGGCAGAAAGGTTCAGCGCGATGTCCCAACCCATCACCAGTACTTTGAACCCGGAGCAGCAGCGCGTCGCGGGAGAAACCCTCCAGGGGACGGTGGTCGACCTGATCGACCTGTCGCTGATCGCGAAGCAGGCGCACTGGAACGTGATCGGCTCCAACTTCCGGTCGGTGCACCTGGCGCTGGATGAATTGGTGACCGTGGCACGGGAGTTCACGGACTCGGCCGCGGAACGCGCTACCGCCGTGGGAGTCAGCCCGGACGGGCGCGCCGCGAGCGTGGCCGAGGATTCCGGCGCGATCGGCATCGGCGAGGGCTGGCAACAGGACACCGACGTCATCGACACGATCGTCGGCAATCTCGCCGCCGTGATCAAGCGGCTGCGTGAACGCATCGCGGCGACCGAGAAGGCCGATCCGGTGACCCAGGATCTGTTCCTGGCGATCGCGGCGCGGCTGGAGCAGTTGCACTGGATGTGGCAAGCGCAACTCGCCACGGTGTGATGCGGGTGATCACGTGCGCGTTCGGCGCGCTCGCCACCGAGACCGCCACGGTCACGGTGCGGATCCCCGCCGACGCGCGACACCTCGCCTTGATCCGCGCGATGACCGACACCGTGTGCCTGGTCGCCGAGGTTCCGCTCGACGCCGCCTCGGACATCCGCTTGTCGATCAACGAGGCTGTCACGATGCTGCTGGCGGACGCCATGCCGGGCTCGATGCTCGGCTGCGCGTTCACCTACGGCCTCGGCCGGATGAGCGTGCGTGTCGACGCCGTCGCCGTGGTCGGCGACGAGTTCCGCAGCGATCCGTTGAGCTGGGAACTCGTGCGCATGCTCACCCGCTCGCTGTCGATTTCCCGTGACCCTTTTGATTCCGAACTCGGCGGGTACCCGACCGTTATCGAATTCAGTTGGGAACGAGGACCATTTGATGACACGTGAGTTCACGACCGACGGAAATGGCACGGCGAGGCGCACCCGGGGTGACAGCTACGACAACATCGAGCCGTGGTTCGAGAAGATGGCCGCGATGGACGAGGGTGATCCGCACCGCGCTGCGCTGCGCGAGGAGGTGACCCGGCGGTGTCTTCCGCTCGCCGAGCACATCGCCAGGAAGTTCTCCGGCCGCGGCGAGAACTATGAGGATCTGCTGCAGATCGCCCGAGTCGGGCTCGTGCTCGCGGTGGACCGTTTCGACGTCTCGCGCGGCAGTTCCTTCCTCGGATTCGCGGTCCCCACCATCATGGGCGAGGTGCGCAGGCACTTCCGCGACAACACGTGGTCGCTGCGAGTGCCGCGCAGGCTCAAGGAGATACAGCTGCGCGTCGGCCCGGTCACCGAGACGTTGTCGCATCGTCTCGGCCGGATGCCGACGGCCAGGGAGATCGCCGAGGAGCTGGACGTCGACCTCGGTGAGGTGACGCAGGCGCTCATCGCGGGCAACGCCTACCAGGCCAATTCGCTGGACGCGGCAGGCCGAGAGGACGGCGACGGTGCGCCGCAGTCGCTCGCCGACACGCTGGGCTCCGAGGAACCGTGCTACGACCTGCTGGAGCAGGCGATGGCCGTGCGTCCGCTCATCGCCGAGTTGCCGCCGCGCGATCGGCAGGTGCTGGTCATGCGCTTCTACGAGTCGCGGACCCAGAGTCAGATCGCCGAAGAGCTTGGTGTGTCCCAGATGCAGGTGTCGCGGATTCTCGCCAGGATTCTCAAAGACCTGCGCGAACGCGCGCTCGGCCCGGAAGAACTCGTTTCGAGCGCGGCCTGAGTTCGCTCACGTGCGTGGACGGGCGGCCGCGCCGGTCATCGGTGTGGCGGAGACCTCGCCTGTCCAGCCGCAGGGCAGGGCGCAGCTGGCGATGATCTTGGTCTCCAGGTCGCCGTTGTCGTAGCGCAGCGTGGTGCTCGCCGCGTAAGCGGGATATCCGCACGCTCGGCATTTGCCGAAGAAATCGAGGATCTCCTCGGCGCGGGCGTGCGCGATTCGTCGTGCGGGCTTGTCGTCCATAACTTCTCCAGCCGGCGTGGGGTCCTGCCGAGCGGGCGTCTGTGACGTTAGGTGGGAGGTCGCCGCCCGGCGGGAGTTCGGAGGATCGTTGGGCTGATTCACAGGTGCCGCGCGAGTGATTTGGGTCGGTTCCCAGGTTCAGGTGAATGCTGCGCAATCGCAGCGTATTTCCTGCGTATCGCTGGTAATGGCGACGAAGCCCTGGCTACTTGACCTCGCTTGTGACTGACGTTACAAAGGAGCTACCCGCCGACCCGAAGTTCTTCGAACCGGCCGACGAGAAGTGCACAAGTTGGTTACCGATGTCATCGACGTAGTCGCCGAATTCGCGATCGCCCGCAAGACCATCTGGGATCTGCTGCTCGAACCGCAGACATATCCGCGCATGTTCACCGGTATCGGCGCGTGCGAGCAGATCCAGTCCGCCGACGGCGATGTGGTCTGGCAGATGCGCGTCGGCACCTACGGGTCGGGCATACGCACTCACCAGATCCGGCTCAGCGTGGGCCGGTGGTACGAGAGCTTCGAGATGCAATACGCCGCACTCGGCAGCTTCGCGTCGGTGCGACTGCACGGAGACGAGGACCGCACCAAGGTCACCGTCACGTATTTCGCGCCGAGCCGGGTACACCCGCGGGTGGGCGAGCTGTCCAATGGGGCGATCGGCGAGTGGACCAAGGCCGGACTGAAGCGGGTGGCCGACGTCGCCAAGGGCGCGCGGACCTCCTTGGTCGTCAACGGCGAGGATTCGCCGATCCGGCGCAACGCGGGTGTGGCGCGGCAGATGGTGGCCACCGGCGTCGTGTTGCCGGTTCGTTTCGATCGGAGTCTCAAACAGCTGCGCTCACTGGCGAAATGGGGTTTCAACCTGGCGGGCGGATACGCCGCGGGCGCGGCGTACGCCCCGGAGCGGACCGCGATCATCGACGACCGCGGCACCCGGTCCTTCGCCGACATGCACGAGCGCACCAACGCGCTGGCCGCGGCGATGGCCGCGCACGACCTCGGCCCGGGCGACGCCATCGGCCTGCTGGCGCGCAACCACGCGGCCATGGTCGAATGCATGGTCGCCGCAGGCAAACTGGGTGTGGACGTGGCACTGCTGAACGCCGGGCTGGCGGGCCGCACCATCGAGGAGATCGTCCAGCGCGACCGTCTGTCGGCGCTGTTCGTCGACGGTGACCTCGAGGAGTTGGTGCGCTATCTGCACGCCGACATCCCGCGCTACAACACCGACGAGCGTCCGCCGGTACCCGACCGGACCACCGTGGACCAACTGGTGGCGGAGGGGCACACGACTTTCCGTACGCCTGCCCAGCCGGGACGGCTCGTCGTGCTCACCTCCGGGACCAGCGGGACGCCCAAGGGCGCGCGCAGGCCGCATCCGAAGGGCTTCGGGTCCATCGCGGCATTGCTGTCGCGCATCCCGATGCAGGTGAACGAGACCATGCTGATCCCGGCGCCGCTGTTCCACACCTGGGGGTTGGCCGGCCTGCAACTGAGCACCGCGCTGCGCGCGACCGTGGTGCTGGCCGAACGGTTCGACGCGGAGGACTGCCTGCGCCGCATCGCCGAGCACCGGGTCAACACGGTGATCGTCGTGCCGACCATGGTGCAGCGCATCCTCGACCTCCCCGCGCACGTGCGTGCTCGCTACGACACCTCCAGCCTGCGGCACATGATCAGCTGCGGTGCGCCACTGGCAGGCGCGACCGTCGAGCGGTTCATGGAAGCCTACGGCGACGTGCTCTACAACGTCTACGGATCCACCGAGGTCTCCTGGGCGACCATCGCGACCCCCGAGGACCTGCACACCTCGCCGACCACGGCGGGACGCCCGCCGCTGGGCACCAAGATCGCCGTGCTCGGGCCGGATCACCGCAGACTCCCGATCGGCGCTACGGGACACATCTTCGTCGGCAACCACATGCTGTTCGACGGCTACGTCAACTCCGCGCCACCGGACGAGGCGCACGGCATGCTCGACACCGGCGACCTCGGCTACCTCGACGCCGCGGGCCGGTTGTTCATCGCGGGACGAGACGACGAGATGATCATCTCCGGTGGCGAGAACGTCTTCCCGCGCCCGGTCGAGGAGGCGCTCGCGCACCTGCCGCAGGTCAGCGACGTCGCCGTGGTCGGTGTGCCGGACCGCGAGTTCGGCCAGCGGCTCGCGGCGTTCGTGGTGAAACGCGAAGGGTCCGGCCTGGATTCGGACATGGTGCGCACCTACATCCGCAACCGCTTGAGCCGCTTCTCGGTGCCGCGCGACGTCACCTTCCTCTCGGCATTGCCGCGCGGCGACACCGGCAAGATACTCAAGCGTCTGCTGGCCGGTCCCGGCGCGGCCGAACCGGAGCTACCGCCGTCGATCAACGGTCTGGGCACCGCGGGATCGCCCTGACCGTCCGGCGGCGGCGCCCGGCGGTCAGTAGACGGTGTCCTCCAGGTCGGTCAACGCGGATTCCAGGTGATCGAGCAGCCTGGCCACGTCCGGCACGCTGCGGCGGCAGGCGACGATGCCGATGTCCAGGCTGTCGGCATTGCTGGTGAGGGTGATGTTCACCGCCTGCCCGTCGAGCGGGATCGACAGCGGATAGCTGGCCGCGACGCGAGCTCCATTCCAGTACTGCGGTTCACGGGGTCCCGGAATATTGGAGATGACGATGTTGAACGGCGGGCTGGTCAGCGCGACCGTGGCGGGAAGCAGCAGTGACAGGGCGAGGGGACTGAGCGTCAGCGCCGACAACGAAACCGCTTGGACGGGGGACAGCGCGCGGTAGATCTCTTTGCTGCGATGCATCGAGGAGCTGATCGCCGCCAGCCGTGCGGCCGGGTCGGGCAGGTCGGTGGCCAGATTGCACAGCAGCGCCGCCACGGCGTTGCCCCCGCCGTCACCGTCGTCGGATTCGGGACGCAGCGAGACCGGCACCATGGCGATCAGCGGCTTGTCCGGCAAGGCGACGTGTTCGAGCAGGTAGGTGCGCAGCGCACCCGCCGACATTGCCAGCACCACGTCGTTGAGCGTGGTGCCGGTCATCTTCTTGACCTGGCGGATCCGGTCCAGCGGCCACGAGCGGGCGGCGCAGCGGCGGGCCCCGCCGA
Organism: Nocardia sp. NPDC004718; assembly: GCF_053601535.1. Lineage (NCBI taxonomy): Bacteria > Bacillati > Actinomycetota > Actinomycetes > Mycobacteriales > Nocardiaceae > Nocardia > Nocardia sp. NPDC004718. Next base: position 18,732 of record NZ_JBSGCA010000044.1, read on the forward strand.
TCGGGACGTTGAACATGGTGCGCGGTGCGGCGAAGGGCAGCGTCAACTGCTGCTCGAGCAGCGCGGTACGGGCAAGGCGCAGGGCCGAAGGCGCCGAGCCCGCCGCGGCGAGCAGGGCGCGCGCCCGGGTGCCGAGCGTTTGCCTGTGCGGGGGATTCGGGCGGTGCCCGGTCGAAGGCGGGAGATGCCAGGGCACCAGCGCTTCGCCGGATTCCGGGTCGGTGGTGAGCGTTCGCTGCAACAGGCGCTGGGCGCCGACGCCGTCGATGAGGGCGTGGTGCATCTTCGCGTACAAGCCGACCCGGTCGCCGGCGAGCCCTTCGACCAGATGCGCTTCCCACAGCGGCCGGTGCCGGTCGAGCAGGGTGCTGTGCAATCCCGCGGTCACCTCGGTCAGGGCGTCCAGGCCACCCGCTTCCGGCAGCGCCCACCGCTGGACGTGGTAGTCGAGCTCGACGGCGCTGTCCACGGTCCAGGCCAGCTGGGGAGTGCCGAACAGGCGAGCCGGGCGCTTGCGGAACGTGGGGTGGAAGTTCTGGTCGGCCGCCAGCGTGGCGTACGCGCGCCGGGCGAATTCGGGTCCGGTGCCCTCCACGGGGTCGAAGATGGACAGCGAACCGACGTGCATCGGATGCTCGCGTGATTCCGCGATGAGGAACAGGGCGTCCACCGGCGAGATGAATTCCATGGGCAGTTCCCTCCTGGCGACGCCGCGGCCTCGCCACGGTCTGGTTCCGGACGTGGGGGCGGCCGCCGGACGGCTCATGGCGCCGGGAGATCTACGCCGGTCGAACGACGATCCACCAACCGATGATTCGATGCCGAATCCGGACCGGCTGGGCGGTTCGTCGCGAAATTGTGCGCGCGGGCCTCAGGACAGGCGGCTGACCGGCCAATCCTGCGGCAGTGCGAGGCGTTCGCTGATCATACTGATCGCGCTGTGCAGGGCCTGGATCTCATCGATGCCGCTGGCCAGCGACGCGCCCTGCTTGCTGATATGGAACCGGCACAGGTGTTCGCGCCGGTCGGCCGCGAGATACGGCCTGCCGATGATGATCGACAACGAGCTGTCGGCTTCGTAGAGGGTGCGGGCCGCGATGAGCGCCTGCGGCTCGTAGGCGACCGTCGTGGCGGCGCGCGAGGGACGGGTGGGCGCGGCAGGGAAGCCGGGGTCGGACGGCTCGGTCACCGCGAAGTGCGCGCCGTGGCTGTTCGCCTGCCGCAGCTCTTGGGCGATGTCCTGGAACGCACGGTAGAGCGCGGCGATGGAATCGACGCCGTGCGCCCATCGTTCGCCGATTCCCTGGATGCGGAAACCGCACACCACACCGGTGTCACCCGGTGCCATCTGCGGTTTCCCCACCTCGATGGAGACCTCTCGCGTGGCATCGGAGACGGTTCGGGTGGCGATCACCTCCCTGATCCGCCGCCATCTCATGCTCGCGATCGCACCGCCGTGTTCGGATTCGCGCACTGCGGACGTGGTCGTGTCACCAGTGACCCGCGCCGGTATCGCTCTCATGATGTCTGGAGTACCCAAGTTGGACCCCCGTTTACCCTGCGGTTCGAGGTGAGCTGGAACGCAGTGTGAAGACACGCCGTATCGGCAAAAGGGCTACCGGACGGTTAACGCGCCTCGCGTTTGGCAGGCTGTCGCCGAGGGTGTGATGGTGGGGCCGCGACGATGAGGAGGGGCGGACGAAGTGGTAACGATTGCGCAGTTGCGAGCGGTTCTGTCGATCTTGCGCGTCGACCCGGACGAGGTCGGCGCACGGGCGGGTGAGACAGGTCTGCACGGTCCGGACGCCGAACGTGTCCTACTGATCGGTTTGCTACACCGGATCGCGAGCAGCGAGCTGCGCGACGTCGTCACCACCACGATGGACGACGAGGAGGCCGCACGGGCCGCCGCGGTCAGCACCCTGCCGGTGAACGGAGAGAACCCTACGGAGCAGGCGCGTTTCGACGCGCACTGGCTGCACGACCGTATCGGCGCGCTGGCGGCGGGCATCACCGTGGAACCGGTGCCGGTGCTGCTGGACGCCGCCGCGCGGTCGGCGGACGCGGCCGAGGTCCTGCTGCTGCTCAGCCGCAATCCTCGTGGCCAAGACGCGGACACCAGATGGGAGCGTGCGCTCGACGATCTGGGCCGCGCCTATCACTTGATCAACGACGAGCGCGTGGGTCGCTCGAACACGACGACCGCGCCGCTCTAGCGACGCGGTCGATCGGAAGCCCGCCCGGCGGCGCGCTGCGCCGCCGGGATTCGGCTACTTGGTCTGGACCGGAGCGGTTTGGACGGGCTTGTCGGCGAAGCGGGTGGTGCCGTCGGCCGCCTGCAACGTGGTGAGCAGGTCGACACCCGCCACGACGAGCGTGGGGCCGCCGACCGCGATGGTTCCGAGGATGCCACCGAGGCTCGCGCCGGTCAGCAGACCGGCCACGCAGCCGAGGGCGATGGTGACCAGGCAGCCGATCGTGGCTCCGATCGCGGTGCCGACGAAACCGCCTATGGCGGTGGCGAGCCCGAACTGGCTGGCGAATTCGTCACGGGCGCGCTGGTTCTCGGTCATGGACGCGACCGGCTTGGCCACCAGCGGCTCGGTGATCGCGATGCCCTCCGGCCTGGACGGCTTCAGCTCGAGCACGGTGCTGTCCTTCTTCAGCTCCGGGCGGACCGGAATGGCGGTCCCCGCGATCCGGAAGTCGAGCGGCAACGTCATCGCGACGTGGCCGTCGCGGTCCCGGATGTCGACCACGTCGATCACTTGCGTGATGTCGGCCGGGGCGCCCGCGTGATCGACGAGCACCCCGTCGCGCTCGGTTAGTCGCGCGTTCTCGTCGCCCGCGGGCTGATCGCGCAGTGCCTTGGACAACTGGAAGGTTCCGCCCCGGAGCGCGGCGACCACCGTCCGGTCGATGATCTTGGCCGAGTAGGTGATGTCGGGAGCGGGCTCGCCATGGGCGACGCCCGCGCCGACGGTCAGCGAGCCGATGGCGAGTATCGCTGCCGCAGTGATGCCGCGGAGTTGCATGTTACGTCCATTCCTTCATCGGGTTCACACCTGCGTCCAGCACGGCCGGACCCGCGCACTCCGGCGGCGCAAGGGCAGTCGTCTAGGGTCGCTGAGCAGCCTAGCAGCGCCCACAGCTACCGATGAGCGTTCCGGCTCGACCGGTCGGAGATATCGAAAAATTCTCCGACCGGCCGAGTTTCGGATCCGGCGTTCAGCGCGCCGTGGCCAGTTCGCCTGCCCGCTCGGCGCGCAGGATCGTCGCGCTGGTGCCGGGCGGCCAGTCGAGTCCCGCGTCGAGCCGGTCGAGCACCTCGGTACCGGGCCGCGGATTGCGGGACCGCTCGATCTCGCTGATCACCTTGGCCGGCGGGCCGCCGTTGCCCGCCACATCCGCCTGGGTCCACTTCATCTCGCGCCGCCGCGCACGCACGCGGGTGGCGAGCCCGTCGAGATCGAGCACGATGGCCGTCTCGACCTCGTCCGGGGGCGGCGGCGCCGGTCGCGCCGGTGCGCCGTGCTCTTCCTGCTGGTGCTTCTCCCGCAGCATTCCGGCGGTGATCAGCCTGGACCGTTTCCGCCTACCCATCTTCGCCACACGCTCTCCCATCCTCGGTCGAGTCGATCGATTGCGTCGCACTGCTCCGGCGGGCGGGCGGCGCCCATCGCGCCGGGAACGCTGAACATCATGGGGGAGGGTGGCCGCGGACCTCGCTCGACGCGCCGGGTCAGTGCGGCCGGTCCTCCGGCTGGAGAATGAGAACCGGGATCTCGCGCTCCGTCCAGGATTGATAGGTGTCGAAGTCCGCGTAGAGGGCTACGAGCAAGGGTCACAAGCGATTCTTCTCCTCCCGGCTCGCCACGCGGGCGCGGACGCGTCGATGCTCGGCCCCGACCTGTACCCGGGTGACGGGATGTGCCAGGAGGTTGAAGTACCACTGGGGGTGATTCGGCAACCCGCCTTGCGAGGCGACCACCACCAGGTCGGCGCCGTCGACGAGGTACAGCAGCGGGGCGGTGAACAGCTTGCCCGACCTCCGGCCCCGATGCTCGAGCAGCAAGGTGGGTACCGGCTTGCGGAAGCCGGCGCCGATCCGCCATCGTGCGCCGACGCGCCCTCCGCTGCGGCGGTACGCCCAGGTCTGCGCTCTGGACATGTACTTGATGACGGTCGTGACCAGTGGTGAATCGAGGTGGCGTGGCCGCTTCGGCATCAACGATCACCCCGCTCGGGCCGGGGTGCGGCGGTGAAATCGACGAGTCGCGCTATGTGACCGGTTTGCAGATGTTCGTCGACGGCGGCGCGTCGCTGAAATTGGGCCTGGCCTGAAGTGGCGCGGAATGCGCCGCGTCACTTCAGGATGAGCAGCGCGGACCGCTCGATGCGGTCCGCGATGTCGGAATACGATTCGTAGCCCATCCCGGCGTGGACAAGCGCACCCGCGTAGAGCAATTCGAGGGATTTCAGAATATCCGCGTCGGGATTTCCGGACAGCGCGTGCGCGAGGCGGGTGCGAATTTCCAAGCCGATGCGCGAACGCAAATGCTCGACGTCGGGATCGCGCCCGAGCAGCGCGCTGGTGACCGCGCCGGACAATTCCGGTTCGTCGGCGACCAGCAACGCGATGCTGCGGAGTTCGGCGATCACCCGCACGGTGGTGTCCGGATCCTCGCTCACCGGGGAGGGTTGTGCGCGCAGCCTGCGCCAGAAGATCTCCGCGACCAAGTGCTCCTTGGAGGAGAAATAGGTGTACGCGGTGGCGGTGCCGACCTTGGCGTTGGCGGCCACCATCCGGATGGTCATGCCGGCGAAACCCGCCCGGGAAAGCACTTCCAACGCCGATCGGGTGAGCTTGTCGACGGTGTCGGCCTGCTTTCCGGACAAGCGCCGCCGTGTCGCTTCGACGGTTCTGGAATTGCTTTCGGACATGTGTCTAGATGGTAGTGTCGCTATTTCGTTCGAGCAACTTCCCTGCTCTCGTCCCGGCTCCACAGCGCCCGTATCGCCGCCAGGTATTCGCGCAGCACGGGGCGCCGCTTGTTCGCGGGTACTCCGTGATCGGCGAGTTCGTCGGTGTTCCAGCCGAATCCGGCCCCCAGCACGACCCGGCCACCGGAGAGGTGGTCCAGTGAGGCGATCGTCTTGGCCAGGGTGATCGGGTCGTGCTCCACGGGGAGCGCGACGGCGGTGGCCAGCTCGATGCGTTCGGTGACTGCCGCCGCCATGGACAGTGCGACCCACGGGTCCAGTGTGCGCAGGTAGCGGTCGTCGGATAGCGACGCGTCGCCGGTCTGCGGGTGCGCCGCGTTGCGCACGACCGGGATGTGGGTGTGCTCGGGGACGTAGAAGGAGGCGAACCCCGCCTGCTCGGCCGTTCGGGCCGCCGCGGCGGGAGTGATGCCACGGTCGCTGGTGAACAGGACGATGCCGAATCGCATGGAATCCTTGTCTGGTCGTTCGACGAGCTGCCGTGCGCTCCCCGCGTGACGGCATCGGCGAAGGTGGCCGCTTGCTCCGAACCGACGCGTCTGGACAGCTGTATGGAATCTAGTCCGATCGCTGAACTGTCTACAAGAACGTGTTCTTGGTTCGGGGTGTGCATCGGCCGGGTGATCGGACGGCGGCCTTTCTTCTCCCGAGATGGCTCGTGCGGGATTGTCCTGAAAAACAGTCAGTGGTACCGTCCAGACACATGTCCAGCTATGTGTCTCTACTGAGCGTCGCGCGGACAATCCGTGTTGAGAACTTGTTATCGGTTTGGGAGTGTGGGCGATGACGGCTGTGGTGGGGCCGCTGGTGTTCGACCCGTATGACTATGGGTTGCATGAGGATCCGTATCCGACGTATCGGCGGCTGCGGGAGGAGGCGCCGCTGTATCACAACCCGGGTCTGGGGTTTTGGGCGTTGTCGCGGCATGGGGATGTGGTGGGGGCGTTGCGCGACAGTGTGCGGCTGTCGAGTGCGAATGGGGTGTCGTTGGATCCGGCCGCGTGGGGTCGGCATGCGCATCGGGTGATGTCGTTTCTGGCGATGGACGATCCCCGGCATATGCGGATGCGGCGGTTGGTGTTCAAGGGGTTCACGCCGAAACGTGTCGCGGGGTTGGAGGAGCGGATCCGGGAGTTGACGCTGTCGTATCTGGAGCCCGCGTTGTCCGGTGCCGCCGCCTTCGACTGGATCGATGAGGTGGCGGGCAAGTTGCCGATGGATGTGATCTCGGAGTTGATGGGGGTTGCGGTGGTGGATCGGGTGGAGATTCGGCGGTTGGCGGATCTGGTGGTGCATCGTGAGGACGGTGTGCTGGATGTCCCGATGGCCGCTGTCGAGGCATCGATCGAATTGCTGGGCTACTACACGGAGATGGTGGCCGAGCGTCGGCGCGCCCCGAAAGAGGATCTGACCTCGGCCTTGCTGAGCGCCGAGATCGATGGTGACAGGCTCACCGATGCGGAGATCATCGGTTTCCTGTTCTTGATGGTGGTGGCGGGTAACGAGACCACCACCAAATTGCTGGGTAATGCGCTGTATTGGGGTGCGCGTTATCCGGGGGAGTACGCGAAGGTCGTCGCCGATCCGGATCTGGTGTCCGGCTGGGTGGAGGAGACCCTGCGTTATGACACTTCCAGTCAGATGGTCGCCCGCACCGCGACCGAGGACCTGGCGTATCACGGCGGGGTGATTCCGGCGGGGGCGAAGGTGTTGTTGCTGATCGGTTCGGCCAACCGGGATCCGGCGGTGTTCGGCGATGGTGACAGTTTCCGCCTCGATCGTGCCGACAGGTCCGGGCTGGCCAGTTTCGGGGCGGGTGTGCATTTCTGTCTGGGGGCGCACCTGGCTCGTTTGGAAGCGACGGTGGCGCTACGGGAGTTCGCGTCCCGCGTCGCCGCCTATGACGTCCTCGATTCCGGTATCGCCCGGGTTCATTCGTCCAATGTGCGTGGCTTCGCGCACCTACCCATCACCGTGGAGACCCGATGAGCCGTCCATCCCAACGGATCCGCATGCCGGGAGCGCCGCGCAGGCCCGTGCGGAGCCGGTCATGAGAATCCGCGCCGATCTCGATCTGTGCCAAGGGCACGCGGTCTGCCAAGCCGAGGCACCCGAGGTGTTCACGGTGCCCAGACGCGGGCAGGTCGAAATCCGGCACGACGTACCGGACGCCGAACTCCGGCCCGCCGTAGCGGACGCGATCCGTTATTGCCCCACCCAAGCCCTGTCGATCGCCGACGAAGGCGCGACCGACTCCGCTCCGAAAGGTACCGACTGATGCCGGGTTTCGACCGCGCCGAGCTCGACGAGATGATTCAGCGCTGGATCGTGGAGAACCAGCGCTGCGAGGAGAAGGGCGACTGGAAGCCCCTCGCGCAGATGTACACCGAGGACGCCACCTACGGCTGGAACTACGGACCCACCCAGGAATTCATGGCCGTCGGACGCGACGAGATCCGCGATCTGGCCCTCGGCCAGGAGATGGCCGGGCTGGAGGGCTGGACCTACCCGTACCAGGAATTCGTGGTCGACGACCGCACCGGCACCGTCATCGGGTTCTGGAAGCAGATCAGCGAGGCGACACGTCCGGATGGGCGCAATTACTCGCCCGAGGGCATCGGCGGTAGCTGGTTCCGCTACGGCGGCGACTTCCAATGGTCCTGGCAGCGCGACTTCTTCGACTTCGGCAATGTCTCGGCGCTGTTCGTCGAGATGATCACCGACAAGGCGCTCACCCCGGGGATGCAGAAGCGCATCGAGCGCTCGGTCTCCGGCGCGCCGCTGCCCGGCTGGTATCGCGTCGGCGAATCGCCCGCCTCGCTGTGGTGACCGACATGGCCGGACCACAGAGCCGTTTCGCCGAACTGGACCGCGGCGCCCTGGCCGCGCTGCTGCCCGAACTGCTGCTGTGCGGGCACCTCATCGACCGCTCCGGCATGGCGCACTCGATCGCCGCGTTCGGCCGCGAGGGCATGACCGAGATCGCCATCGAGGAGTGGCAGGTGGCCAGCCCGGTCTACACCCGGCGCATGCAGCGGGCGCTCGGCTTCGCGGGTGACGGCGTGGAGACCATCTTCAAGGGACTGCAACTGGACATCGGCGCTCCACCGCAGTTCATGGACTTCCGTTTCCGGGTCGACGACCACCACCACGGCGAGTTCTGGCTCGACCACTGCGGTGCGCTCGCCGACGTGGAACCGATGGGCGAGGACTTCGTCGTGTCGATGTGCCACGACATCGAGGACCCGACCTTCGACGCGACCGCGCTGGCCACCGATCCGCATGCCCAGGTCCGGCCGATCCACCGCCCGCCCCGCCGTCCGGCCGATCGCAAGCCGGTGTGCGCGTGGACGGTCGTGATCGACCCGGCGCACGTACCGCCGCCGGTGCCCGCCAACGCCGACCTGGTCGCCGGGTCGGTGGCGGCCGGACTGGATCTGGCCGCGATCGACCCCGCCGACGAAGGGCGGCCGGACTACTCCGGCCCCTTGCTCAGCGATGTGCGTTTCGCGGACTTCTCCCGCTCCGCGCTGGTTCGGCTCGCCGACGAGGTATGTCTGCAACATCACCTGCTCACCCTGGGTTTCCTGATCGCGGTGCGCGCTCGGGTGGACGCCGACGTGGCGCTGGAGATCGGACGTAAACAGTTCGCGGGCATCGCCGGGCTCACCAGTGAACGCCTGCGCGATTGTCTCGGTCTCGGTGACGACGCCGCGGCGCTGGCGACGGTACTGCGGTTGCACCCCGCCCTGAATCCCTTGCCGTACACCGGAATCGAGATCGGGGCCGTCGGCGACACGGTCACGGTGACGTTCCCGGCCGCCAGTGGCGCGCACACCGACGGCACGTGGCCTTCGATGCTCGACCCCGAGCACCTGCAGCCGCTGAACGCCCTGGTCCGCGGTGTGAACCCGCGTTTCTCCGCCGAGGTCGTCGCCGCGGGGGAGGAGGGCTGGCATGCCGCGATCACGCTCGGCGACACACCGTTCCGGGAGGCGACGGAGGTCGCGCTGACCCGGTTCAGCACCGGCGCGGCCTTCACCTTCACCGACCGGGGGATACCCCTTCCGCTCACCGTCGTCTGACCGCACCACCCAGAGATGGAACGACATGGCCAACAACTTCGCCGACCTCTTCGAGCACTCCGTGGACGCCATGCCCGAGCGGGTGGCTCTCATCCAGTCCGGCCGTCGCGTGACCTACCGCGAACTCGACATCCGCGCCAATCGGCTCGCGCACCATCTGGCGAGCATCGGTGTGGGCGCGGGAACGCATGTTGGTTTCCAGATGCACAACAGCATCGAGACGATGGAGACGCTGATCGAGTGCTTCAAGCTCGCCGCCGTCCCGATCAACATCAATTACCGGTACGGCGTCGCCGAACTGGCCTACGTCTACGAGAACGCGGATCTCGAAGTGATCGTGCACCACTCCTGTTACGGCGCCGCCGTCCGGGAGGCCGGGCAGCGAACGCCCGGATTGCGGCACATGATTCGCGTCGCCGACGAATCCTCGCCGGACCTGGACGATGTGGCGACGTCGTACGAGTCGGCCCTCGCCGCCGGAGCGACGGACCGTCCGGTGGTCGAACGCAGCGCCGACGACCTGTTCATGATGTACACCGGCGGGACGACCGGCATGCCGAAAGGCGTCATGTGGCGGCAGGAGGACATGTGGCGCGTCCTCGGCGGCGGCATCGACTTCTACACCGGTGAACCGGTCGCCGACGAGTTCCAGCAGTCCAGCACCGGCGCCCGGATCGATCCGAGCGCCTGGCTGGTGCTGCCGCCGCTGATCCACGCCGCCGCCATGATGCCCACCTTCACGGCGCTGTGGTCGGGCAACACCGTGATCTTCGAGTCCCGCTTCGACGCCGGACGCGTCTGGCGGACCGTCGCCGAGCAACGCCCGCAGGTCATGGTGATCACCGGCGACGCCATGGCCAGGCCGCTGATCGAGTCGTATCGGAGTGAACCGGTGGACGCCTCGTCGCTGCTGGCCATCGCCTCCGGCGCCGCGCTGCTGTCGCAACCGGTGAAGAACACGCTGCTGGAGATGTTCTCGTGGGCGGTGGTCTCGGACTCCATCGGATCGTCGGAGACCGGGTTCGGCGGTATCGGGTTCGCCCAGAAGGATGACGATCCGGCGCGCGGCCCCCGCGTGCGGACCGGCCGCGGTGCGGTGGTCGTGGACGACGACGGCCGCCCCGTCGCGCCCGGTTCGGAAGGCTGGCTGGCCAAGACCGGCAACGTGCCGATCGGTTACTACAAGGACCCCGGCAAGACCGAGAAACTGTTCAAGTCCGTCGACGGCGTGCGCATGGTCGTCACCGACGACCGGGCCCGCGCCGAGACCGACGGGTCGATCACGCTGATCGGCCGCGGCAACATGGTGATCAACACCGGCGGCGAGAAGGTGTTCGTCGAAGAGGTCGAAAGCGTGGTGAAAGCCCACGCCGCGATCTTCGACGCGGTGGTGATCGGCGTGCCGCACGAGCGCTGGGGGCATCAGGTCGCCGCGGTGGTGTCGCTGTCCGGGCCGGTCGAATTCACCGACCTGCACGCGCACGTGCGCAAGTTCTTGGCCGGATACAAAGTGCCCAAACAGGTCTGGGTCGCCGACACCATCGTGCGCGCGCCGAGCGGCAAACCCGACTACCGGTGGGCCAAGCAGTACGTGGCCGGTCGAGGGCCCGACCACAAGGCGGACTGACATGATCCGGGTGATCCAATGGGCGACCGGCGGGGTCGGACGGGCCGCCATCGAGGGCATTCTCGACCATCCCGAGCTGGAACTGGCCGGAGCCTGGGTGCACAGCGCGGACAAGGACGGCATGGACCTGGGCGAGCTGGTCGGCCGCCCGCCGGTCGGGGTGCGCGCGACCACCGATGCCGACCGCTTGCTCGCCACGCCGGCCGACTGCGTGCTCTACAGCCCGTTCATGGCCGACGCCACGACGGTGCGCGCGATCCTGCGGTCCGGCAAGAACGTCGTCACACCGCTGGGCTGGTTCCATCCGCGCCGCGCGGAGCGGGAACGGTACGACGAGCTGTGCCGAGCTGCCGGAGTCACCCTGCACGGGACCGGAATACACCCCGGCGGCATCACCGAGAAGATCCCGCTGGTGGTGTCGGCGCTCTCGGGGTCGATCACCGCGGTGCGCGCCGAAGAGTTCTCCGACATCCGCACCTACGGCGCGCCCGAAGTGGTCCGGGACTGGATGCTGTTCGGCGCCACGCCGGAGCGGGCCGCGACCAGCGTCATGGCGAACGTGCTCGCGGGCGGCTACAGCCAGTCGGTGTGGATGATGGCCGAAGCGCTGGGTATCGCGCTCGACGAGCGGTTGCGGGTGACGCACGACATGGCGGTGGCCACCGCGCCGATCGATTCGCCCATCGGCCCGATCGCGCCCGGGCGCGTCGCCGCGCAGCGCTTCCGCTGGGAAGGGACCGTTCGCGGTACTCCGGTGATCACGGCCGCGGTGAACTGGTTCATGGGCACCGAGAACCTCGACCCGCCTTGGACCTTCGGACCCATGGGGGAGCGATACGAGGTCGAGATCGTCGGTGATCCCGGCGCGACGGTGATCTTCACCGGTATGCACGCGCACAGCGCCGCCGCGGGTCTGGTGCGCAACCCCGGCATCGTCGCCACGGCCATGCACTGCGTGAACTCGATCCCCTACGTCGTCGCCGCCGAGCCGGGTGTGCGCACGTATCTCGAATTGCCGCTGGTCGCCGGTCGCGCCGCCGCATGGCTGCGCGACCGTGACGCGGCCTGCGCGTCGCCCGCCGAGGCCGATCCCGACGCCGCGCGGCGCACTTCGCCCCGCTGACCGGCTCGCACGTTTCATCTAGGAGGTAGCAATGGCAGCTCCGGCATTCCCGGTCGGATTCGATTTCACCGACCCGGCGCTGTGGGAGAACCGAAGTCCGGTAGCGGAATTCGCTCAGCTGCGTCGGACCGCCCCGGTGTGGTGGAACGCGCAATCCGATGAGACGTCCGGTGGTTTCCACGACGGCGGCTACTGGGTGGTCAGCAAGCTCGCCGACATCAAGGAGATCTCCAAGCATCCGGAGCTGTTCTCCTCGGAGCGGAAAGGGGCCATCATCCGCCTGCCCGGCGATATCACGCCGGAACAGATGGCGCTCACCGGCGCTCTGCTGGTGAACATGGACCCGCCCAAGCACTCCAAGATCCGGCGGATCATATCCAAGGGCTTCACACCGCGGGCGGTGGAGAACCTGCGCGCCGCGCTCACCGAGCGCGCCGAGCGGATCGTGTACGAGGCCAAGAAGTCCGGCGGCGGCGACTTCGTCGAGCAGGTCGCCTGTGAATTGCCGTTGCAGGCCATCGCCGAGCTGATCGGCGTGCCGCAGGAGGATCGAAAGAAGATCTTCGACTGGTCGAATCAGATGCTCAACTACGACGACCCCGAGTACGGCGATCCCGCGATGGCCTCGGCCGAAATCCTCGGTTACGCCTGGAATATGGCCGAGCAGCGCCGTTCCTGCCCGGTGGGCGACATCGTGAGCCAGCTGGTGCACGCCGACATCGACGGCGAGGCGCTCGGCTCCGACGAGTTCGGTTTCTTCGTCATCCTGCTCGCCGTGGCAGGCAACGAGACCACCCGCAATGCCATCACGCACGGGATGAAGGCGTTCGTCGATCACCCGGAACAGTGGGAGACCTACCGGCAGCAGCGTCCACCTACCGCGCCCGACGAGATCGTGCGATGGGCCACTCCGGTGACCGCCTTCCAGCGCACCGCGATGGAGGACCTGGAACTCGGCGGGCAGCGGATCCGGCAGGGTCAGCGGCTCGGATTGTTCTACAGCTCGGCGAATTTCGACGAGGAGGGCTTCGAGAAGCCGTTCACGTTCGATGTCCTGCGCAATCCGAATCCGCACGTGGGTTTCGGCGGCACCGGCACGCACTACTGCGTCGGCGCGAACCTGGCCCGGCTGGAGATCGATCTGATGTTCGACGCCATCGCCGACGCGATGCCCGGCCTGCGGCAGGTGTCCGATCCGGTGCGGCTGCGGTCCGGGTGGATCAACGGCATCAAGAGCTGGCGGGTGCGCTACGAGTAGCTGCCGGTCGCGGGCTTCCCGTCACGCGACGGGGAGCTCTCGCGTGCCCGGCCACGTCGTCAGCTGTCGTCGTTCTTGCGGCGCCTGCGGTAACGGACGGTGCAGGGCTGCGCGAGCTGCACGACCATCTTGGAGTGGTCGTTGCGGTAGCTGTCCGACGGCTGGACCATCTCGAACTCCCAGTCCCGCAACAGCAGCGAGAAGATCGCCTTCAGCTGCATCAACGCGAACGCCGCGCCGACACAGCGGTGGCGGCCCGCGCCGAACGGAATCCAGGTCCAGCGATTGACGAGGTCGGCTTGGTCGGGATCGATATAACGTCCGGGATCGAAAGCGTCCGGGTCCGGGAAGTCCTCCGGGATCCGGTTCGAGATCGCGGGAGTGGCGGCGACGTGATCGCCGGGCTCGATCCGATGGCCGCAGACGTCGAATTCGCCGCGCGCCACCCGCATCAGGATGATCAGTGGTGGATGCAGGCGCAGCGTCTCCTTGAGCACGGATTCCAGCATCGGGATCTGGCGCAGCGCGCCGAAACTGATGTCCGAGCCGTCGGCGTAGAGCTCGTCGAGTTCGGTGACGACGCGGTCGAGCACCTCGGGGTGGCGCAGCATTTCGATGATCGTCCAGGCCGCCGTGCCGGAGGTGGTGTGATGGCCCGCGAACATCATGGAGATGAAGATGCCGGTGATCTCGCTGGCGCTGAATCGCGGTTCGCCGTTGTCGCCCGGGATCGAGATGAGCACGTCGAGCATGTCTCGGTCGTCCTTGCCGGTCGGCGGGTCGGCGGCCCGGCGATCCATGATCCCCTGGACCAGTTCGACCAGCTCGGCCCGCGCCTGATCGCGGCGGCGGAAACTCTCGATCGGAGCGTAGGGGTCGACATAGGCCAGCGCGTCGGTGCCGCGTTCCAGGTCGTGGTAGAGGTGCGCGAAGCGGTCGTCGAGGTCGTTGCGGAACTTCACGCCGATCAGGCAGGCCGAGGAGGTGTAGATGGTCAGCTCGGCGAAGAAGTCGAGCAGGTCGATCTCGCCCTCGTCACCCCAGCGCGCCAGCATCCGCTCCACCTCACGGGCGATGGTGGCGGCGTGCCCGCGCATGTGTTCGGCGCGCAGCGCCTGGTTGTGCAGCATCTCCTTGCGGCGTTCCGGGCTGGCGTCGAAGACGACGCCCGCGCCGAAGATCGGCTTCATGAAGGGGTAGGCGGCGGCCTGGTCGAGGTCGTCGTCGCCGGAGCGGAAGAAGAACTCGTTGGCCTCCGCGCCCGACAGCAGGATGACCTGGCGCCCGGCGAGGTCGAACGAGCCGACGTCGCCGCACTCCGCGCGGACCCGGCGCATCAGCCCGATCGGGTCGACGCGGAACTCCTCCAGATGACCGTGCTCGTGGTCGCCTCCGGATACCCGCCGTGGTTTCACCAGAGTCATTGGAAATCCTTCCCCAGATAAGTGTCCAAGTTTTATGATGGACACGTGTCTGGACAGTACTACGGTTAGCTGCCCTCCGGCAAGACGCGGACCGCGACCGTCCTCGGCTGTCCGGGCCACAGGCGTGCCGCCGTCTGCGCACAGCCCGTGACGAGAAGCGATCGGTGGTTTCGAGGATGAGTTTCGGCAGCCGAGCCATGCTGACGACGTGGCGGTTACTGCGGTTGAAAGTCGCCGGAGCGGCGCTGATCCTGTTCGTCGTCGCGGTGGTCGCGGTCGCCGCGTCGATGTATGCCGGACGTTTCCGCTCGACGGTGGCCGTCACCGTCGAGACGCCCCGCTCCGGCCTTGTGCTCGACACCGATGCCAAGGTGCGGATGCGCGGCGTGGAACTGGGCAAGGTCAGCGCCGTGGAGTTCCGGGGCGACCGGGCGCGTCTGCGCCTCGCGCTGGATCCCGAACTGCTGCGGCTGGTGCCCGCCAACGCGACCGTGGACATCCGCTCGACCACCGTGTTCGGGGCCAAGTACGTGAATTTCGTGGTGCCGAGCGCTCCTTCGCCGACGCCCTTGCGCCCCGGCTCGACGATCCGCGCGGAATCGGTCACCGTCGAATACAACACGCTGTTCCAGCGTCTGAGCGATGTCCTGGCGAAGGTCGACCCAGCTGAACTCGACGCCACTCTTGCCGCCTTGGGCACGGCGCTACAGGGGCGTGGCGACCGGCTGGGTGACCTGCTCGCTCGCACGGACGACTATCTGCGGCAGATCAACCCGAGCCTGCCCGCGCTGCGCCGGGATCTGTCGTCGACCGCGCAGGTCACCGGGCTCTACGCCGACACCGCTCCCGACCTGCTGCGCGCGGCCGCCGACGTCACCGCGACCGGCGGGACGCTCGCCCAGGGCGCGAAAGACCTGGATGCCGTGCTGCTCGACCTCATCGGCTTGGCCGACACCGCCCGGTCGGCGCTGACGGAGAACGAGCAAGGGCTCACCGCTGTGCTCGAAACCCTGCGACCCACCAGCTCGCTGCTCGATACCTACTCACCCGTGCTGTACTGCGTGGTCACCGGCATCGCGAAAGCTCTTCCCGCGGCCGAGGCCATCATCGGTGGAATCAAACCCGGGGCCATCTTCAACGCGAGCTTCATGTACGGCGCCCAGCCCTACGAGTATCCCGACGACCTGCCGAAGGTGAACGCGACCGGCGGGCCGCGCTGTGCCGGGATCCTCGACCGGGTTCCCGACAGCCACGCCGACTATGTGGTCACGGATACCAACGAAGGCATGCCGTTCACTCCTTCCATGGCGGTCAGACCGAACGCGCCCAGGATCTTCCAGATCCTCTTCGCCGGTATGCCCGGAGTGCCGCGCTAGTCGGCGGCGGCCGCCTCCGGCCGTAGTCGAATTCGCCTTTGCCAGGTGGGGCGGGATTACGCCATGGGCGTTTCAGTGCGGCTGATGGCGCGCGGGATTTCGAGGGCGGCCAGTTTGTCGGGGTTGCGGATGCCGTAGCCGCTGACGATCTGGTCGTCGGCGATGTCGAACACGAGGACGGCTTCCAGTTTGTCGCCGATATAGCACGCGAGTGCCGGTTGACTGTTGCAGTTCACTGTCTCGATGCGTACTTCCGGTCGCCGCTGCGCGTATCTGAAGACCGCCATGAGAATCGCGCCCACTCGTTCGGCGCCGACCATGACCAGCTCCGGCAGTGCGGTCACCTTGCCGCCGCTGTCAGTGGTCCAGGTGATGTCCGGCGCGAGCAGCGACAGCAGGCCTTCCATGTCCCCGGTGGTCGCGGCCGTGATGAAGCGTTCGGTGACCGCGGCGGTTCGGACGGTGTCGACGGGGCCGTAGCGCTTGCGCCGGGAATGGACATGGTTGCGGGCGCGGCGGGCGGTCTGATGCACGGCGTCGACGGACTTTCCTGTTGCGGAGGCAATTTCGTCGTAGTCGAAGCCGAAGACCTCACGCAGCACGAAGACCGCCCGCTCGGTGGGGGTGAGCGTTTCCAGCACGATCAGCATCCCCGTCGAGACCGATTCGGTGAGTACCACATCGCTCGAGGCGTCACCGTCGGTGAGCAGCAGCGGCTCGGGCAGCCACGGTCCGACGTACTCCTCGCGACGACTGGCGCCGGCCCGCAACGCATTCAGTGCCTGCCGCGTGACGAGCTGGGCCAGATAAGATTTCGTATCCCGGACCGTGGCCAGGTCCACCCGCCGCCACCGTAGATAGCTGTCCTGCAGCACGTCGTCGGCTTCGGTTGCCGAGCCCAGGATTTCGTAGACGATGGTGAACAGCAGCGGTCGCAGGTGAACGAAACGCGCGGTGTGCTCGTCGGTGGAGGTCATGGCTTCGGAACTCCCTGCGGCTCGACTGCGCTCAGATCCTTACGCCTGCCCAGGCCCAGGAAGGTCGGGATCGCGCCGGGTTTGCGGGCTTCCTTGCGGATGGTCCCGATCGGGCCCGCGAGACCCACCCGCTCCTTGATCCACCCGGCCACACGCCCGCCGATGTACATCGGCACGGGTGTGTCGTCACGCCGGCTGAATTGCATCGCACCGGCGCGGCTACCCAAACCGACGGTGCAGGCGGTGAAGGCCACGTCCAGCACAGCAGGTTCGTCCCCGGCGATGCGGGCCAGTACATTGTCGGCGGCCTGCGCGCCCAAGGGTTGGGCGGCATAGCAGCTCATCCGCAGCGGGCGGCCCGAGGGCGCGACCGCGTCCCCGGCGGCGACGATGCGTTCGTCATCGATACTGGTCAACGTCTCGTCGGTCAGCAGCCGGCCCAGGTCATCGGTGCGCAGCCCACTGCGTGCCGCCAGTTCGGGCACCCCGAATCCGGCGGTCCAGATCGTGATCGCACCGGGCAGCACTTCGCCGTCGGCCAGGACGACCCCGTCGCGCCGCACCTCGCCCACCCGCGCGTGCTCACGCATCTCTACTCCATTCTCGGACAACCACTTCACCACCGACCGCCGGGCCGGATTCGAGAAGTTCGCCGCCAACTTACCGCCACCCGCCAGTGTCACGGTACGGCCCTGCTCCACGAGTTCGGCGGCGGTCTCGATGCCGGTGAGCCCGCCGCCGACGACGACAATCGGCGCCTGGACCGGCACGTCCGCCAGCGCCGCGCGTAGCCGCTGGGCGTGTTCGAATTCGGCGATCGGGTAGGCGAATTCGGTGGCACCGGGCACCGACGCCGGCACCGCGGCGGTGCTGCCGACCGCGTAGACCACGTAGTCGTAGTCGAGCGCGCGCCCCGAACCCAGTTCCACCCGGCGGGCGGCGGTATCGATGCGGATGGCACGATCGACGATCATCCGCACCCCGGCGCCGAGCAGCGTGTCGTAGTCGATGGCAGCCTCGTGGGTACCGGCCACGAACTGGTGCAACCGCATGCGCTCGACGAACCGCGGACGCGGATTGACCAGTGTGATCTCGACATCGCGACGCAGCCGCAGTCGATTGGCCGCCACGGCACCGGCGTAACCGCCGCCGATCACAACCACTTTGGTGATGGCATTGAAATCAGTCATGCCCTCCAGACACGCCACATCGTCCAGATCTGACACGATGTGACAGCCGTCACGTTCGCAGCCTGTCGCCGGCCCGCCGGGATCGTCGGCTCGTGTACAGGTGGAGTGCACGAAAATCGGCAATCCAGGGTGGCCCGCGGGTCCTCTCAACGCAGGTATCGCGTCGCCGATCTGGAACATGTTCACTCGGAGGATGACGGCTTCCGGCGGCCCCGGCCTCGCCGCAGGGCGGTCCGATGACGGATGCAGAACAACAGACCTCGACACTGCGGTTCGGCGCTGGTCGCCCGGCTGGGGTGCTGTCGAGATTCACGCACGCCAAATCGAGCGGTGGTGAGATTCGCGACCAAGGTGGTGCCGAGATTCGCGACCAGAACCAACTCGACCGGACGCCGCGGCGACAACGCGCGATCCCGCTGGTCGGGGCCCGCTCGACCAGGTAGGGCAGTGGGGAGTCGCGGACCTGCTCCCGGGCTGGTCGCGGATGATCAACAGCCCGAATCTCATCTGGCCCGCGGACCCGGCGTGGTTCGTGGCGACCGACCTGCCCTGGACCGGCATCGCGGGCAGCGCCGCGCTGATCGAGGCCTTGCGGGACGACGCGGAACCGGACGTCGAGGAGACCGTGCCGTCGGGCGATCGGCCCTACTGGCGGGAGGGCACGCGAACGCTTCGTAGCCGTTGAGGCGCGATCCCCGGCACGACCGCCGCTACGGTGGGTTGGCATGGACACTGCTGCGCTCGCCGTGCCGGAGTCGGCGCGCGTTCCTCCGGTGTCGGCGCTGGGCCGCGTCCGGAGGATCGCGAAGACACAACCGGTGGTCGTCGTGGCCGGATGCCTGGTCGTGGTGCAGCTGGCCGTCCGTTGGTGGGTGGCCGACAGCGGCTTCTTCTATTGGGACGATTTCATCCTGGTCGGCCGGGCGGCCCGCTACGGGCTGTGGTCCACCGATCTGCTGCTGTACGACCACGACGGGCACTTCATGCCGTTGGCCTTCGTCACGGCCTGGGCGGTGAACGCGGTGGCGCCGCTGGTCTGGGCGGGACCGGTGACGGTGCTGCTGCTCATGCAGCTGGGTGCGTCGGTAGCCGTGGTGCGCATGCTGCTGCTCATCGTGGGCCCCCGGTGGCCGCTCCTGATTCCGCTGGTCTTCTATCTGTTCTGCCCCCTGACGATCCCGGCGTTCGCTTGGTGGGCCGCCGCTCTCAACGCACTGCCGCTGCAATTCGCCCTCGCCTGGATGATCGGGGACGCGGTGTCGCTGGTCCGGAGCGGTCGCCGCCTATACGCGCTGTCCGGCGTCGCGGTGCTCGTGGTGGCGTTGCTGTTCTTCGAGAAGTCGGCGGTCGTGCCGTTCGTCGCGTTCGTCGTGACGGCGCTGGTCCGCCACGTCGACGGCGGCGAGTCCCCGATTCGTGTGGTGGCGCGGCGGGGCGCGGCGCTGTGGATCGGATCGTCCGCGGTCCTGGGCTTCTGGACCATCGCCTATCTCGCGGTGGTCGCAGGCCCGGGACTGCCCGACGACTGGGACGAGTTGCGCGATCTGCTGCCCGGCGCGGCATCCCTGGGAATCGTGCCCGCGCTGTCCGGCGGTCCGTGGGTGTGGGAGCGGTGGCTGCCGTCGACGCCGTGGGCGGATCCCCCCGGCTGGGCGGTGGTAGCGGCCTGGCTGGCGCTGGGCGCGGTGGTGGCGCTGTCGATGCGCGCCCGGCAGCGGATCGGGGCGGTGTGGCTGACGGCCGCTGTCTACGTCGTGATCGCTCAGCTGGCCGTCGCGTTGGCTCGTGGCGGACCGAACACCGCGGGGGAGTTGATGCAGTCGCTGCGCTACTTCGCCGACTCGGCGGTGATCGCGGCGGCCGCGGGCGCGCTCATGGTGCGGGCTCGCCCCCGGCCGTCCTGGAATCCGCGGCGCATCGGGCTTCCCGTCCGGCAGCTGACGGTCGCGGTGACAGCGGTATTCGTCGCGAGCAGTCTCTGGTCCACCTGGACATTCGTGCGATCGTGGCGGGTCGGTCCGTCCGAAACTTATGTCACCAACGTGAAATCGGCGCTGCGCGCATGGGACGGCGCGCCCCTGCTCGAGCAGGAGGTGCCGTGGAACGTGTTGAATCCGATGGCCTATCCGCAGAATCTGACCAGCAGCGTGCTGGCGTCCGTTGCCGCCCCAGGCACGTTCGCGGTCGCGACACCGCACTTGCGGATGATCACCGACGACGGTGCGATCGTCGACGCGGCGGTCTGGTGGAACCGGGCCGTCCTCCCCGGACCGGAGCCCGGCTGTGGCTACCGCGTCGACGGAACTCGGCCGGTGTTCGCGCGTCTCGACGGCCCCATGCTCGCGAACAAGTGGACCGCGCAACTCAATTACGTGGCCAGTCGTGATGGCCGGATCAGCGTCGCGCTGGAACACGGTGAAGCGGTGTCTGCGCCGGTCCAGAAGGGACTGAACACCGTGTTCGTCCGCCTGGTCGGCAGCGGCTCGGCGCTGCGAATCTCCGCCGAGACGCCGGGCCTCGACCTGTGCCTCGGCGTCGGGCCGGTCGGCGTCGCGTCGTACGACAACTGATTCTCTGACCGGATCGCGGACACCTCCGCCTTTCGATCCACTTCAGCGGCTCAGTAGCCGATCATCTCCGCCAACGGCGATGACTCGGCCGTCTTCCAAGCGGTTCGTCTCTGCGGGTGTACGCCTCGACAGTTGAATCTCTCCACGGTCCTGAGCATTTCCTCATTTACTCTTGACGATGCTTTCGTCGTATCTGATGATTTCATCGCATACCGTCCGGCGGTGCGTAAGGCATCGGCGGACCGGTCCGTTTCCCCGTCTGGACGAGTGAGGACTGCTATGACCGATTCCCGATTCCGCAGAAAGACGAGCAGGCGCCGCGCCTTGGGCGGCGTTGTCGCCGGAACGCTCGGCATCGCCGCTACGGCGGCTAACGCTCGAGCGACCCCGGCTCGTACCGGGCAACCTGCGCCGTCGGGTACCTACCGAATCGACCTGCACGCGCACTTTCTGCCGCCGGACTACCGCGCGGCCCTGCTCGACCACGGTCACCTCACCATCGGCGGATACCCGACGCCGGATTGGTCCCCGGAACAGGCGCTGGCGTTCATGGACTACTACGGCATCCAGGCGCAGGCGCTGTCGGTGTCCGACCCCGGCGTGTCGTTCCTGCGTGGCAAGGAGGCGAACGACCTGGCCCGCTACTGCAACACGTATGCCGCGAAGCTGCTGCAAACGCATCCGAAGCGATTCGGCGCCTTCGCGGTGCTGCCGATGCCCGACGTCGCCGCCTCCGTCGCGGAAGCCGTGTACGCGCTGGACGAACTGCACCTCGACGGTGTGGTGCTGCTGTCCGCCTACGCCGGCGTCTACCTCGGTGATCCGCGTTTCGAGCCATTGCTGATCGCGCTGAACCAACGCAGCGCCTATGTCTTCGTGCATCCGGCCGCCATCCCCGCCGAGGCCAAACCGAAGCTGCCGCTGCCGGACTTCCTCGAAGAATTCACCTTCGACACCACTCGCGCCGCGACCTTCATGATGGCCACCGGCACGACGCAGCGCTACCCGAACATCCGTTTCCAGCTCGCGCACGCGGGTGGGACACTTCCGTTCCTGTCCCACCGCGTCAGCGTCGCGTCGCAAACGGTGCTCGGCGAACTGTGGCCCGATGATCTGCCCAGGCCGTCGGTACTCGACACGCAACGCCAGATCGCGAACTTCTACTACGACACCGCGCTCAGCGGATCGGCCGCGGCGATGGCGAGTGTGCTCGCCGTCGGGAAGCGCGAGCACGTCGTCTTCGGTTCCGACTGGCCCTTCAGCGCGCTCACCCTGCCGCAGACCGGCACGCACGATCCGGCCCCCGGGCTCAGCGACATCTTCGACGCGGATCAGCGGATGGAGGTCGAGCGGATCAATCCGCTGCGGCAGCTGCCCCGCTTGGCCGCGGCGATCGACGCGTGAGCGCCGGCCACTCGCGATCGACGGCGCGCAGGGTTTCCCGGCGAAACTCCGGACCACGATTTCGGGATGTCCGCGCGCACGGGTGAAGATAACCAGCAGTTCGCCGAATACGTCCGCGCCGCCGAGCAGTCTTTTGTCCCGCCGCGAGAGGAGCCGGTTCCATGGCAGCGAAACCCACGCGGATCCGTACCTGGATCCGACCCCTTGTCGTCGTCACGCTGCTCATGGCGTTGCTATCGGTGATGTATCTCGGGTACGTCGTCGACCCCGAGAAGAATCTGCACGACCTGCCGCTCGCCGTCGTGAACCAGGACGCGGGCGACACACTCGCCGGGAAACCGGCCAACGTGGGCAACCAGATCACCGCAGCGCTCACCGCGAACATCCCGGCCGACAAGGTCGACCTGCGCGTCATCGGCATCACCGAAGCGCAGTTGCTGATGCGCGACGGCAAGATCTACGGCGCGATCGTCATCCCGAGTGATTTCACCAAGCGGCTCGCGATCCTCGGCGCCTCCGGTGTGGTATCCGGAAAGGTCGACCGGCCGGTGATCACCGTGCAGACCAATCCGCGCACCGGCACCTACGCCACGCAGATCACGCTGCGTATCGCCGAACAGGCACTGGGCGCGGTCAACACCACGGTCGGACAGCAGCTCACCGCCGCGGTGGACGAACAACTGCGGTCCTCCGGCGGACCCGCGCCGCAGTTGGCCGGAGCCAGCCAGTTGCTGCTGGCCGAGCCGATCGACGTGGTGATCGCGCCGTATCGGCCACTGCCCGAAGGCACCGGCGGCGGGTTGTCGGCCTTCTTCTACACGCTGCTGATCCTGCTGGCCGGATTCACCGGCGCCATGATCATCCACACCATGGTGGACGCTTCGCTCGGATTCACGCCGACCGAGTACGGGCCGTGGTATGTGCACTATCCGCCCACTCCGATCTCCCGGCTGCGCACATTGCTGCTGAAATGGGGCGTGCTCGCCGTCGCCGCGCCGATCGTGTCCGGTGTGTTCCTCGGGGTCGGGACGGCCTTGGACATGCCCATCGACAAAGCCTTGCTGCTGTTCCTCTATTCCGCGTTCGCCATCCTCGCCGTGGGCGTCACCGCGCTGTCGATACTCGCCGCCTTCGGCGCCGCGGGCATGCTCGTCAACCTGATCCTGTTCATCGTGCTGGGGTTGCCCTCGGCAGGCGGAACCGTGCCCATCGAGGCGACGCCTACGTACTTCGCCTGGCTGTCCACATTCGAGCCGATGCATCAGGTCTTCCTCGGCGTCCGCGCGATCCTGTACTTCGAGGCCAGAGCCGCGGCGGGCCTGGAACGCGGTGTCTGGATGGCGTTGCTCGGCCTGGTCATCGGCTTGTGCTCCGGTGCGGCGGTGACGGCGTTCTACGACCGGAAAGGATTGACGCGCACCGCGAATCGCGGCACCGCACCCTAGGGCGGCCGGATCGTCTCCGGCGCTCGCTCAGTTCTCCGCGACGGCGGCCTCGGCCGCGGCCTGGGCGCGGGACAACGCTTCCGGCGCCGGAATCCGGCCGAGATACATTTCGGCGAAAATCGGGTCGACGGCGCGGAGCGCGGCCGAGAAACCCGGTCCGCCACCAGAGGAGATGCGTGGGCCGCGGAGTACGTCGAAGAAGGGGGAGACGTCCACGCCCCTCCCGGCCCAGTAATCGCGATAGCGCTGCTGTTCGGACACGACTGCCGGGATGGTGGCGCCGCCCTCGGCCAGGTAGCGGTTGCCCGCGCCGCTGCCGAGCCAGGCCAGCACCCGGCGCACCGCGTCGGGATGCCGGGTGGCCGCGTTACCCGCGACGCCGATCGCGTTGTTCGTGCTCACCCGCCCCGCCGGTCCCGCGGGCAGCAGCGCGACGCCCCACTCGAAGCGGGCCTGTTCGGAGATTTGCGCGAGATTGAATGTCCCGGACTGCAGCAGCGCCAATTTGCCCTGTAGAAAAGCGTTCTTCGCGAAGTCGGGATTGGTGTTGGTGTCCGCGGGCGATGGCGCGAGTCCGTCGGCGATCAATCGCACCAGATAGTCGAACGCCGCCACGCCCTGCGGGCTGTCGAAGACGAAATTGTCGTGGTCGTCTTGGAAGCGCGCTCCGTTCGAGCCCAGATAGGGCAGTTCGATGGACTGGAAGTCGTGACCCGCGTTGTACGCCCACGGCGCGACCGCCGCCAGTCTGCGCAGCAGTGGGCGCAGGGTGTCGTCCCCGCCGGGACTCCACCGCATCGCGGTCAGCTCCGCGGGATCGATGTGCGCGGCCGCGAGCAGGTCGCGGTTGTAGTACACCGCCGTTCCGGCATCGACGAATTGCGGTACAGCCCAGAGCTTCTCGTCGCGCGTGTACTGTGCGACCGCCGAGGGGTCCCAGGCGCTCGCGGCCTCGGGACCGAGCGTCGCCCCGATGTCGAGCAACCGCCCGGCATCGGCGTAGTCCTCGTACAGATTGGTCCAGAACAGATCGTCGGCGGTGCCACCGGCCACGTCCAAGCGGAGTTTCTGCCGATACGACGACCACGGCACCACCGTGATCCGCACTGCGAGGTCCGGATTCGCCCGCTCGAACTCCGCGAGCGAGGCCTGGTAGGCGGGTACGAGACTCTCGTCCCAGATCCGCAACCCCACCACGGTGCGGCCGGACCCGTCGCCGTCACGGCCGAGCCACAGTGCCGCCGCGACCAGCAGTGCCGCGGCGAGTGCGAGGGCGAGCACCACGCGGGTCGATGTCCTCATTTCACCCCCGTCCACGCGATCGAGCGCAGCACCTGCCGCTGGCAGATCACGAACAGCGCCACCAGCGGCGCGATGGCCAGCGTCGTGGCCGCCATCACCAGGGTCCACTGCGCGTTGTAGCGGGTCTGCAGATTCGCCGTCGCCACCGTCAGCACCTGCCACGAGCGGCCGCTGCTCGCGACCAGCGGCCACATGAAGTTGTTCCACTGCGAGACGATCGTGATGAGCGTCAAGGTAGCCAGCACCGGCCTGCTCATCGGCACCATGACGTGCACGATGATGTCGAGGGTGTTCGCGCCGTCGAGCCGCGCCGCGCCGATCAGTTCCTGCGGAATCGCCCGAAAGTACTGACGCAGCAGGAAGACCGCGTAGGGCGATCCGAACACGAACGGCAGCACCAGCGCCCAGAAGGTGTTCAGCAGGTCCAGGCGCGCGAACATCAGGTACAGCGGGATGAGAGTCACCATCGGCGGCACCATCATGGTGCCCAGATACACCCAGAAGAGCGCGTCGCGGCCTGGGAAATCGGTGCGGGCGAACGCGTATGCCGCCAGCACCGAAGTGACCAATTGGCCGCCGGTGATGAACACCGTCATCAACGCGGTCACCAGCACCGCACGCCCGAACCCGTAGTCCAGTACGGTCCGGAAGTTGTCGGCGGTGACCGGACGCGGCAGGGCCAGCGGCGATCCGGTCGCGAACTGGCCGGGTGTCTTGACGGCGGTGAGCGCGCTGAGCAGCAGGGGCGCCACGGTCAGCAACGCTCCGGCCGAGAGGACCGCGTAGGCGGACGCCGAACGTAGGCGATCAGAACTCATAGGTCGTCCGATCCCGGAAGTAGCGGTGCTGCGCAACGGTGATCGCGAACATGACCGCGAACACCACGAGCGCCATGACGGCGGCGCGGCCGGGCCGTGCGGCGTCGAATGCCTCGGTGAAGATCCGCATCGCGAGCACATCGGTGCGGTCGCCCGGTCCGCCTTTGGTCAACGCGTATACGGTGTCGAAGGTCTGGAACGCGGTCAGTACGCCGGTGACCAGTACGAAGAACATGGTGGGCCGCAGCAGCGGGAGGATCAGCCAGCGGATCCGGCGCCAACCGGTGGCCCCGTCCAGCGCACCGGCGTCGAGGATCTCGCCCGGGATCGCGCGGATTCCGGCCACGAAGAACAGCGCCACGTAACCGAAGTTCGCCCACACGCTCACCGCGGCCACCGACGGCAGCGCCAGCGCCGGATCCGAGAGCCATTCCACCCGCCGGCCGAGCGCGGCGTTGACGGCGCCACCGGTGGGAGCGAACATCCACTGCCACACCACACCCACCGCCACCGGTGCGCACATCCACGGCAGCGCGTACATGACCCGGAGACTCGTCGCGCCGCGCCGCCGGGCCAGCATCGCCGCGACCGCGAAACCCAGCGCCGTCTGCGCGGGCACCACGATCGCGGTCAACGCCAGCGTCACCAGCATGGCGTGGCCGAACGCGGCGTCTCCCAGCACCGACCGCCAGTTGCGCAGTCCGACGAACTCCATCGGTCCCAACAGGTTCCAGCTGTGCAGACTGAGCCAGGCCACCACCACAATCGGCAGCACCAGGAACGCGCCGACACCGAGCAGGCTCGGCAGCAAGAGAATATAGCTCGTCATGCCGCGACGAGCCCCATGCCGATTCATGTGCTGCGACGTTACCGCCCCCGCCCGCCCCGGCACGGCGGGCGGGGGCGGGTCGTCAGTTGGTCGGGCCGCCCGCCACGTAGATCACCTGGCCGGAAACGAAACCCGCGCCCTCGCTCACCAGGAACGAGGCGGTGTGCGCGATGTCCTCGGGTGTGCCGACGCGCTGCACGGGGATCTGTGTGGCGGCGGCCTTCTGGAAGTCCTCGAAGGAAACGCCGACGCGCGCGGCGGTGGCGGCGGTCATGTCGGTGACGATGAACCCGGGAGCGATGGCGTTGGCCGTGACGCCGAACTTGCCCAGCTCGAAAGCGAGGGTCTTGGTGAAGCCCTGCAAACCGGCCTTCGCCGCCGAATAGTTCGCCTGGCCGCGATTGCCGAGCGCCGAAGTGCTGGACATGTTGACGACCCGTCCCCACTTCTGCTCGACCATGTGCTTCTGCACCGCGCGGGTGAGCAGGAAGGCGCCGCGCAGGTGCACGTTCAGCACCGCGTCCCAGTCGTCGACGCTCATCTTGAACAGGAGGTTGTCGCGCAGGATGCCGGCGTTGTTCACCACGACCGTCGGCGCGCCCAGTTCGTTCTCCAGTTGCGCGACGGCGGCGGCGACCGACTCCTCGTTCGACACGTCGGCGCCGAGTGCGACGGCTCGGCCGCCCGCCTCGGTGATCGCGCCGACCGTGTCGGCGCAGGCGGCCGCGTCGAGGTCGAGCACGCCGACCCGAAGCCCGTCCGCCGCCAAGCGCTTGGCGATCGCCGCGCCGATCCCTCGTGCGGCGCCGGACACTACTGCAACTCGCTCGCCCATGAGCGCGTCCCTTCGTCGATCGGATGTCGGATCGGATCAGTCTTACCGCACCGGTCCGCCGTGGCCGGGAGGCGGATCGGTCGCCGGATCGGCGCCGGGGAATTAACACCGGCCTCGAGCGGAAGGCTTGCCCGGCTCTCGACCCGGATGCTTCGATCGGCACGTGACCGAGCAGAACGAGGTTCCCCGTATCGTCCGCGCCAGCCGTGAGATCAACGCGAATCCCGCGGAGATCTTCGAGCTCATCGCCGATCCCGCCGAGCAGCCGCGCTGGGACGGCAACGACAACTTGGCCGAGGCCGCGGCGGGGCAGCGGGTGCGGGAAGCCGGAGCGGTGTTCAGCACCACCCTGACCAACGGGGCTGTGCGCGACAACCACGTGGTGGAGTTCACCGAGGGCAGCCGCATCGCGTGGCATCCGTCGGAGCCGGGCAAGCAGCCGCCCGGCCACCTCTGGCGCTGGGAACTGGAGCCGGTGGGCGAGGGCCGCACCCGGGTCACCCACACCTACGACTGGACGTCGCTCACCGACGAGAAGCGCCAGGTCCGGGCGCGCGCGACCACCGCGGACAAGCTGTCGGCCTCCCTCGACCGGCTCGCCGAACTGGCCGAGCGGCAAGCGGTTTCGTCGCAGCAGTAGTCGGCGTCGTCGTCCGGTCGCCGAATATCGTGGCCTCGGAACACCCACGCCGGACGATCGCGATGCGGCCGGGCTCAGTCGGGCCGGAGCTGCATCGAGTCTCTGTGTGGTGCCTCAACGCTGGTGGGAGCACGCAGATGTGGTGGTTCAGGGCTGCGACACGGCCGGACCGGTGGCCCGGCGCCACTGGCCGCTATCGCGGTAGTCGCCGGGCGCACCTCAGCGTGGTGCCTGCCCCCGGGAAAGCAGCAAGCCGATGAGGCCGACTTCCTGTCCCTGGGTGCTGATCATGTCGCGGGCGATCTGTTCGACCATGCCGCCGTTCAGCCGGCGATCCGCCGCCTGCGCCATCTGGATGCCGCCGTAGTGGTGGCGCTGCATCAGGCGCAGGAAACCGGTCGCCGCCTCGGCGCCGCGCGCGGCGGCGAGCGCGTCGAGTTCGTCCTGGCTCGCCATGCCGGGCATCGTCGCGTGCGCGGCGGTGGCGTGGTGCTCGTGGTCGGCGTCCGCGTGCATCCACGCCATCGGGTGCGGATTGGTCACCGCGAGCCGAGCCATGCGCAGCCAGCCGAGCATCATGCCGATCTCGGTGCGCTGGGTGTCGGCGATCTGCTGTGCCAGCGCCCGCACCGCCGGGTCGGCGCCGCCGTCGAGTCGCTGGACCAGGAGCAGCGCCTGATTGTGGTGAGCGATCATGTCCTGGACGAAACCGGTTTCGGTGCTGTCCAGCAGCGGTGCGGCGGTGCTGTCCGCGCCGACCACCAACGGCCGCAGCGCCGCGCCCGCCACCAGCAGCAGCACCGCGAAGGCGGCGAGCGTGGCCGCCCCGAGCCATCGGCGGCGGATCATGATCCCGTGGCCGAATGCTGGTCGGCGGGTGGCGTGTACACGTTCTGGTCCACTTCCAGCGCCAAGAAGCCGTTGTCGGCGCACGTGGTCCAGAGTTGGTTGCCCCGCCATTCCGGCGGCGAGAAGCACCAGTCCGTGGAGAGATCACCGAAGGCGAGCATGCCGCTTCGTTCGCTCGTCGCCTGTGTGAGATCGAACTGGCCTTGCAGCACCGCCTGCACCACCGCCGGACCGGCCAGCACCGGCGGGCCGATGATCGACGCGAGCGCGTGCGGTGAATTCCAGAGCTCGGTGTTCCGGCCGGTGCGCGCGGGCGGGTTGTAGTAGGCGATCTCCCGGACGGCCGACGGATCCCGGACATCGAACACACGGATGCCCGAGGAGGTCCAGCTGCACGCCAGCGCCGTGGGATCGGCCGCCCGGTCCGCGGCGCAGTAATGCGTGTCGTAGGCGAACAGCGACCCGCCCGCGGCGGAAGCCATTGCGGTGTCCTGATTCTCCGGCAGGTTGATCTCGAGTTTGATGGTCTCGACGATGCGCGGCCGGGTGGGCTCGGCGACATCGATGATCTTGACGCCGCCGGATCCGGCCTCGTTGGTGGCGAACACGTACGGCCTGCCGCCATAGGTCACGGGGATGTTGTGCTGGCTGGCCCAGCCGTCGGTCCAGGTGAGGTGCGACAATTCGCGCACCTGCGGGCCGGGATCGCGGCGCTGCACCGCGCCGACGTCCAGAATCATCAGCCCGCCCATGTTGTTCGCCAGGTACATGAGGTTGCCGTCGGGGCTGAACCCGAATCCGTGCATGGACAGACCGGGCAGGCCCTGCCACACCACGTGGGGAGCGGCGGGGTCGGTGAGGTCGACGGCGCTGACCAGGCCGGGTGCGACGCCGGAACTCCAGTAGGTGTTGCCGTCGGGGGAGAACCCGCCCTCATGGGCCGTGATCGGCAACGGCATCGCCAGGTCGGTTCCCGGGCCGGGGTTGAGCAGGCGCGGATGCGCGCAATCGGTGAGGTCATAGACCGACAGCAGGCCCACACCGGTCAAAGCGGGCACCCCGGTGCCGACGAGCAGTTTTCTCGTCTCGTTGACCTTCAGGCTCTCCCAGGTGCCTGCCAGCATGGCCGGTTCGGTGAGCGTGGCGGTGCGGACGGGGTTCGCGGGATCGGCGACATCCACCACCTGGACGCCCTCTTCGGGCCCGAGCAGGTCGCCCGGGAAGAACGTGCCGATGTAGGCGCAGTGGTCGAAGGTCACCGAGTTGATGCCGCCGCCGCGGCCGCCATAGGCGCCGAGCCGGATGACGTTGCAGCTGTAGCCCTGGCCGCTGCGGCCGCCGTCACGGTCGGCGGCGGGAACATCCCCTTGCAAACCTGTTTCGGGGGCCGAACCTGGATTGCAGACGGCGCGTGCGGCCGCGGTCGCGGCTATGGCGCCGACCTCGCGAACCTGCCCGGAGGGATCGGAATCCGTTTGGGCGGCGACGATGCCGATGGGCAGGAGAACCGCTGCGGCGCCGACGGTCACGAAGAAGCGCCGGCCCCAGCTGGTGATGGACGAAGTCATGGACGTACCGGCCCTCGGCGGCGAGGGCGCCTTTCCCGTGTGCTCGGTTACAAGTCCGGATGCGGTCTCGGACGGCTGTTGGTCGATCCCGAGCGCGTGCGGTGCGGCCGCCGCGGTGACGGCAGCGTCATCGTGTATCCGGACCACCCGATGCGGCATGGTGGCGTCGAACGAGTGTCGAATCCGGCCTGGCGCAACGGCGTCCCTACTCGCCGAGCCGGGCCGAGCCGACCCTCTCGCCATGCCGGACTGTGTTGTCCGGTTACTCGGTCAGTGTGCGTGAGATCACCGCGCCGCGTCAATACGGCGCGGCTGTATCCGGTCGGATTCCGGCATCCGTGCCGGGCCATCCGGCGTGCTGCGGGGCGGTCGGCGATGGTCCGGTAGCCTTGCCCGAATGACCTCGCCACGCCGTGTGAACAGGGGGCCGAAGGCGGCGGCCGGCAATCGGGCGGCCTTGATCCAGGCGGCGCGAGAGGTTTTCGCGGACAGTGGCTTCGACGCGCCGTTCAGCTCCATCGCGCGGGTCGCCGGCGTGGGGCAGGGCGTGCTCTACCGGCACTTCCCGACCCGGGAGAGCATCGCGCTCGCGGTGTTCGAGGAGAACATCGAGGGCATCGAGGCGCTGGCGGACGATCCCGCGGTCACCGTGGACGATCTGCTGGCGATCATGGTCGATCAGATCACCACCTCGGCGGCGTTCATCGCGATGATCCATCCCACCAACACCGACGACATGCGCCTGTTCGAGGTGGCGCGGCGGCTGATCACCCTCATCGCGGAGAAGCTGGAGGATCCGCGTCAGCGCGGCACGATCAGCGCCGACATCACCACCGCGGACGTGGTCCTGGCGCTGGCGATGCTGGCGGCCGTGCTGTCGAAGACCGATGCGCAGTCCAAGAAGGAGACCGCCCGGCAGGCATGGGCGTTGCTGGACCGCGCTCTGCGCGGCTGAAGGGGGCGCGTCCGTCGCATGTCACGCCGCGCGATCGATCGACGCCAGTGTGTCGGCGACGCGGTCGAGCGAACGGATCATGTGCGGGAGCCCAATCGCATCCGTTCGCCGGTACCGCATGTGCGGTGACCTCAGATGCAGAAGCTGATGCTGGCCGGGCCCAGTGGGATATTGAGGCACACCGTGACCGAGCCGAGGGCGTCGTTCGTCGGTACTGGTGAAGCCGGTGCTGCGGAGGCTGCCGGGGCGAAAAGGGCCCCGATGGTGAGTGTGAGAGCGGCTGCGATGATCGCTTGCGTGGCTTTGGTGATCATGGTGATTTCCTTGGCTGAGCGATAGGGCGATCCGAACCCGGCCCGGCAACGTGGATCCGAGTCCGGGGTGACTCTGATCAGATCATCCGCCGGTGAGGTGGTGTAGACAAGCCCTCCGGGCTGCCGTGCCCCCATTGGGAAGCTCGAATTTTGAAGTTAGCCTAACCTTATGAACACGACCGTGGTGGTGCGCGAGCCTGGCAAGCGGATCGTCGGATCATCGAAGCGATCCCGGAAACCGATACGGCGCAGGCTGATCTCGATCCATCGCTGGTCGGCGCTGATTCTCGGCTCGGTCTTGGTGATCCAGTCGACCTCGGGCGCGATCCTGCTCTACCACGCGGAATTGTTCCGAGCTCGACACGCATCGTTCTATCGCCACACGGACGCGCCGGCGGTGATCGACGCCGAGCAGGCCGTCGCCATGGTGCGTGCCACCGATCCCGGCTTCGACGTCGGCTGGGTCGGTAGAGACGGCGGCGTGATCGCGATCGGGAACACGAAGTACACCGCCGCCTACTCCGTCGATCCCGGCACCGGACGAATCAACGAGCGGGTGAACCTGACCGACGGCGTTCTCGGCTGGCTGACCAACCTGCACAACTGCGCGTTCGGCTGTGCGCGCTACTCCGGCGCGATCCCGATGCTGGAGAATCAGGCTCCGCTCCTCGGCATCAAATGGGGCGCGGTGATTCTCGGCGCGCTCGGCGTCCTGCTGGTTTCGCTCGCGGTGTCCGGCGCCGGCATCTGGTGGCCGTCACTCGCACGGCTGCGCCACGGATTCCGGGTCCGGCTGCGGAAGGGACGCTTCGCCCGGGACCGCGACCTGCACGGCGTCATCGGTATTCTCGCGGTGCCGTTCCTGTTGGTGTGGGGCATCACCGGCACCACCATCGAATGGCCTGCGGTGCAACGGGCTTGGCTCGTGGCGACCGGCGGCACCACGACCCTCGAACGAACCGAGAGGTCTTTCGTGCCGCGGTCGAGCGATGCCCCCCGCCCCCCGCTGTCCATCGGCGAGGCCACGGCGATCGCGGATCGGGCCGCGCCGGGCCGACTCGCCTACCTGTTGCTGCCCACGGACGCCGCCCCGTACTACCGCGCCGTCGTCGCCGGGGCCTACTCCCCGCGCGAGCACCGCCTCTTCTACAGCGGTGACGTCATGGTCTACGTGAACGCCCATGACGCTTCCGACATCAAGGTGGTCGACGCGAGCCGCGACCGGCCGCTGGCGAACACCTTCTACGCCAAAGTCTTCGAGCCCGCTCACTTCGGCTGGCTGGTGAACGGCTGGTGGCGACTGATCTGGCTGGCCTTCGGCCTGACACCGCTCGCGCTGGCGATCACCGGCCTGTCGACCTGGCTGTTGCGGCGCCGGACCCGGCGCCGCCGCGCTCACGCGACGACGTAGCCGCCGCCGACCACGGTTACGACGGGAAGTGGATCACCTGGCGGGAGAAGAGCGCTTCGGGCTCGGCGATGTGATTCGCCGCCGCGACGACTCCCACTCTGGTGTCCAGATCCGCGGGACCGTACTGGTCCTCGCACATCGAGCGCAGCGTGTCGCCCGCGACGCCACGGCGGCGGTTCAGGCCGGGCACGACGAGCACGTGGCCCGGAGCCGGTTCGGTGCCCGAGGGCAAGTGGTTGGCCAGTTCGATCACCAGGGCGAGATTCGCGTCGCCGTACCAGCGCTCGGCGAGTATCGCCAGGGTTTCGTTTTCGGTCACCGTGTGGTGACCGACATCGGCGAGCTCCGGAATGTGCAGCCACGCGCCGGGCTGGATGGCACGCTGCGCCACGCCGTTGACGACTTCCCAGATCAGCTGGACGCCGGTGTCCTCGGTTCCGTAGTAGCGCTGGGTGATCTGCTTGCGCACCGCGGTGGAGTCGGGCGTGGTGAGGAGGTGGCGCCGCGTGATGTAGGGGATCAGGAGCTGTTGTCCGACGTCGATCGAATTCGGATCGGCGAGATGGTTCTGGCGCGCGATCGCCGGGAACAGGCTGCCGTCTCCGTACTCCCGATGCGCGATCGCGGAGAGGGTGTCGCCGGGTTGGACTTCGTACTTCTTCATCTCTTCGGCCTTTCTGCACTGCGGACAGCCGGTGCCGCGGACCCCGATTCCGGCTTGTCTCGCACGCGCACCTGCCGTCCACGAACGGTTGTGGCGCTACCGAATGCTCGTCGCGATCGGCCGCGCGATCGTGCGTAGGCGACTACTCGTTTCCGGCGGCGCTCGCCGCGATCCCGCCGGGGCGGCGTCCCGATTACCCGGTCGGTCTCGCCGGATACGCAGGTGGCGCCCAGCCGGTGTGGCCCGGTCGGACGCCGCGACCAGCTTCTCGGGGCGGCTCGTATAAGCCGTTTCCGGGCAGTTCTTTTCGATCGTGTGAAGAAGCTCCGAGGCTGATTCGAGCACTGGGTCAGGGGTAGCACGAAGACGTGGCGCCAAGAGCCACAGTCGGTTTCATCCGCTACCGAAAGGAGCAAGTGATGGCAGACCAGAAGAACCCGGGCCAGTTCGGCAACCGTTCCGACACCGAGGAGCAGGCGCGTCGCGGCGGCCAGGCCAGCACCGGCAGCTTCGGCGAGCGTAACTCGGCCGATCCGAGTGCGGCCGGACGCAAGGGCGCCGAAGCGCAGCCCAACGAAGCGAAGGTGCGCGGCGGACAGCACAGCCACGCCGGTCGCTGACGTCGACCGAACACGGGCCGGGCGGTACAACCGCCCGGCCCGTTTCGTTGTGCGGCGGTCATGCTCCGCGGCGGCACGGCAGCGAGAAGACTGCGTGACCAACTGTCTATGTGACTAGTTATTAGCGACTGATTCAGGTGGTGATAGGCGGGGAGATCCTGATGGCACGCCGGATGCCGTTCTAACGGGAAGCAGCTGGTCAAGTGTTCAAATTCGGCGAATGTCCTGATCATATGGGGTGTTCTACCGGGGCTGCGCGAGTTTCGACCATGGTGCGACCGGTGTCGGCAAGTTGCGGAAAAATCGAGACAATGAGCGCCAAGCTTGCTAAGTTAATCACTGTTCTTATCGTTGCGACGGCGATGTGGAGTGCTGCCGGTCTTTCGTCGCATCATCACGGCGGCGCTCGGCTCAATGAGGAGTGGCGCAGACATGGATGGACTCAGCAGGCGCAACGCGTTGAAAGCCGGTGGGGTGTTGGGCGCGCTCGGCGCGCTGGCCATGGCGACCCCCGCGCGCGCGGAGCCGTGGACGTGGTCCCCGCAGGGTTCGGTGGCCGGCTCCGGTGAAGGGGCCGACCCGCTCACCGTCTGGGATCCCGAGGCGGATCAGTTGGTCGCCTCGCTGATCGACCGGGGGGAGGTGCCGAGGGTCAACGAGTTGTTGCGCACCTGGACCGCGAACGGGCAGCCTTTGCCGGACGGATTGCCGCCGGATCTGCGCGACTTCATGGAGTACGCACGTCAGCTGCCGCCCTGGGCTGATCGCGGAAAGCTGGCCACCGCCGTCGAGTTCAACAAGAAGCGCGGGCTGTATCTCGGCGTGCTCTACGGGCTGGCCAGCGGCATGATGAGCACGGTCATTCCCAAGGAGGCGCGCGCGGTCTACTACTCCAAGGGCGGTCACGACCTGAAGGACCGCATCTTGAAGACCGCCAAGCTCGGTTACGACATCGGGACCGCGAATGCCTACGCGCCCGCTGGTGAGATGGTCGTGACCTGCGTGAAGACCCGGCTGGTTCATGCCGCTGTGCGTCACTTGCTGCCGCAGTCCCCGCACTGGGTGTACTCCGCCGAGGAGGACATCCCGATCAGCCAGAACGACCTGATGGTCACCTGGCACAGCCTGCCGACCACCGTGATGAAGCATCTGACCGCGTGGCAGGTGCCGATGCCCGTCGCGGAGTCGGAGGCGTTCCTGCATTCGTGGCAGGTGGGCGCGCACATGCTCGGCATCCGTGACGAATACATTCCCAACTCCTGGGCGGAGGCCGACTCGCAGGCCGCGCAGGTGCTGGATCCGATCCTGGCGCCGACCCCGGAGGGCGCCAAGCTGGCCGACCGGCTGCTGCGCCTCGGGGCGAACCTCGACTTCGCCGTCCTCACCAAACCGGTGCTCGGCGCCTTCACCCGCTTCCTGCTCGGCGACAAGATCGCCGACGGGCTGGCCATCCCCAGGGAGCCGGTCTGGGACCCGCTGCTGCGGGTGAGCTGGGGGCCTTTCATCGCCGTGCGCGAAGGTCTGCTGCCCGTGGTGCCGCTCGCGCCGGACGCCTACTGGCTGTTCGACGAATTCCTCCGCAGGGCGGCGCTGCTCTATCTGGCGGAACTGCGGATGCCGATCAGCATCGAGATCCCCACCATGAACCGGGACATGAGTCAGCCGCCGCGCTGAGCCCTTCCGGGCGCCGATGCGCTCTCGAAGCCCCCTGGAGTGCATCGGCGATAGCTGGTAAGTTACTGACTGTTCTTCACAGTAGATCGCCGAGATGAACCGTAACCTCGCCATAAACGCGCTGAGGGGCGCGCGATCGAAGGGTTGAGCTCGGCCTAAGTTATGAGGAGTTCGGGAACATGAGCCATAGGACGCTCGGTCCTCCGCATGGCTCGGCCGCGCTGCGATCGTTGTCTGGAGGTGGCGCGGAGCAAGCCGTACCGACAACACACCGGACAGTGCGGTGGACATGACGAACCCGCAGCACATCCGGCACATCCACATCGAATCCGGCGCCCTTGTCCTGGACTACCGGGCGTGCGCGGAACAGGCCCGGAGTCTGGCCGCCGACTTGGCGCACAGTCATCCGGACCTGATCGTCACGATCGATGACGATGTCCACGTCGAGTTGCCCGAGCTGCCCTGTGGCGGTCTGTGGCGGTGATCGGCGCCCGGGCTCGAGTAGATTGACGATGATCTGACCCACGACGAGAAAGCGTCGGCCCATGACAGCGATTCGCCATGAGATCGTGATCGACGCTTCGCCGCGCCACATCTGGGATGTCGTGCGTGATGTCGGCGCCGTGCATCGACGCCTGCTGCCCGGCCGGGTCGTCGACACCCGCCTCGAGGGAGCGCGGCGTTGGCTGACTTTCCCGGACGGGCACGTGATCCGTGAACTGATCGTCTCCATCGATGACGAGGCCCGCCGCTTGGCGTACTCCGTCGTCGAAGGCGCCAGGCCCGCGCTGGACTATCACCACGCTTCGTTCGAGGTTCGGGCCGAGGGGGAGCGCGGCCGGCTGATCTGGATCACCGACGTCTTGCCGGAGTCGGCCGCGCCGGAAGTGCGGATTCGTACCGAATACGGTCTCGCGGAGATGAAGCGGGCGATCGAAGCCGCGGCGGCCGAGTCGTAGCGGGATCGGGAGGTGCCGGACATGTGGCAGGGCACCGCGACGCTGTACCCGGGCCGATTGTTGTACACGGGGCGGCTCGGGAGCGCGCACCGCCACCATCATGCCGCCGCGCAATTGATCTTCAGCGCCAACGGCTCCGTCGGTCTGCGTGACGACGCGGGCCGCCACTGGGCGGGGCGAGCGGCGCTGATCCCTCCCGGTGTGCCGCACGAAACCACCGGCACGGCAACGGGATTGCTCGTCTTCGCCGACGCGCAGTCGCCCCTCGGGCGCGCGCTGACCGATTGTGTGCGGCGCATCGGGAGCGCCGTCGACTCGGTCACCGCGTGGTCGCGGGCCGCGCTGCCACTGCTCGACCTCGACGACGGCGAGCGGGATCCCCGGCAACTGGCGCACGCCGCACTGACGGCCTTGATCGGCGATCCCGCTCCCACCGGCGCTGCCCGGCACCCGGCGCTGTCTCGCGCGCTGGAGCTGCTGCCGGACCTGCTCGACGGCCCGCTGCGTCTGGCCGAACTCGCCGCCGCGGTCGGACTGTCGGCGAGTCGACTCGGTCATCTGTTCCGTTCCGAGCTCGGGCTGGCGTTCCCGCCGTATCTGCGGTGGGCGCGCCTGCGACGAGCGATGGACCACGCCCGTCGCGGCGGCACGCTCACCGAGGCCGCGCACGCCGCGGGTTTCGCCGACAGCGCGCATCTCACCCGAGTCTGCCGCGAGATGTTCGGGCTCACCCCCTCCGAACTCGCCGGTGCGGTCACCATGGTGCGGCCGTAGCGAATCCGTTCAAGCGCCGTCGGGACCACGGCCCCCACGCTGAACGGCATGCACACCTTGGTCCGCTACGGCTACGTGCCGTTCATGCTCTTGGCGGTCAACGGCGCCGCGCTCGCCGTCATCGCCACCGGCGTCGGCAAATTATGGCTGTTGCCGCTGCTGGTACTCGCGATCGCCGCATCGTTCGCCGCCGAACGGATTTTGCCCTACCACGACGACTGGAACCGCGGCCACGACGACGGTAGGCGCGACACCGCGCACGCCGTGGTCAACGAACTGCTCACCCTCGGCGGCGTGGCCGCACTGCCGCTGATGGCCGCGCTGATCCCTTCCGCCGATGTCTGGCCGCACCGGTGGCCCTTCCCGATTCAGGTGCTGGTCGCGGTGCTCGTCGCTGATCTCGGCATCACGCTGACCCACTCGGCCAGCCACAAGATTCCCGCGCTGTGGCGGTTGCACGCCGTGCACCACAGCGTCGAACGCGCCTACGGTTTCAACGGCCTGATGAAACATCCCCTGCACCAGACCCTGGAGACCGTCGCCGGTGTCACCCCGCTCGTACTGCTGGGCCTGCCCACCTCGGTGGCTTCCGCCCTCGCGTTCACCGTCGCGGTGCAACTCCTACTGCAACACTCGAACGTCGACTACCGCGTAGGCCCCCTGCGTACCGTGCTCGCGCTCAACCAGGCACACCGGTTCCACCACTTGAAATGGGCGGGCATCGGCGACGTCAACTTCGGGCTGTTCACCTTGTTCTGGGATCACCTGTTGCGCACCTACTCCTACGACCCGGACCGCCGCTTCACCAGCGACGACCTCGGGATGGCCGCCGAGCCCCACTACCCCAGCGGCTATCTCGCCCAACTCGTCGAACCCTTCCGGCCCGGCGGCGCTTGCGGGGCCACGAAACCCGCTCAGCGCTCATTGCCCGCGCGCAGCCAGGCGATGTAGTCGGCGGTCGCGCGTTCGGTGTCGTAGTCGGGCCGGTAGCCGGTGTCCTGCTGGATACGGGTGATGTCGAGGTAGTTGCGTTGTCCGGACCCACCGGTGGGGAGGTCGATCCCGGCGTCCGGGACGACCTTCTCGATCGCGGCGATGACTTCGGCGTTGGTCGTCGCGCGGCCGGACGCGACGTTGTAGGTGCGGTAGTTGAGCCGGTCTGCCAGTTGCAGGAGTGCGATGGCCCGGCCGCAGTCCTTCACGTAGCACAGGTCGATCGCGTCGTCCGCGTAGGCGGGGAAGCGCAGCGACGACAGGTCCGGCGCGGTGCCGCGGGTGGCGGCATGAACGAGCTGAGGGGCCGGGAAGAACGGGTCCGCGGGTCGGCCTCGCGGGCCCCAGATGGCGGAGATGCGGTAATTGACGATCTCGATGCCGGTCGCCCCGGTCAAATGATCGGTGAGCAGCTCGCCGATCTTCTTGAAGCTCGGTATCGGATGGGGTGCGGTCAGCGGAACCGGCATGTCTTCCCGCAGTGGACCCGCACCGGTCAGGCCGGCGTAGACGCCGATCGTGCTCGCGACGCCGACCCGCGGCACGCCCCAGGCCTCGGCGGCTTCGATCACATTGAACAGACTGCCGATCGCCTTCCGCGCGCCCTCGATGGGCTCGTCGGAGCCGGGTGGCCAGGGCATCGAACCCGCGAGATGCA
Source organism: Nocardia sp. NPDC004718 (assembly GCF_053601535.1). Lineage (NCBI taxonomy): Bacteria > Bacillati > Actinomycetota > Actinomycetes > Mycobacteriales > Nocardiaceae > Nocardia > Nocardia sp. NPDC004718. The sequence continues at coordinate 58,078 of NZ_JBSGCA010000044.1, forward strand.
CGATGCCGGTGATCTTGTGGCGCGTGCCCACGTCGAGCAACGCCGTCAGATCGGTGATGTCGGCCCGCTCCACCGCCACCTGCGCACCGGCGAACTCGGCCGGTACCTCGCCGGTTCGACGCTGGACCAGCACGCAGCCCTCGCCCAGGTCGAGCAGGGCTCGCACCGTGTGGGAGCCGATGAACCCGAGACCTCCGGTGACCAAGATCATCACATTACCCCTTCTGTCGTATAGCTGATTATCAGTACTACTGACGATCAGGCTAGCGATAGAATCTCCCGGTGTCTAGGACGGATGGGCCGGGCCCCGAATTGAGCAGACGGTTGGGCTACCTGCTCAAGCACGCGCAGTTGCGGATGGCCGAGCTGAACACGAAAGCGTTGGCGCCGTACGGCATCGACGGGCGCGAGCTCGGCGTGCTGTTCGTCCTCGCGGGCCGTGAACCCACGTCCCAACAGCAGGCGGCGCAGCGGCTGGGCATCGACCGCACCACGATGGTCGCGATGCTGGACACTCTGGAAGGCAAGGGCCTGGTGGCACGTCATCCGGACGCGAACGACCGGCGTCGCAACGTGGTCGAACTGACCGATACCGGGCAGGACACTCTTCGCCGGGCCACCAAGGCGAGCGATGCCGCCGAGCGTGAGTTCCTGGCGCAGCTCAGTCCGCAGGCCGCCCAGCAACTGCGGAACTCGTTGCAAACCATCGTGACCCATTCCGAGCAAGAGCAGTCCTGACGCTCTGGGCCGCATGGGCGGAGAACCGGAGCCGTCGGCAGCCGATGGGCGAATCGCGCCGTTCGTACTCGGCTTCCGGCCTACGCGAATCCGCGTAGGAGATCGTGATCGGCTGCGTCGGTCGTCGTAGTCGATCGACGCAGCCGATCAGGAGCGCGAGCGCTCGCGGATGCTCGCCGAGGCCTCGGTGCTGGCGAGCAGTTCGGTTGAGCTGTGGCACCGCCGACGGCTCGGCGACGTTCTGGCCGAGGCGGACCGCATGGCCGAGGACTTCGCGCTCGTGGTCGCAATGGCCGCGGCGGAACTGGGTGACCACGAGCGGGCGATGGCGTCGACCGAATCGGTTGTTGGAAATCAAGGTGTTCATGCTGGTCACAGGTTCCATCCTTTAACTGAACAGCTGTAGCGCTAAAACTGTAGCGCTACAGCCGCACCGATACAATGGCCGTCATGGCAGAGGAACAGCCGGGCAACCGGCGGACGCGTGGGCGCAATCCCCGCGGGCAGGGCGAACGTTTGCGGGAAGAGATCGTGGTAGCCGCGATGGGAATGCTCGATGAGCTCGGCGACGACCAGGCGCTGTCGATGCGCGCGGTGGCGCGAGCGGTCGGCACCGCCGCCACGTCGATCTATCTGCACTTCGATGATCGAGACGCCTTGGTTCTGGCGGTGCTGAACCGATGCCACGACGATCTGCTGCGGGCGATGGCGCGAGCCGAAGCGAATCATGCCGACCCGATCGATCGTTTGCGTTCTCGCACCGTGATTCTCGGCGAGTGGGCCTATCGGCATCCCGGCTTGTACAAAGTGCTGCACGAGAGCGCGCTCAACCAGCGCACCGACATGGCATTCCGGGAGGAGCTGGCGGAGAGCACAGTCGCGGCGGTGCGGCGATGCATGGACGCGGGCGCGGTCCCGGCCGACGACGCGGCCGCGGTCGCGCTCGATCTGCGCGCCGCCGTCCACGGTGCGGTGTCGATGCGGTTGCACCAGCCGGACCGGCCCTGGACACCGTTGGCGGAGCAGGTCGAACGTTTTCTGGTGAAACTCGTCGGTGTTCCGGCTCCGGCGGTCGACGCGGCGCGCGCATCGCAACCCGGTTGACCGCGAAGCCCGGCGGGTGGCGAAATCTTCAGTGCTGCTTCTCGAGCCAATCTCGGTAGTGCGTAGCGGCCAGACGGGCGTCCGGGCCCGCGGTGAGAACGTCGCCGGGAACGTCCGCGAACATGCCCGCGGTGTCGTCGGTGACGACGGTGCGGCTGTCGCGCCGAGCGGCCAGGGTGAGCCTGCCGAGGTCGTCGAGGCGGAAGACCTCCGGACCGGCCACATTGCGGACTCCGCGCAGCGGAGCACCGGTGGCGACCTCGACGACCGCGTCGACCACGTCCGCGGCGGCCATCGGCTGGATCGGGGTGGCGGGCAGGCGGACGGTGTCGTCGTCGGAGGTCCAGGACAGCACCGCGTCCATGAACTCGAAGAACTGGGTGGCGCGCACGATGGAGTACGGCGTGGGACCCAGCCGCAGCAGGTCTTCCTGCAAACTCTTGGCCCGGTAGTAGTCCAGGCCGGGCACCTGGTCGACACCCACGATGGACAGCACGACCTGATGCCCGACACCGGCTTTCTCCCCGGCATCCAGCAGGTTGCGCATGGAGATACGGAAGAAATCCACCGACGCCTCGTCGAAGGTCGGCGAGTTCGCCAGGTCGATGACGACCTCGGCCCCCTCCAGCGCCCGGTCCAGGCCCTCTCCGGTGATCACGTCGACACCGGTGGACATCGACGCGGGTACGGCCTCGTGCCCCGCCGCGGCCAGCTTGCGCACCACCTGCGAGCCGATCCGTCCGGTACCGCCGATGACTGTCAGCTTCATGGTTGTCGCCCTAAGTTTGTAGGTGTCTGGGGTTGGTGCCCTGGATGCCCAGGGCGGTGGGGTGTAGCTGATGGTTGTTTGCCTCTATCGAGGCTTGAAAGGA
>NZ_JBSGCA010000045.1:0-58992 GCF_053601535.1 Nocardia sp. NPDC004718
CTTTCAAGCCTCGATAGAGGCAAACAACCATCAGCTACACCCCACCGCCCTGGGCATCCAGGGCACCAACCCCAGACACCTACAAACTTAGGGATATCGACCATGGACGACGCGAGACTGACACGGCTGGAACAACGAGTGCTCCGCCTGGAGGACGAGCTCGAGGTGACCCGGTTGATCGCCTCCTACGGCCCCTTCGCGGACACCGGCGCCGCCGACGCGGTGGCCGCCTTGTGGACCGAGGACGGCGAATACGACGTCGAAGGATGGCATATGCGCTCTCGCGCCGACGTGCACGCGATGGTCAGCTCCGATGCCCACCGGTCCCTGATCGCCGCCGGGTGCTCGCACTTCCTCGGCCCCGCGCACGTCGTCATCGACGGCGACAGTGCCGTCGCCGTGTGCGAATCCCTGCTGGTCCGCCATCAGGACGGCGTCTTTCGGGTTTGGCGTGCCGGAGCGAACCGCTTCGAACTGAGCCGCACGCCGCACGGCTGGCAGATCGTCCGCCGTACCACCCGAGCCCTCGACGGCACACCCGAGGCGCACCGGCTACTGCGCGCGACCATTCCGACCGGGGTTCCACATGATTGAGTTTTGAACAGCGCCCGGTTCGATCGCACTGTCCGCCGTCCGGCGGCTGATCAGGTGTGCTGGAATTGCCACTGCTGGGTGCGGCTGATCGGCGCGGATCGGGCGAGCCCGATCTCCTCAGTGCCGATGTCACCGTCGTGACCGGGCAGGTCGAGGACGAACTCGCAGGCGGCCCAGACAGCGATGCGGTAGCAGTCGGGGTGGGCTTCCTCGGCGGTGATCTGCCACCCCATCGGCGTCCCACTGCACTCGAGGTGGGCTCCCCCGCTCACCACGCCGTCGCCGAGTCCGAGCCTGGTGCCGGTGCGTCCGCTGCCGATGTACCAAATTCCTTCGCCGAATTCCGGCGCTCTGGACAACAGCCAATGCTGCCAGCCGTCCTCGACACCTGCCTCCGCCACCACCGTCACCTGATCAGCGCTATCGAGCGCCAGCACACAACCGGCGCCGACATTGACGATCCGATAGACACCTTCGCTCAAACCGGTCATGATCCGTCGTCCTCACCATCCGCTAGATCCCGAGGCCACGGCATTCCCACGAGCCTCGCATCAGAAGATCCCGTGCCTTTGGGCTACCCCGCCCATCGACCGAAGAATCACGTCGGTACGGGCGCGATCACAGCCGCCTGGATCCTCCGAACGAGACGGAGCCCCCTACTGCTCACCGCGAGCCGCGGTGGACGGTAATGGCTGACTACGATCGAGTCGTTTCGCTGTCCCGCGAGAAATTCGAACAATTGGGAGAGACGAAACGAAGTCGACCAAATCAGATTACGTCGACATCGCACGGATGGAGCGTGTCCCTCGATCTGAGAGAGGGCATACTCGCCGGCGACGAGTACCACCTCCAAAAAAGCGTCTGCGAATGCGGAAGACGCCTCACCATGTACGATTTCGTCTTGACGCCGGCCAATCGAAGTCTCTTATCGTGCCCACATTCGTCTGCAATAAGCCGGTGGTCAACGTAGCTCGGCCTATCCGGTGTTCCGCGTGCGCCAGGGTCTGCCCGCGCCCGTGGTATCGAATGCCGCAAAGTTACGGGTTGCCGACCACCTGCGTGATTGTTCAGCCGAAGGCGACACCCTCTCGTATATCGCGCCCGCTCGTCAGGTAGACGGCTGCTCGGTGTGCTCGATCCCGGCCATCAGTTCGGGCCCGACGCGGTTGCGTGCTGATTCGGGGGCGCCGCCGGACAACGACTCACCCTCACATCTACCGCTTGTGTCCGCTGTTCGCTGCAGCGGTGTAGCGGCGGGCCAGGTGGGCGAAAGCGGCGGTGAGTTCGCGCGGGCCGATGACCTCGATGTCAGCGTCGAACCCGCCGAGAGAGCTTGCGAGCGCGGGCCATGACCACGAGCCCAGGACGATTCGGCAGCGGTCGGGACCGAGCGCCTCGACCACTCCGTCGTGGAGGAACGGGGCGACCTCGGTGGCGGGCAGGTGCAGGATGACCGCGCCGCGGCAGGGCCATCCGCCGTTCGCGTCCGAACCGCGAAACCTGCTGCTCACGAAGGTGGCCACATCTTCCGCAGGGAGTTCGCGCGGAACGAAGCGGGGGCCGGTGGGGATGCGCGGGGTGATCCGGTCGGCTCGGAACGTCCGCCAGTCGTCACGGTCGAGGTCCCACGCCACGAGGTACCAGCGCCCTCCCCACGTGACGAGATGGTGGGGCTGCACTCGACGCGGCGGGTGCGCGGCGGCCTGCGGTGCGGACGCGCCGGTGTAGTCGAAACGCAGCACTTCGCGGGCCTTGATGGCGGCGCCGATCGCCGTGAGAACCTCTGTGCCGACCTCGCGTGCGGACCGGTCGGCGGGCGGTGCGACAGCGGTGATCCGAAGAGTGTCCATGCGGTGGCGTAGCCGCGCGGGCATGACCTGACGGATGGAGTTCAGCGCTCGCGCTGCGGATTCTTCGATACCGGCGCCGGCGGTGGTGGCGATCTGCAGTGCGACGGCCAGGGCGACGGCCTGCTCGTCGTCGAACAGCAGCGGCGGCAGTCGCGTACCCGCGCCGAGCCGGTATCCCCCGTCCGGGCCTTTGCTGGTGACGATCGGATAGCCGAGTTCGCGCAGCCGGTCCACGTCACGACGCACCGTGCGCGGGCTGACTTCCAGCCGCTGGGCCAGCAGCATTCCCGGCCAGTCCCGGCGCGCCTGAAGCAGGGACAGCAGTGCCAGCAGTCGCGCGGAAGTTTTCGGCATGTTTGTCATCCTGCCCGAAGTAGAGGACACAACCTGGCCACTACCCTTGCGAGGGTTGCTCACGTCAGCCATCGAGCCGAATCAGGAGCAACCATGTCCCTCACAACCACCACCCACCTGAACTTCCGCGGTGACGCCCGCGCCGCGCTGGCGTTCTACCAGTCCGTTTTCGGCGGCCACCTCGCCGTCGTCACCTACGAAGACGCCGGAGCCGTCCGTGACGAGTCCGAGGCCGACCAGATCATGTGGGGCCAGGTCCAGGCCGCCAACGGGTTCCACGTCATGGCCTACGACGTGCCCTCGTCGATGGACTACCACCCTGGAGAGAACGGGTTCTTCGTCTCCGTGCGCGGAGAGACCGTCGAGGAGGTGTCGGTCTACTGGGAGAAACTCACCGCGGGCGCGACCGTGGTGATTCCGATGGGCCCGGCGAGCTGGGCGCCCGCCTACGGGATGCTGCGGGACCGTTTCGGTGTGGTGTGGGTCATCGACGTCGTCAGCGAATACAACGGATAACTCGTTGCGTCATCGGGGCGCTCCCGCCCCGATGTCCATCCCCTTCCCGCCGGGCCACCTGGGCAATTCGCGTCGACGAATCTGCTTCTGCCACAGTATCGCCGCCGCATTCCACCAACTCATATAGAATTCCGACGTCTGGACGACAATATTCTCCGCGAGACGAAATTCTTCGCACTCTGACGAAGTAACGCTTTTCGGCGCGGATGAGCAGGGCTCCTGCGGCATGGTCCTCGGCAGTCGCGAGAGGAGTAAAATCGATTCGTTCGATGTCGATAAATCAAATATCGACGACAAATTATAGCCCGACGATGCGACCGGATGCCGAGTCGACCGACCGTCCCACGCCGACGAAGTGTCGACAGAACAGAGCAATCGAGGAGCCATCATGACAGTGGTCCAGAACTTCATCGACGGCAAGCTCGTCGACTCGGTCGGTGGTGCGACGATGGCACTGGTCGACCCCGCTACCGGCGATCGGTACGGTACCGCCCCGGTGTCGGACGAACAGGACATCGACAACGCGTACGCAGCGGCCGCCAGAGCGTTCCGCGACTGGAAGCGGACGACGCCGTCGCACCGCCAGAAGGCGCTGTTGGATTTCGCCGACGAGTTGGAGAATGCCGCCGACGCGCTTGTCGAGGCCGAGGGCCGCGACACCGGCAAGCCGAACCACATCACCTCGGCCGCGGAGATCCCCCCGATGCTGGACCAGACCCGATTCTTCGCGGGAGCGGCACGGGTACTCGAGGGCAAGTCGGCCTGCGAGTACCTGGCGGGCCATACATCCTGGATCCGCCGCGAGCCGATCGGCGTCATCGGACAGGTGACGCCGTGGAATTACCCGATGATGATGGCCATCTGGAAGTTCGTTCCCGCGATAGCGGCAGGCAATACCGTGGTGATCAAGCCGAGCGAAACCACTCCGGTGACGACGGTGATGCTGGCCGAATTGGCCTCTGCACACCTGCCGCCAGGTGTGCTCAACGTGGTAACCGGTGACCGGGCGACCGGTGCGGCGGTGGTCGCGCATCCGACTCCGAAGATGGTATCGATCACCGGTTCGGTGGCCGCGGGCCGTGCGGTCGCGGCGTCGGCCGGGGGCCACCTGAAGCGCACGCATTTGGAGTTGGGCGGCAAAGCGCCGGTCATCGTGTTCCCCGACGCCGATATCGCTGCTGCGGCCCAAGGTATCGCGGCCGCTGGCTATTTCAACGCCGGGCAGGATTGCACGGCGGCCACCCGTGTGCTCGGTCACGGGTCTGTGGCCGACGATCTGACCGCCGCGCTGGCCGAGCAGGCCCGCGGCGCGACAACCACTTTCGGCAAAGCCGCCGATGACGAGGATGCCTGGGTACCACCGGTCAACAATGCCGACCAACTACAGCGGGTACTCGGCTTCCTCGACGAGGTGCCCGATCACGCTTCGGTCGTGGCCGGTGGGCACCGGCAGGGCGACCACGGGTATTACGTCGAGCCGACGGTCGTCGGGGGGCTGTTGCAGGATGACCGGATGAGCCAGAACGAGATCTTCGGCCCGGTGATCACCGTGCAGTCGTTCACCGACGAAGACGAGGCGATCCGGTGGGCCAACGGCGTCGAATACGGGCTGGCCTCCTCGGTGTGGACCAAGGATGTGTCGAGGGCGCTCCGCGTGTCGGCCGCGCTGGACTTCGGCTCCGTGTGGATCAACACCCACACCGCGCTGATCGCCGAGATGCCGCACGGCGGGTTCAAGTCATCCGGACACGGCAAGGATCTGTCGATGTACGGGCTGGAAGACTACACCCGCGTCAAGCATGTGATGGCCAAGATCGACTGAAGCCCGACAACGATGACAGCACAGCCCCTCGCCGCCACCGGCAGCACCATGCACCAATTGCCGCGCGGCCATCACCTCCTCGTGTCGTCCAGGCCGGTCGGCGGCACAATCGCAACAGTGTAGGCAACGAATCCGGTGTGGTGAGCGAAGACGAAAGGGGCGCGGGTGCGCGCGACCGTAGAGCCCGGCGTCGAACTGGCGGTGCTGTGCGTGGTGATGGTGGCTCTGACTGCCGCCTGGTATCGGGTGGCGCGATTGGGACCGACTCCCGTGGCTCCGCGCGCCGCGATCCGCGGCGCCGCACAACTCGGCGTCGTCGCGCTGGTACTGGCCGCGGCACTGGCACATCTCTGGTCCGCGGTGCTCGTGCTGGCCGTCATGTTCGCCGCCGCGGTGGCGACCGCCGCGCAGCGGTCCTCGGCCGGCTGGTCGGGAATGTGGCTCACCGTCGCACTCGGGGCGGGCATCGGGGTGGTGGTGCCGCTGATGCTGATCAGCGGCGTAGTCCCACTCACCGGTGTGGCGTTGGTCCCGATCGGCGGAATCGTGCTGGGCGGGACGATGACCGCGACATCGCTCGCCGCCCGTCGAGCCCTCGACACGGTCGAACAACGGTGGGGTGAAGTGGAGGCGGCGATGAGTCTGGGCTTCACCGAACGCGAAGCACGACTCGAGGTCGTCCGCCCGAGCGCCGGTGATGCGCTGCTACCGGGCGTCGACCAGACCCGCACAGTCGGATTGGTCACTCTGCCCGGCGCGTTCATCGGTGTGCTGCTCGCCAGCGGCTCAGCCCTTCAGGCCGCCGCGGTACAGATGCTGGTTCTCACCGGCCTGCTGCTGGCCCAAGCATCCGCGGTCGCGGTGACCACCGAACTGGTCGCACGATCGAAGGTTCGCCGCACACGACGGTAACGACACGAAGGATCCGTACCAGCCGAAGGTGCCGCACCGACCCGCGCCGGTCACCCCCTGAGCGCTTTGCGCATCCGCTTGACCATCCGGACGGTGACGACCACCAGCACCGTCAACGTGGCGGTGAGCAGCACCGTGGACAACCACGCCATGGTGGGCACCGACAGCCGGTAGACCAACACGATCCGGGTCGCGGCCTCGACGACCAGTCCCACGCCCCACAATGCCGAGATGCGGACGTGGGTCCGGCGGGCGAGCGCATCGGTGCGGTAGGTGTGCTCGACGGCGGCCAGGTCGCCGGTCGCCATGACGCGGCGGGCGGCGTAGTAGGTCAGCGGCTTGCCGAAGAACAGGCCGACCAGGATTATGACGCCGATACCGGCGGTCACCCCAGATTGTTGCACCATGAGCGTGCGGGCGTCGCCACTGAGCAGCGACCCGATCAGTCCGATCACGAAGCCGCCCAGCACCATTCCGGCGAACAGGTCGATCCGGCGATTCCGCGCCACCTCGACGAGCACGGTCGCCGCAGAGGCCAGCGCACCGGCCAGCAGCGCCATGAAGTCGGAGTAGCCGAGCGCGTGCAGCACGAAGTAGGCCGCCATCGGCACCAGGATGTCGCGCGCCACGGGGGCGAACAGTTTTCGCAGGTCCGGACGCCCAGTGGCAGCCTGCGCGGCGGGGGAAACGGTCTCGTCGACGATCATGGTGGGCAACTCCTGTAAGAACGGGCCGGACAGGAATCGAATCTACGAACGCGAGAGCCGTGCGGGATCTGTCAACCGTCATCTCTCGGGCATGACAACTGTCATGCCGCTGTAGCCGCCCGAACGGCACACGACTCGGGCCCGCAGCCGTTCGACGTGGTCGACGTGGCGGAGTCGGCGTTCGGCGAGGACACTGAGGACGTAGCACCCAACTCGTCCCCAGGAGCACATGAGATGCCAACCAACGGGCCTTTCGGCATCGATCCGGAAGATTTCGAACGCGCACTGCGTGGGGCGGGCACCGAGCTCCGCGACCTGCTCGGGAAAGCAGGCGTATACCTGGATCGCGTAGATCACGCGACCGTCGGTTCACTGGCGTCGCTGCTCGGTCAGTTCGTCCAACCACAACAGCCACGTCCACCGCAACCCGAGGGCGAGACCACCGGTGAGACCGGCAGCGGGGTGTGGGTGATCTACAGAGTCGACGATATCGGCGAGGCCAAGGTCGAGCAGGTCTTTCCGAACGAACTCGAGGCCTTGCGCGCACATCGCGACAACATCGATGATCGCCGTCGGGTGCGGTTCCTGCCCTACGGGGTTCCGGCAAGTGTGTTGGATGCGCCCTGACGGCTGTGCAACCACCGGCTACCCCGATGCGATGGACGGTCGAGACATCCGGCTGGGGTGAAGCCCGGCGATTTCAACCGATGCTTTGACGGGTTGGCTCGATGAGCGCGATGAATCGCTGCTCTTGCCGCGGGTAGGGGTTGCCGGTGTATTTCGTCGAGATTTGGTCGACGATCTCCCAAGCGGCGGCGCCTTCGAGCCATGCGACGACCCTGCCGCGGATGACGACCGGCCGGAGCGGGTTGTCGACCGGTGTGAGGGAGAGTGCGATCCGGGGGTCGCGGCGCATGTTGCGAGTCTTGCGATAACCGGGGCCGGTGATGATCGCGATATGGTCGCCGTGGGTGCCGGTCCAGACGGGGACGGAGTGTGGTGCACCGTCGGGCAGGATGCTGGCGAGGTGTGCGATCGAGGTGCCTTCGAGCACGCGGCGCACTTCGGGGTCGAGCATGCTTGTCAACTCCTGGGCGTGACCAGCGGCCACGCTACGAGTACCACCTCACGAAGAAGGGACTCGAGCTGGTGGACCTGCTCATGGTCATGACCCGCTGGGGTGACAGATGGCTCTCGGGCCAGGAAGGCCCGCCCGTGCTCTACCGCCACCACGCGTGCGGCCGGATCAGCGACGTCGACCTGCGCTGCGCCCACTGCGGCGAGCCGATGCACGCCGAGGACATCGACACACTGCCGGGCCCCGGCGCAGCCGGATGACCCCGCCCGCTTGCGTTGCGTCCGGATACAACGGCGCCGGTACCGGTATTCCGGGCCTGGATCAATTGCCGGCCGAACACGCTTCCGATCATTCGGTCTACTCCGCCGTCCAGCGCATATACCGGCATCGAATGTGACGAAGACATATCACAGAACGTGATGCAGGTCATTGCGCCAGAAGGTGCGGTTGGGCATCGTCGTCCATTCGTTTCGGAAAGAACCTGGTTGGAGATGCCGAATGGCCGACCATAATTTTGCTTACGACCTCACGCTGGACGAGGCACGACGGCGCAGCGCCGTCTTGGCGGCGCTCGGAGACGACTGGGATCCGGTCGCGGTGCTCGCCGAGGAAGACCTCGCGTACACCATGCTGTACTCGAATCTCGACGATGAGCAGCAGCGAATCTACGAGGAACTCGTCCAAGCCGGGATCCTGCCGGATCGGGCGACACGCGATACTGCCCACTGATCCCACCGGCGAGCACGAACCGTGACCGGTGTTCGGCGTGTGCGACAGCCCGGCCGCCGGACGGATCGTCCCCGAGCCGGCATCCGGAACTGATCCAGAGCTGTCGCGCGGGACCAGGGACACGGCCGAGTGGTCGGAGTGCACCCGGATCGTAGGCGCCGGTCGTCCGCACCGTTATCGTTTCCTGAGGAGATCTTCGCCCGCCGGAATCCACGCCCGCGTGGGCCGGGACGCGAAACGGTATACCTTCAGCGGCGGGTCGCTGACCAGCGGAGGCAACAGGAAGGTTCGGACGTTTATGGCGATCGACGGTCTCGGACGGTACGGAGTATGGCGCGGCTACCAGGGATTCGCTCCCGCGGACGCCGCCGAACTCGAGGGACTCGGTTACAGCGCGCTGTGGCTCGGTGGGTCGCCGCCCGCCGACTTGCCGGTGGTCGAGTCGTTGCTCGAGGCGACGGAGACGCTGATCGTCGCCACCAGCATCGTGAATATCTGGACGGCACCGGCGAACACGGTCGCCGAATCGTTCCACCGGATCGAACAACGATTCCCCGGCCGCTTCCTGCTCGGTATCGGTGTGGGGCACCCGGAGGCCAACAAGCCGTATCAGAAACCGTACGACGCGCTGGTGGAGTACCTCGACGAGCTCGACAAGGCCGGGGTGCCGAAGGAGCGGATCGCACTGGCGGCCCTCGGGCCGAAGGTGCTCGAACTCTCGCGTGAGCGCACCGCCGGCGCGCTGCCGTATCTGGCTCCGCCAGAGCACACCGCGCGGGCGCGCCGGATCCTCGGCTCCGCACTACTGGTCGCGGAGCAGAAGCTCGTGCTCGACGACGATCCGCAGCGGGCGCGTGAAGTCGGCAGGCAGAGGGTGGACATGTATCTCGGCCTGCGCAATTACGTCTCGAACCTGCGGCGTCTCGGCTTCTCCGAGGACGATGTTGCCAAACCGGGCAGTGACCGTCTCATCGATGTGCTCACGGTGCACGGCACGCCCGTCGAGGTCACCGGGCAACTGGTCGAGCATCTGAAGGCTGGTGCCGATCACGTTGCGCTGCAAGCATTGGATGCGGACTATCTCGGCTCGCTACGCCAACTCGCGCCGCTGCTGACCGCGGCCGACTGAATCACCGTGCCGCGCCGCGGTCTCGTGAGGCGGCCATTCGCTGATCCACGTCGATCGACGGTTCGATGGGTGCGCACAGCGGTGTCGAGCACTGGCGGCCGATAGTATTCCGGCGTCGTCGTCCACCATCCTCCTGCCGGGGAGCCCACCGTGTCCCAACCGCCGAATCCCGCCCAGCACCCGGTCGTGGTGGACTTCCACACCCGCCGCCGCGACAACTGGCAACTACGCATCGCCGACTGGATCACCCGCTTTGCCGGATCGATGCCGTTCGTCTACCTCCACGCGGCCGGATTCGCCGCCTGGATGCTCCTCTGCGAGGAAAGCCCCTGGCCGACACTGACTCTCGTGGTATCCCTCGAAGCGATCTTCCTCTCGACGTTCGTGATGATCGGACAGAACCGGGCGGCCGAATTCCAGCAGCTCAAAGCCGATCACGACTTCGCCGAGGAAGAGCTCGAACTCAAGACCAACACCGAACTCACCCGCGCCATCCACGCCATGACCACCGAACTGCACCGACGCATCATCGAGGAAACACCCGACCAGGGAGAGCGATTGTGATCGCGGTCAACCGACCGGCTCGGCAGCGCGCTGCCACCGTCCCGCGATGCGAGGAGTCGCGTTGCGGCGGAAAGCGACTCCTACCGCGCACGCGGCATTTCCGACAGCGGACCGTTCTCGGGCGAGGCGCGGAATGCCTGGATCATGAGCGCGGCGAAGCGCCGCGAGGCCGCCACACGGGTCTGCGAGCCGGCCCGGATTCCTCGGTGTGCCATGAGCATGAGGCTCAGGTCGGCGACTGCGAAGTCGGGTCGCAGCTGCCCGGTCTTCTCGGCGCGGCGGGCCAGTTCCCCGACCGCCCGTAGCGCAGCGGCACGTTCGGCGGCGAAGTCGAATGCGTCGGGAAAGGTCGAGGTGAACGCCTCGGTGAAGCCGCGATTGTCGGCGTGCAGCGCACAGATGTTCTCGATGAACAAGCAGAAACCATGCCAGGGATCCGGGTCGGACAGCCCTTGCTCGACGAGGGCGCGGCAGGCGCGCATCTCACCGGCGAACGCGGCGGTGGCCAGGATCTCCTTGGTCGGAAAATGCCGGTACAGCGTCGCGGGCCCGACCCGGGCACGGCGGGCGATATCGCGCATCGGCACGGTCATTCCCTCGGCGGCGAACAGAGCGCGCGCGGCGTCGAGAATGCGTTCTCGGTTGTCCCTGGCATCCGAACGCAGAGTGTGAGGCAAACGGTCGGCCACCGCTCTCACTTTAGCTAAGCGGACGCCCGCGTCCGTTAGCGTCGGCTCCGGGGAGTGACGGGAGACGAGGAGAGCCAGTGAAAGCCATCGAGATCCGGACCTTCGGAAGCCCTGACGGATTGGCAGTGGCCGACATTCGCATCCCGTCGCCCGCCGCGGGACAGGTGCTCGTCACCACGGAGGCGATCGGCGTCGGTGGAGTGGACGCGGTGATCCGGCGCGGCACCCTCGGCAGTTACGGCTTCCGGGAAGGGCACATCCCCGGCAGTGAGGTCGCCGGCGTCGTGACCGGGGTCGGCGCGGGTGTCGACCGCTCATGGGTGGGGCGGCGGGTGTGGGCGTTCACCGGGGTCGGCGGCGGATATGTCGAACATGCCGTCGCAGCCGCCGAGCAGATCGTCGCGCTGCCCGAGCACCTGTCTCCGGCCGCGGCGGTCACCCTGGGCAGTTCTGGAGTCGTTGCGCACTTCGGTCTCGCTCACGCCCGCTTCGCCCCAGGCGAGTCGGTGCTGGTGCGCGGAGCGGCCGGGAGTATCGGAATCTCGGCCGTGCAGCTCGCCGCTCGCGCCGGCGCCGCCGCGGTCGCGGTCACGACCTCCTCGCAGGAGCGAGGCGATCGGCTCCGCGCCCTCGGCGCCACCCAGGTGTTGGACCGCGCCGGGACCGGTGGCGCGGACTACGACGTCATCATCGACATCGTCGCCGGCGCCGCCGTCCCGTCGTTCCTCGGCAAACTGGCGCCGAACGGCCGCATGGTGGTCGTGGGGATCGTCGCGGGTTATCCACCGGCCGATTTCGGTATGACGATGATGACGGCGTTCCAGAAGTCGCTCTCCTTCGCAACCTTCAGCGCCGACACCATCGACCACGCCGCCCAGCGAGCGATCCGCGCCGAGCAGTTCGCCGCCGCGGCTCGCGGGGAACTGGATGCGGTAGTGCACGACATGCTGCCGCTCGAGCAGGCCGCGCTGGCGCATCGGAAGATGGACGCCGGAGAGGTTTTCGGTCGCATCGTCCTGACGCCGTGAGCGGTCGCGTCGCCGGCGCCCGCGCTCGCCAGCCGTCTCGGGCCTCCGGTGGCAAGACGTCGACTGTCCGGGCACCATGCCACCGACAGCGCGGCGTTAGGGATCGGAATTCCACCCGACCGCGGGATGGGCGGCTCGACGCGTTCCGTCGGATTCACGGGCCGTATCGGTTCCAGAGGCGGCGTCGGTACTGCCATGGCCCCCTCATCCCCTGCCTTCCGCAGCGGACCCCTACGTTCGACAGCCGGAAGTGCCCGCGATCGCAATAACATCGTGCCGGTGGCAATTCGAGTTCGAGGGTGCGAGCGGTGAGGTAGCTTCTGTTCGACCTGCTGGGTCGAGCACAGGCGTGTCGACACGAGAAAAGTGCTCCTGAACTGGGAGTATCGGAGTTGCGCAGCACACTCGACACCGCATTCAGCCGACCGTGTGGATGTCGACCGCTCGACGTCCCGACGAACTCGCCCCGACCCACCGAAGGAAATCAGAGCGCCGTGACAGACATCAGCATCCAGACGCTCGACGAAACCATCGACGCGGTGCTCGAAATTCCGTCCGGCGAGGGACCTTGGCCTGGCGTGGTCGTCATCCACGACGCCCTCGGGCTTCGCGACCCGCACCGGAAGATCGCCCGTCGCATCGCCGACAACGGCTACCTGGCGATCGTGCCCAACCTGTACTCCCGCGGCGGGATGATCCGCTGTATGCGATCGATGTTCAACGATCTCATGGCCTATGAAGGCCGCACCTTCGACGACATCGCGGCGGCACGAAAATTCTTGGCAGAACGGTCCGACTGCACCGGGGCGCTCGGCATCGCCGGATTCTGCTCGGGCGGCGGGTTCGCCCTCGTAGCCTCTACGAAGGGCTTCGGCGCATCAGCGCCGTTCTATCCACCGCCCCTGCAGAGCAAGTACGCCGAAATCGTCGAGGGCGCGTGCCCCATAGTCGCCAGCTTCGGCCGACGCGATCCGATGAACCGGGGTAGCGGCCCGCGCCTCGAAGAAGTGTTGACCCAAAAGAAGATTCCACACGACATCAAGACCTACCCCGACGCGGGGCACAGCTTCGCCGACCGCACTCCCGTGCAGGCGGTGGCGCGCATCTTCGGGTTCGGCGAGAACGAGAAAGCCGCCGCGGATGCGTGGCAGAGGGTATTCACGTTCTTCGGCCAGCACCTGCGGTGACCGCGACGCTGCAAGCACACCTGCCCGCCGCGCTGTGTCGGCACACGGATTGGAGGAGACCGCGCGGGCGGTCGGCGCACAGAGTCAAAAGGGGATCCAACTGCCGTGGAAGCCGGTGGGGATTCGGACGGGCAGGTGGACTTCGGCGATGGGAGGGCTGTCGAGGTCGGCGGCGTCGAGAATCAGAAGGTAGCCGTTTCCGCGAATACGGTCGTGGGCGAAACTCATCAGGTATCCGTCGTTTTCGTCCGTCGCCTGGGGGCGCGGGACGAACACGGCCTCACCACAGGTATGGCCTTCCGGCAGTCGGTGGGTGCGCCGTGAGGCGCCGTCGGCGAAGTCGTAGCGGTAGATGCGGGAGTGGCTCGGTTCGGCTTCGAGCGAGAAGCTGACCAGGTAGCCGAAGCGGTGGTGGAGCCCGACCGTGCTGTCGGCGACGCGCGGATACTCGGCCACCGCGTCGTCCACCGGCTGTTCGGTGACGGTGCCCTCGGCAAGCCGCAGGCGCCACTGGTGCAGACGGGGCAGCCCGCCGCCGATATCGTCGCTGCCGGCCCGCCACAGTTCGGCCACCCGCGTGCCGGTGAGGGTGATGGCGCCGTCGTCCTCGAAGGCGTTGAGGGTGTGCCATACATAGCAGGGTTCGATGTCGAACCAGCGAACCGGGCCACCGGCGCGGGCCATCACCCCGAACCGGGCGTGATGTCCGTCGTCCCAGCGCCACGCTGCGGTGGCCTGGTCGAACACGACCGGCAGGTCCATGAAGACCACGTGGTGCCGGGTCACGGCGAAGTCGTGCATCATCGTGGCTTGCGGAAGTTCGATCGGCTGGGTCCGGAGCAGCTCGCCGGAGGGTGACACACGGTGGTAGGTCAGATACGGCGGCCGCAGTCGGTAACCGAAGAACAGCAACTCGCCGGATTCCGGACAGATCTTGGGGTGCGCGGTCATCGGCGTTCGCAGCGCGCCGTCGAAGGTGAACGGTCCGACGGTCTCCAGTTCCGGCGTGAGCTGGTAGGGGAAGCCGCCTTCCTCGAGCGCCAGCAGTCGGCCGGCGTGGCTGACGACGTGGGTGTTGGCCGTGGTGACCCGGTAATCCATCGTCGCGGTCGCCGGGTCGAAGCCGAGTTCGAAGCGCGATCGGCCCGGGTGGCGGTAGAGCGGGGTGCGCACGTAGCGGTTGCGATACCAGCGCGCGCGTCCTTCCGTCAAGGCGACCGCGTGGACCATGCCGTCGCCAGCGAAATAGTGCGGTGACCAACCGGTCCGCGGGTTGGGACCATTACGCACGAACATTCCGTTCAAGTCTGCGGGTATTTCTCCGATCACCTCCGCTGGTTCCACGGTGCATTCCTCGGTGACCGGCGCGTTGTTCCCGGCCAGATGCAGTGGCACCGCTGCGTGCGACGGCATTGTCATCGTCGGATCTCCCTTCCCTGGATCACCGTGCCAGGATGCCGAGACAATTCCCGAACAAACAGACTTGTTCTCGGCGGAGTCCTGAGCCGCTCACCGAACTCCCAGCTCAGCGCCGCGCAAAAAAATGCGCGACCCGATCACCGCCATCCGCGCCAGCAGCGGCCGTCGCGGACGGCGGCGGCCGACTCGTCGCTGGAATGACGAGCGGGACAGGCGCGGCGACCTGGGTTCCGTGTGAGAATCGGCTGGAGAACGGCCGGTCTCTTTCGGGACTCAGCGGCCGAACCCGCGGTGTCGCCGACACCGCTGCGCAGCGACACAGGTAGTCCGATGACCGAAACACATTCCGAGTGCACCCGCAGAGAGTCCTGGGAGCGGACGACCGGCATCCCCTTGATGGTGCTGGCCGTCGCGTTCCTCTGCGTCTATGCCTGGCAGGTACTCGATACCGGGGCATCGCCTCGTCTGGACGCCTGGCTTACCCGGGTCGACGTGCTGATCTGGGCGGCGTTCGCGCTGGATTTCGCCGTGCGGTTGGGGCTGTCCGGCAACCGGTTGCGGTTCCTGCGTACCCACCCGGTCGACCTGTTGATCGTGGTGTTGCCGCCGCTTCGCCCCCTGCGGCTGTTGCGGGCGGCCATGCTCGTGATCGGCACCCTGAACCGGAACACGACGACCAGAGCCAGGCTCGCGGTATTCGTCGGAACTAGTTCGCTACTGCTTCTGCTGCTGTGCAGTCTGGCTTTCTTCGACGCCGAGTACGGGGCGGCCGACAGCAAGATCCACAATTTCGGTGACGCGCTGTGGTGGTCGATGGTGTCGGTCACCACCGTCGGCTACGGCGATGTGTATCCGGTGACCACCGAAGGCCGTTTGATCTCGCTGATCCTGATGACCTTGGGCATCGGCCTGATCAGTTTCGCGATCGGCACCACCACCAGCTGGGTGATGGATCAGCTGAAGAGCGTCGAGGCGAATGTGGAGAGTACCGATCGGGAGATCACCGAACTCGTCGCAGAGATCAAAGCATTACGCGCCGAAGTGGCCGCTCTGCGCTCCACTGTGATCGAGCCGGATACCGTGCCGGCCGAATGACCGACGCACCACCAGCGGATGCGGGCCGGTGCGGGGCGGCCCCTACAAGTAGGGGCGCTCAGGGTCGTAACCGGGGGTGAGGTGGGGGCGATGAGCCAGGTGGAGTTCGTCGAGAGTGGAGGCCGGCGTGGGTCGAGCTATGAGAAGTGTTGCGGTGGCTGCCATTACGGCGGCAACGTGGATGTTCGGAATCGGTGCACCGGTAATGGCGCATGCCGAGCCGGACGGGGTGAGGCATTGCGCGGTCAGCAGTGGACGGTTACCCGAGACGGCGACCCCGGAGGAGGTCGGACTCGATTCGACCGCGCTGCGCCAGGCGGTGGCGCTCGCGTCGGATTCGACCCGCACGACGCTGCAGATCTTTCGGAACAATTGCCTGATCGCGACCGGACCGAACACCGTGCGGGCCGCCGGTGTGCCGTGGAATCTCTGGAGCAGCACCAAGAGTGTGGTTTCGATGGTAGCCGGGATCGCGGTCGACGAGCAGCGGCTGCGGCTCGATGACCCGATCGGCGCCTATCTGCCACCCGAACTCGGTGATGCCGGACATCGCGCGATCACGGTGCGGAATCTGCTCATCGAATCCAGCGGCATGCGGGTAGCGGTGGCCTCGGAGGGCATCACCGGGTTGGCGCAAATCGACCCGAATGTGGTGGCGCAGGCGCTGGCGATGCCGATCGATCAACAGCAGGGCACCGAGTGGCGCTACAGTCAGCGCGCTGTCGATCTGCTCGTGTACGTCATCCAGCGTGCGGTCGACGAGGACTTTCAGACGTACGCGCAACGAAAGCTCTTCGATCCGTTGGGAATTCCGCCGACCGACTACTTCTGGGGACGGGACCGCAGCGGAAACACCTACGGTTACGCGCATCTACTGCTGCCACCGGACGACTTCGCCAAGCTCGGACTACTGCTCACCAATCGCGGCCGGTGGGGCGGCCAGCAGATAATCTCCACGGATTATCTCGCGCAGGCAGGGCGGCCCGCACCGACGAACCCATGCTATGGCTTCCTGTTCGTGGTGAACGGGCCGGACTGTGGCAACTATTTTCCTGGACTGCCGCCGGATGCGATGCAGATGTCGGGAATGATGCGCCAGGACAATTTCGTGGTGCCGAGCCTCGGATTGGTGGTCAGTTGGACCGGTGTCACGGTTCCGGGCAGCGCGTTGAGCTTCCCGCACGATGTCCTGCGCGCGGTCGGCGCTGCCTTCCGGGAACCTCGCATACCCGCCGCGGCACCCTACGAACAGCAATCCGATGTCCAACTGTCCGATCCGATGATCTCGAACCCGGACGCGACACTCGCCGCACTCGGCATCGGCCCGATGGCCTACCCAGGTTGCAACCCGCTGTCCTGCCTGGGTAAACCCATGTCCGCGCCGTTCGCGA
Source organism: Nocardia sp. NPDC004718 (assembly GCF_053601535.1). NCBI lineage: Bacteria > Bacillati > Actinomycetota > Actinomycetes > Mycobacteriales > Nocardiaceae > Nocardia > Nocardia sp. NPDC004718. The sequence goes on from NZ_JBSGCA010000045.1 coordinate 17,065, forward strand.
ATTGGCCACCGGGTTGTTTCATACTCGGCTGCGTCGGCCCGCACCCGGCGACTCCTGGAATTCCGTAGCGGCACAACACGTCCCGGAGTCAGGTAGGACGAGGGATTCGACAATACATTCACCCTGCGTTTCCGCCACGACGAGACGCCCGACCAGCCGGGCGACGTCCCCGATGTGGTGAGACCGCCGGTAGTCCGTCTCCATGGCGATCATCCCGCCTCGGGCGCCGACCGCCGGCTGACGCGCTCGCCTCGAGCTGATATTTCCCGGCGGCCGATCCAGGGAGCCGAGCCGCCGCGACGCTGTCGCGCACCCTCCCCGGAAATTCATCAGCTACGCCCGGAAACGAGTAGTCGACTACTGGTGTCCGCCATCCAGCGTCCTGAAATTATCGCCAGGAGTTCGGCCGAGCGGCCGAAATGTCGGGGACGACAGCAGTATCAGCGCGGGCGGTGCGACCGGAGTCGTCGGCGCTTATCGGCCTGCGACCGACGCAGGTGAGTCCGCTCGGGTGACGAGCCGGGAGACGAAAACCCGTTCCAGCAGTTCGTACAGACAGTCGCGGTCCTGGTCACTGAGCCTGTTCAGGCCGTCCTGGGTGGCGCGCATTTTCGCGCGGATCGTGTCGGTTATCTGTTCGCCCTCGGGTGTGATGACGAGATTGGTGACGCGCCGGTCGGCTTCGCTGGCCTCTCGTCGCACGAGGCCACGCTTCTCCAGCCGGTTGATGATCCCGGTCACGTTGGAGGCGTCGCAGGCCAAGGTTTCGGCCAACGCGCGCATCGCGACGGGCCCTCGGCGCAGCACGGTCAGCGCCTTGCCCTGGCTCGCCGTCAGGTTCTCGCTCGCCGCCGCGACGGTGAAGTCGCCGTAGTAGACGCCGAGCGACACCGAGAGCAGCTCCATCAACTGGGCCGTGTCGACGCGGGGAGCTTCTGCCATGGCAACCAGCCTATCCGCAGAAACTTGACTATCTCAAATATTTACCCTTAGCGTGTGGCCATTGCTTGAAGTTCTCAACCATCGAAACCGTACCAACGAGGAGTACCCAGTGATCGTCACCGCGTCCGACGCCTCGCGCACAGCCGAGATCCTGTCCCGGCCCGTCGCGCTGAACGGCCTGACCGTCCCGAACCGCATCGTGATGGCGCCGATGACGCGCATGTTCTCCCCCGGCGGCGTGCCCGGTGACGATGTGCGGTCGTACTACGCCCGCCGTGCCGCCGCCGGCGTGGGCCTGATCATCACCGAGGGCACCTACGTCGGCCACGAGTCCGCCGGGCAGAGTGACCGTGTGCCGCGCTTCCACGGTGAAGAGCAGTTGGCGGGATGGGCGAAGGTCGCCGAGGACGTACACGCGGCAGGCGGCACGATCGTGCCGCAGCTGTGGCACATCGGCATGGTCCGCAACCAGGGGGACGCACCCTACCCCGATGCGCCCGCCGTCGGCCCCTCCGGTATTCGCGTCGACGGCACCGAGGGTCTCGGTAAGGCGATGACCCAGGGTGACCTGGACGACGTCATCGGCGCCTTCGCCGAGGCCGCGGCGGACGCCGAGCGCATCGGCTTCGACGGCGTCGAACTGCACGGCGCTCACGGCTATCTCCTCGACCAGTTCCTGTGGGCGCGAACGAACCGCCGTGACGATGCCTACGGCGGCGGCACCGTGGCCCGTACAAAGTTCGCCGCCGAGATCGTGGCCGCTGTTCGCGCGGCCGTCTCGCCCGGCTTCCCGGTGATCTTCCGTTACTCGCAGTGGAAGCAGGAGGCCTACGATGCACGGCTCGCCGAGACGCCGCAGGAGTTGGAAGCGATCCTGGCTCCGCTCGCCGCAGCCGGCGTAGACGCCTTCCACGCCTCCACCCGTCGCTACTGGCTCCCGGAGTTCGACGGCTCTGACCTGAACCTGGCAGGCTGGACCAAGAAGCTCACCGGCAAGCCCACCATCACCGTCGGCTCGGTCGGCCTCGACGGCGACTTCCTCCGTGCCTTCACCGGCGAGGGCGCCGAACTCGGTAGCCTCGACAACCTCCTCGATCGCCTGGAGCGCGAAGAATTCGACTTGGTCGCCGTCGGTCGCGCCCTGCTCCAGGACCCGGAGTGGGCGTCCAAGGTCCTGGCGGGGCGGATCGACGAGCTGAAGCCGTACGACGCGGCGGCACTGAAGACGCTGCGGTAAGCGAGTTCCCCTTTGTGGTAAGGATTCTCGCTGGCGCGAGCCGCAGCAGCATCGTTCGGGATACCGGATCGACGACGACGGCCCGCACTGGGACGACCGCGGTTGTACCTGGTGGGCGCTGAAGTGGTTCGGCGACGGCCGGGCAGTGCTGGTCGGAGAGGACGAATCGAGCGAGGTCAGGGGTACGAGCCGCGATCGATCTGCTGGCCGGAGCGCCGGAATGGTTGCCGCGGCACTACCTGCGGGACCTGGTCGCCGACTACGTGATCGGCTGTATCTACCTGCCGGGAGACCGTCACCACCGTAATCGTATCTGATGCAGTCATCAGATACGATTACGATGACAGTCGCCAACGGAAGAGGGATCCATGTCCGCCGAGCCCGTGGTGCGCAATCGCATCGACCGCCGCCGGCAACGTACCCGCAACGCACTGCTGGGCGCAGCACGGAAGTTCCTGGCGGAAGGACGTTCGGCGGTGAGCATCCAAGAGATCACCGACGCCGCCGACGTGGGATTCGGCTCGTTCTACAACCACTTCACCTCCAAGGAAGAGCTGTTCGACGAAGCCGTCCGCTCGGTGTTGCAGGTCTACAGCGAGATGCGCGACGAGATCGTGAAGCTGTACGACGATCCGGCCGAGGTATTCGCGGTGAGTTTCCGGATGACCGGCCGTCTCCAGCGGCAGGCGCCGGAGATAGTGCGGGTGCTGCTGAATTCCGGCATGCCGGTGCTGCTTCGGGACGAGGGCCTGGCCCCGCGTGCCCGCCGCGACATCATCGCCGCCCAGGAGGCGGGCCGGTTCGAGCCGATGGACCCGGACATGGCCGTCATGGCCGCGGGCGGCGCACTGCTGGGCCTGCTGCAACTCCTGGACGCCCAACCCGGGGCCGATGCGGGCGCGCTGACCGACGAGATGACCTTCCATGTGCTGCGCATGTTCGGCATGAACAAACGTTCGGCACAAAAGCTCGTCTCCCACCCCCTGCCCCCGCAGCCGCAGCTGGAGCTAGTTCCTGACCCATAGTTGCCGGTGGCATCGCCATGCTCGGAGGGGCGCACGTCTACCCGATCGACCGGTCGGTCGTGGTGAGAAGCGCCCGAGGGACGAAACCGCTGCCCCCGATGGTCGCCTGCTTCAGTTGCCGAGAGAGTCACCGGCCGCGTCGAGGCGTCCACCCCGTGCGGCCAACACGGCCGCGGGAATAATGGCGATCAGCGCGGCTCCCAGCACCCAGGTGAAAGTGGTCGCGAAGGCCTCCGCCTGCTCCGAGTGCTGGATCCCGCTGTCTCTCAGCCCCTGCTGCAGGATCACCACGAACACGGCCGTGCCGATGGACCCGCCGATGCGCTGCATGATGTTGAGTTGGGGTGTGGCGTCCGCCATCTGAGCCGGGCCGAGGTTGCGCAGCGCCACCGTCATGGCGGGTGTCGCGGCCAGTCCGATGCCGAGCCCACGCACGATCATCGCGGCGGCCAGCAGCCAGTACGGCGTGTCGCCGGTAACGAACAGGAACGGCACCGTGGCGACGACACCGATCACCGCGCCGATCACGCTGGTGAGCCCGCCGAGCCGCTCGACCATGGGTGCCGACAGCCCCATGGCTACGGCCGCGCCCAGCCCTTGCGGGGCCAGCAACATTCCGGTGTGCGCGGCATCCTGATCTCGGATCACTTGAAAATACAGAGGAAGCAGCACCATCGCCCCAAAGGTCACCGCGCCCAGCACCAGCGTCGTGACCGCACCCGCACCGAACAGCGGATCCCGCCACAGCCGCAGATCGAGAACAGGATGCGCGGATCGCATCGCGTGCACGACGAAAAGGCCGATGACGGCGACCCCGGCCAGGACCGGAACCAGCACCTGCGGATCGGTGACACTCCGGACTCCGGCGCGAGCCAGTCCGAAAGTGACGCCCACTGTCCCGAGTGAAATCATCATCAGTCCAACGACATCCAACGGACCTGCGGCTTCGGCCGGCTCGTCGGGCTGGAGCAGTCGCCACGCCAGCACCAGACCCAGCACGCCGAATGGCACGTTGATCAGGAAGATCCACTGCCAGCCCGCGTATTGCAACAACAGCCCGCCGAGGGTCGGCCCGATGACGGGTGTGAGCACCATCGGCAGTCCCGCCGCCACCATGGCTCGCGCCATGCCGCGCTGCCCAGCGCTGGTGATCAGGATCAACTGCCCGACGGGAATCATCAGTCCCGCGCCGAATCCCTGCGCGACGCGGGCGACGATCAGGGCACCCACGGAGTCCGCGAGTCCGCAGGCGATCGAGGCGACGGTGAACAGGCCGAGCGTGCTCATATAGAGCCGCTTGGGCCCGACCTTGCGGGCAGCCCAGCCGCTGGCGGGCAGCACCGCCACCTGCACAAGGAGATAGGCCGTGACGACCCACTGGATGGCGTCCAGCGACGCATCCAGGGCCGTAGCCAGGGAGTGCAGAGCGACATTGACGATCGTGGCGTCGAGGAAGGCGAGCACCGCGCCGACCAATACGACGACCACGGCCCGACGTGCCTGCGGGCTCAGCCCGGTGGTCACGCTGTCGGAAATGTTGAAAGCAGTCACCTTCGCAGTGTCATCCATACGGCTAACTCTGTCAACCAGTTGGATGATAATCCATCCGACTGGTTGAACCAGTCACCCGAACCGGTAACCTGATCGCATGGCCAAAGCCCGCGGCACGGATCCGACGTCCGAAGTCCCGCCCCGCCGTCCGCGCCGCGCCCCCAGCGCCGACGAACGCCGCCGCGACGCGGAGCGCTCCCGTCAGGCTCTGCTGGATGCGGCCCTGGATGAGTTCTCCGCAAAGGGCTTCGACGGTGCGCGGATCCAAGACATCGCCGCTCGCGCGGGGGTGAACAAACAGCTCATCGCCTACTACTTCGGCGGCAAGGAAAACCTTTATCAAGAGATTCAACGGAACTGGCCGGAGGCCGAGGCCGAGCGTGCCGATCCGGCACTTCCCCTCGACGAGACCGCCGCCCGCTACCTCACCGCCGCGCTGGCGGACCCACGCCCGGCCCGCCTGGTTATCTGGCGCGGGTTGACCGGGGGCGGCACCGAATCCGACTACATCGACGACGCCACGGTCATCGACACAGATCTGGCCAACCTCCGCCGAGCAAAGGAGCGCGGCCAGATAGCCCCCGAGCTGGATCCCGCGTTCGTCCGCATGGCCGTCATGAGCATGGTCCTGGCGCCCCTGATGCTTCCCGAGGCCGCCCTGCGAGCCACCGGAAAGACTCCCGGCTCACCGGAATTCGAGGAGTACTACCGCACCCAACTCCGCGCCCTTATCCGCCGCCTCGGCACTGCCGAATCACCGGAAGGGGCCTGATCCGGACTCTTCCCAGGGGCGGCGACGCTCGGGTCGGCGAAAGTGATTACGAACGCGCTGACCGCACGGAGAACACAGACGAGCATTGAGACATACATCCCGTTGCCCGGCACGGCATTCTTATGCCCTGCGCTCATGGAGTCGACCCGCTGCCGGCGCTGTGACCTGCGTCGGAATGTCCTGCGATGGCAGAACGAGCGCGTGACTTCACCGGTGCAGGTAGTCCGCTCGACTTTCCATTGCGCGAAGCGGCATTTTATGTCCTCTCCGGCAGGCCAATAGCGTCGGATTCATGGATTGGAATTTTCAGTCGGCGGAAGAACTCGCGGCCGCCTTGCATGCTGGTGAAGTGACCTCGGTGGAACTGACCGACGAGGCGATCGCCCGTATCGAGCGCGACGACAAGGCGATCAACGCGATCTGCGTACCGGATTTCGATAATGCGCGGGCCGCCGCATGCGCTGCCGACCAGGCGCGCGCCCGGGGCGAGGACCGGCCGCTGCTCGGTATTCCGGTGACGGTCAAGGAGTGCTACAACATCGCCGGGCTGCCCACGACCTGGGGCATGCCGCAGTACAAGGATCATGTGCCTGCCGAGGACGCGGTACAGGTGTCGCGGCTGAGGGCCGCCGGCGCGGTGCTGCTCGGAAAGACCAATGTGCCGTTGATGCTGCGAGATATCCAAAGCTTCAACGAGATCTATGGAACCACCAACAACCCGTGGGACCACAGCCGCACGTCGGGTGGGTCGTCCGGCGGTTCGGCGGCGGCCCTGGCGTCCGGATTCGGCGCGCTGTCCATCGGCTCCGATCTCGCAGGCTCGCTGCGCACCCCCGCGCATTTCTGCGGCATCTACGCGCACAAGCCGACACTCGGACTGGTGGCGTCCCGCGGTATGGTCGCGCCGCCCGCGCCGGCATTGCCGGTCGATCTCGATCTCGCTGTTGTCGGTCCGATGGCGCGCACCGCCCGCGACCTCACGCTGCTGCTCGACGTGATGGCCGGACCGGACCCGCTGACCCACGGCGTCGCCTACGACGTCGCACTGCCGCCCGCGCGCCACGAACGGCTGGCCGACTTCCGTATCCTGATCATCGAGGACCATCCGCTCATTCCGACCGGCTCGGCGGTGCGGGCGGGCGTGAACCGGGTCGCCGAGGCGCTCGTCGAGGAGGGCGCCCGCGTCGAACGGCACAGCCCGCTGCTGCCTGATCCGACCGAAGCCGCGACGCTTTATATGCAGCTGATGCTGTCGAACGCCGCCGCGGGTCTTCCCCTCCACGTGTACCAACAGCTGCAGGCCCAAGCCGCCGCGCTGAGCGCGGACGACCGGAGTCTCGACGCGGCGCGGCTGCGCGGCATGGTGCTCAGCCACCGCGACTGGGTCGAGGCGAACAACCGTCGCGAACTCCACCGCCACGGCTGGCGGCAGCTCTTCGCCGAGTTCGATGCCGTAGTGTGCCCCGTCACGCCCACTCCCGCCTTCCCGCACGACCACAACGGAGGCCTGGAGAACCGGCACATCGACATCGACGGCGTCGGATACCCGTACTTCGACCAGCTCGTCTGGGCCGGTATGGCCACCATGCCCGGCCTGCCCGCCACCGCCATCCCCGCGGGCCGGTCGCCCGAGGGGCTGCCGGTGGGAGTGCAGCTCATCGGTCCGCTGTTCGAGGACCGCACCCCGCTGCGGCTGGCCGAACTGCTCGAGCAGAAGATCGGCGGCTTCCAGTCGCCGAACTAGGGTGCACCACCGGGTGCCGGTCGAGCGGAGGACGAAAATCCCGCGAGATCACACCCAGATGGTTGCGAGCCAAACGGTCACGACTGCCATGAGAAGAAGGGTGATGTTGAGGGCGACTTTGTGGTCTGCGCCGGTCAGATGGACCGGGATCGCACCGAGTTGCAGGAGTACGAACCCGATGGCCGCGGCAACGGCGAGCCCGGGCGTCAGTCCGGTCAGAGGTGGAAGGATCAGCCCGAGTGCGCCGAGTACTTCGAGTGCGCCGACGGTCCGGATCACGCATAGTGGTATGCGGTCCACCCAGGACATCATGGGCCGGAGTTGATCCCGGCTTCGGACGATCTTCAGTCCGCCTGCGTAGAGGTAGAAGAGGGCGAGCAGGCCGGCAGTGATCCAGAACGCGATGTTCACGATTCCATCCAAAGGTGGCATGTGCGGGCCGAGGCGAAAACACCCCGGCCCACTTGGGGTTCAGGCGAAGTCGGTGGCAGGCTCGGTGGCGTAGTGGCTCATCACCTCGATGTTCACCTGCGGTGTCAGTTCCCGGCTGTCGGCGACCATGGCCTGGAGGTCGCGGAAGTACTGCACGTACAGGTCGGGGGTGAAGGTGCTGAGCATGACGGCTGGTCGATCGGTGATGTTGGCGAAGGTGTGCGGGGCGCCGGGCGGGACCATCACCAGCGTGCCCGCTGTCACGTCATGGTCGGTGTCGCCGACGGTGAACCGCAGCGTGCCGGAGATGATGTAGAACCCTTCGTCGTGCTGGGCGTGCCGATGCTGCGGTGGTCCGGGAGTGTGTGGGGGAATGACGGATTCGGCCAGCCCGAGGCGGTGCCCGGTGTTGCTGCCATCCTCGAGGACACGCATTCGCGTGGCGCCCAGGACGATCAGCTCTCCCTCGCCGGGGCCCACCACTGAAACAATTGTGCCGGGGTTGTTCTCGTTGTCGGACATGTTCCGATTGCACCGCCGAGATGTCGCGGGTGTCCAAGACCTGTTCTGCGCTGCCGATACCGGACGGGTATCGTGCCAGCGTGGAGCTGCGTACGCTGCGCTACTTCGTAGCTGTTGCCGAGGAACGCCATTTCGGTCGCGCCGCCGCCCGTCTGCACATGAGCCAGCCGCCGCTGAGCCGCGCCATCCGGCAACTGGAGTCGGAAGTCGGTGCGGCCCTGTTCGACAGGTCGCCCACCGGTGTAGGTCTGACCCGGGTCGGGGTGGTGCTGCTCGACGAGGCGCGCGCTCTGCTCGATCAGGCCGAGCGCGCCACCGTGCGGCTCGCCGCCGCGGCCGGAACCGCGAACCTCACCGTCGGCATCCTGGGGGATGGCACCGACCCCGGCGTCACCAAACTCGCCGCGGCCTACCGCCACAAGCATCCCGAGGTCGACATCCGCATCCGCGACACCGATCTCACCGACCCCACCTGCGGACTGCGGGCGGGCCTGGTCGACGTCGCCGTGACCCGCGCCCCCTTCGACGACACCGCCCTGACCGTGCGTGAACTGCGTGCCGACCCGGTCGGGGCGGTCTTGCGCGCCGACGATCCACTGGCCCGCCGCGACCACCTGACGCTGGCCGACCTGGCCGGCCGCCGCTGGTTCCAGTTCCCCGACGGCACCGACCCCACCTGGCAGACCTATTGGAACGGAGGACAGACACGCGAAGGTCCGGTAGTGCGGGTCGTTCAGGAATGTGTACAGGCCGTGCTCTGGAACGGCACCGTCGGCATCACCCCGCTCGGGCACAAAGTGCCCGAGGGACTGGGCGCCGTCCCCCTGATCGACATGGCACCGAGCAGGGTGGTGGTTGCCTGGAACGAGGCCGACACCAACCCCCTGATCCGATCGTTCGTGCAGATAGCCACGCTCGCATACCTCGATCCCCCACCTCGGCCGTGAAGGCGACTCGGTCCACGAGCCCGCCGACCAGGTCGTTCCACTGTATTTCAGCCGCCACCCCGACGCTCTGGCAGCGTGGCATCCGGCGGGTGATCTACTCCACCAACGCGTCAACTCGTTCGATGCCCGCTTCCGGCGCACGATCCGTGTTACGGCAGTCAGGCGGTTCGGCTCGGTCAGGGATGGACCTTCGGCCCTGCCGCCAGGTGGTCCCGAAGACGATGATGTGGAGAAAAGAGGGGGTCCGGCTATGAGCCGGACATCGAGCTGAGCCGCGGGAACGGAGCGGAACCGCAGTAGCTGTCCAGGCCACGAGTAAGGGAGGTGAGGTCATGGCCGAGACCCCTCTGTTGGAACGGGTGACCGCTTCGGACCTGTTCCTGCTGCTCTGGGACGACTACGGCTGGTGCACCGACATCGGCGGGCTCGCCATCCTCGACGGCACAAGCCTGCTCGACGTGGACGGCAGCGTCCGACTCGACGCGGTCCGGCGATACCTCGAGCCGAGAATGCACTCGGTGCCTCGCTTCAGGCAGCTGCTGTGCCGGCCTCGGCTCGGGCTGGGCTGGCCGCTGTGGATCGACGCGCCCTATTTCGACCTCGCTGAGCACCTCCACGTCCGTGCGCTTGCCGCGCCTGGCGACCAGGACCAGTTGCTCCAGATATGCCAGCAACTGGCCCGGCGACCGTTCGATCCCACCCGGCCGCTGTGGGAGCTGTGGCTGCTGCCCGGCCTGCCGGACCAACGAGTCGGCGCGTTCTTGAAGCTGCATCACGTCCTCGCCGATGGCCCGGCCGCGATGGCCGCCTTCGGGGCGCTGCTCGACCGGACCGCCGACGCGCCCGTCGAGGGTGCACCGCCGTGGACGCCTACACCCACCCCGTCCACCGGTGAACTGCTCCGCGACAACCTGCGACGCCGCCGACACGAGCTACGGCTCGGGTGGTCGGCCCTCGCCCATCCGAGCAGAACATTGCGCCTTGCGCGCCGTGCGTTGCCGGCCTGGCGGGAGGTGCTTACAGAAAGGCCTGCCCCACGAACCAGCCTCAACCACCCCGTAGGCCCCGAGCGCCGACTGGCCATCGTCCGCGGCCGCCTCGACGCCATCAAACTTGTCGCCCACGCCCAGCACGCCACAGTCAACGACGTAGTGCTCACCGCGGTTGCCGGTGGCCTGCGCCAGCTGCTGACAAGCCGCGGCGAGGATGTCCACGGGCTCGTCCAGCGCGCGATGGTGACCATCTCCCACCACGAAGCGCGGCCCGGGGAAGCGCAAGGCAACACGCCCGGATGGATGATGGTGCCGCTGCCGGTCGGTGAGCCGGACTCGTTGTGCCGGCTCACGTCGATCGCCGCGCAGACAAGCGCACGGAGGGACAAGCCTCGCCCCGAGGCGGGCAGCGGGATCTTCAGATTCGTTGCCGGTCAGCGCATCTGGTACCGGCTGTTTCCGCGGCAGCGGTCAGTGAACCTGGTCGTGAGCAACGTCCCGGGTCCGCCGATGCGGCTGTACCTCGCCGGCGCACCGCTGCTGGAGGTGTTTCCCGTGCTGCCGCCCATGGGCAACCTGACACTTGTCGTCGCCGCCCTGTCGTACGCCGGTCAGCTCAACTTCACAGCCGCCGCGGACCGGGACAGCTGCCCGGACGTGGAGGTGTTCGCCCGCGGGGTGCGCGGTGCACTCGATGACCTCGTGCAACCGATCCTGGGGTCTGAGACGGCTGGTGGGGCCGGTGCAAGGGAGTCGGTACCGACGCCTGAGGCACCGGTTACGCCGCGTCGGTCACCGCGGTGATAGATCCCGGCGCCAGCGGCGGGAAGCAGGCGCGGTGCAGAACGCCCCTTCTGGCCGTGGCAGAACTCTAAACACTGGATCTATTGTCGGACGATCCAATGGACGGTCGGTGCTCAGCGCACGAATTGTCGACGCATGCGGGTCGCGGCCATCGACCCGCCCGACTGGTCAGAGACCGAGACCTGCACGGGTCCGCATACGGAGAAGGCCGGGGCGAGCGATGCTCGACCGATCCGAGTGTCACCCCGGCGACGATGATGACGCCGCCGAAGACTTGCGCCAGCCGGACCGTCTCCGCATTGATCACCACGGCACCGAGCACACCGAACACCGGCACCAGGTTGAGGATGTTCACCGCGACGCTCGAGGCCATCCGGCGTAGGCCGTAGTTGTAGAGCAGGAATGCGCCGACGGAACATGCCACGGCCAGATATGCGAGCAGCGCCGAGGCCGTGGCGTCGGGTACCCGCCAATGCTTCGACTCCGGTAGCGAGGCGAACAGGAAGCCGGCGGCGCCGGCCATGGTCTGGTAGTAGGTGAGGGTCACCGCGTCCTGCCCGTGCCCCGCATACTTGCCCAGCATGTTGTACCCGGCCCACACCAGTCCGCCGAGCAACAGCAGAATGTCGCCGGACCAGCGACCGCCGCCTCCCACGTCCGCCCCGTTGTGAACGACGAGGAAAGCCCCCAGGGCAGCCAGCAGCACACCGCCGACCCGGAGCGGCGGCATTCTGCTCCGAAAGACCACCAGCTCCAAAAGCATGGCCATCAATGGGTAGGTGGCCACGATCAAAGAGGCGTCGGAGGCCGTCGACAGCTCGACGCCGATGTTCTCCAGCACGAAGTAGGCCGTAATTCCAAGCAGCCCACTGAGGTAGATCAACCGCCGCCGACGGGCATCCGGCCTGACAGTCGGGTTGCGGCGCAGGAGCATGATGATCCTGAGCAGTACCGCGGCGAGCGTGAAACGGATGGCCCCGATGCTCAGCGGGCCGACGTCCGCCAGCACCAGCTTGGTTACCGCGTACGAGCTGCTCCACAACAGCGCGGCCATTACGACCGAACAGATCGCCAAGACTTCGGCCTGTCGCTCAGCCACTTCCCATGCCCCTTACCGTCCGAAAACTCGTGACCTCTGTTCGGCCGCTTCATCAGAGGCGAACCATGAACGGAGATATGGCGATCAAGGTAGCAATCAGCAGGGCATCCTGGCAGGATGTCCGAATTAGATTCGGAGTTTCAGCAGAGAGACAGAATATGGATGAACTAGATTCGGCATTACTTCGGCTTCTGCAGTTGGACGGTCGGCGCACCAACCGGGACATGGCCCAGGAGTTGGGCATCGCACCCTCGACCTGCTTGGAGCGGATTCGCTCCCTCCGTGAGCGCGGCGTGCTGCTGGGATACCACGCCGAGGTAGACCTCCCCTCGCTCGGCCGGGGGCTGCAGGCGATCATCGCCGTACGGATACGACCGCCGACGCGTGCGGTCATCGAACAGTTCCAAGCCTTCGTAACGCGAATGCCCGAGGTGATCGAAATCTTCACGCTCACAGGCACCGACGACTTCCTCCTTCATGTGGCCGTTCGCGACACCGACCATCTCCACTCGGTGGTCCTGGACAAGCTGACCGAGCGAAAGGAACTCGCAGACGTACGCACCTCAGTGGTCTACGGACACCTACGGAAGAACGTCGTCGAGCCGATTTGAAGCCTCCCGCTCGACGAGCAGGCTCGCGCCTCAGGAATCGGATGATGTCAGTGCAAGCGGTAGATCGCGAGAGCGGGTGGTGTGAGTACTTGCGTATGCGGCGAGTGTGAACATGGCCGCGAGTGCTGACCATCGCGTGGCGACGGCGCCCACTGTGGACAACAGATAGCCCGCCCCCAGCGCGCCGAGCGCGACCGCGCCGCCGCAGAACAGTGCCATCGTCGCGACCGCGCGACCGAGCGTCTGTTCGGGGATCACATCGAGCCGGGATACCGTCAACGCGACGTTGCTGACGACCCCCACGCCGCCGATGCCACACCAACACGCGGCCAGCACAAACGGATCGGCGCTGAGCGCCATTGGAACGAGCAGCGCCGTCCATGCCCACAGCGCGCCCCGATAGACATTCTGCGAAGGGAAGCGAGTGGTGAGCCGTGATGCCGCGGCGGCGCCGAGTACTCCGCCGACGCCCGCGGCGCCGAGCACCACGCCGACGGTCCACGCGGGACTGCCGCCGTTCTTCAGTTCCACCAATATCAGCAGCAAGACGAGCTGAATGACAATATTCGACAGTCCGATCATTGCCGTCGACGTCCGCAGGAAAGGTTCGGTCCAAACGACACGGAAGCCGTCGGCGATCGTACGCCGGACCGAATGACGCTCGGGCTCGGCGGCTTTCCGCGGTGCTGTCGAGTCCGGACGGATCAGCAACAGTGCGACGAGGCAGTAGAGATACGACACGGCGTCGGCGATGAACGGCAGCCAGCGGGCCACGCCGTAGACCGCCGCACCTGCTGCTCGTCCGGCCAGGATGGCGATCGGTTGCTCGGCCTCGAGGAACGAGAACGCGGCGGGTCGCTGTGCGTGCGACACCACGTCGCGGATCGCGCCCAGCTCACTGAGGCCGACGAAGACGTAGACACTGCCCTCGATGAACGCGGTGACACCGACTATCAGCGCGAGGCTCGACATCTCGGCAGCGACCGCTGCGGCCGCCAGGCAGGCCGCGATCAACCCGGTGATCTGGCATATCACCAGGGTTCGGATCCGGTTGAAATAGTCCGCGACGATGCCGGCCGCGATCTGGAAGATCAGACTCGGCAGGTTCAACGCGAAACCGACCCATCCCGCCGCGGCGGGCGAGCCGGTCACCGCGAGAACCAGCATCGGGTAGGCGATTCGGACGCCGTGGAAGCCCACGAGCGATGTCGCGTTTCCGGACCACAGCAGCAGGAAGTTCCGGTTGGTGTGGATTCCCGATCTACCCATGAGTGCGCGGATACCTCGACAACCACCGCACCAGATCGACGATCTCGACACCTTCGGCATCCGCCAGCAGTACCTGGTACAGGTGGGCGGCGACCTCGGCCCTGTCATCGAGAACGCTGAAGTCATCGTCCGGGTGGAGCTTCGGCAACGCCAGCGCCAAGCCCGCCCACAACTGTGGCCGGAGCGGGTCGACGCGCAGCTCCTCGGTGTACAGCGCGACCGCCGCGGCCAGGTCCCCCGCAAGATAGGCGCGGTCGCCGCGCGGCTGCTCGGGGATCGACAGAGCTTCGGCCGCGGCGTGGTCCAGCAGCTTCAGCTGCGCTGGAAGGTGCAGGCGGCGATGGTCGTTCGGCACGGCGCTCTGGTCCACCAGACCCGCGGGCGGCAGGCCGTCGGGCCGCGGCGCCTGCGCGATCCAGCACACGGCCAACTCGGCGATGCCGGCGATGTCCGGTGTCAGGTTCCGCACCTGCCAGAACGTCCGATGCGCTATCGCCACCTCGGACGCGGCGACCCTGACCGCCGGGGGCACGTCCTCCTCTCCCCAGGGGCGCATTTCAGCGCTGAGCGCGTTCAGGAATCGCGAACCCGCCTCCGTGAGGAGACTCGAGGTCGATGCCTGCGCGACGGCACCTTCCACCTGTAGACGCCACAATTCGAAATCGACATTCGCCTGCATCGATCGGTGGCAGTCGGCGTGACGATGTATTCGCCAGAAGTCGGTGACTCCGAAGAATGCGTAGATCCCGTGCAGCAGCCCCATGATCGGACGCGGGTCGTCTCGCCACGGCGCGTAGAAGCGGCACACCGGATCGGGATCGAACAGCACGATCTGATCGGTCAGCAGCGTGAACTTGGTGTGCTGGACCTCATGGATCAGCGTCAGCGCCAGCTGGCATGGGTCCGCGGGGGCCGTGGTGTAGACACAGCCGACTCCGTTGAATGCGGTGTGGCTCGTGCTCGCCGCGAGTGGTTGTGCACTCAGCGGCGCCAAAGACTGCAAGCAACTGCGCATCGGCTCGAGGTACCGATCGAAGTCTCGGCGCAGCAGTGCCCAGGCCGCCGCGAAATCCTGTTGCCACGTGCGGGCTTGGGCGGTCGTGAGCCGGGGCGGCTGCTGACCCTCCAGCAAGTGCCGGAACGGGTCCAGGTCGTCCAGGAACACCTCCCGTTCCGCATCCGCCCCCCGCAATCGCCGCAGCGGCAGCCAGGCGGGATCGGACTCGTCATCCCGGGACGGGACGAGAACCGTGTTGGTTCCCCGAGTGAAGCGCAGTGCGCCGTCCCGTGTCCAGTGCAGTTCAGCCTCGACGGCGACGAGAGCGGTAACGACAGGCATCGCCGGGATCGGCGGGGCGCCGGGAGCTACACGCGCGTCGCGGCCGGGATCGCGCAACTGACGGCGGACGAGAACCGGCACCTGTTCGCCGGCCTGCTCTGCACCATCGATGTGGCCAACGACCCGGTGCGCACCTACGAAGCGCTGCTGGCCTGTCGACCCCCGGCGGTCGACTTTCTCCTCCCGCACGGCACCTGGACGACGCCACCACCGGCGCGGACCGCCGACCACACCGCTACCCCCTACGCCGACTGGCTCATCTCGGTGTTCGATCGCTGGTTCCGGGCGCCGGAGCTGGAGACCCGGGTCAGGATCTTCGACGACATCATCGACCTGCTGCTGGGCGGCTCCGTGACATCGGAGTTACTCGGGCTTGCCCCCATCCAGCTGGCCGTGATCGAAACCGACGGCACTCTGGAACAGGTCGACGAGTTGAAGTCGGCTTTCGCGGGGGCCACCAAGTTGCGCACCGCGAACGTGGGCAATCCGCTCGACCTCGCACTGCTGGAACCCGCGATCGTCGCTCGTCAGATCGGCGCGGATGCCCTGAGTGAAACCTGCCGGGCATGTTCGATCCACAACGTCTGCGGCGGCGGGCATTACGTGCACCGGTATCGCGCCGATAACGGCTTCCGCAATCCCTCCGTGTACTGCGCGGACCTGACGAAGCTGATCCACCACATCGGAGCACGGGTCCGCACCGACCTCGCCGCCGCCGCCGATCACTGACGACAGGAGTGCAACCATGTCCGCCCCGACCATCGGTATCGACCATGCAGCGGCCGAGCTGTTCACCGGTCACGGCACGGAGGCAGCCGTCGTCCGGATGACTTCGGACATGCTGACCGTACGACTGGTACTACTGCGATCGCTCATCACCGAAGTCACCGCTCACCACCCGGAAATCGACGACGCCGCCGGCCTTTCCGATGCCTATCGGGTCCTGACCGAGCTGGAGGAGTCGCATCCGGGCGCGGTCGAGGCACTGCTGGTCTACCCGCACACCGGGGTGTGGCTCGGCCGCGTGCTCCAGCGCTTGCGCAACGCCTCGGACGATCGGGAACCAACTCCGTTGTGGGCCGACTGCGGCTACCTCGGCTGGTTGGCGGCGGCCGCCGTGGTCACCAATCTGCCCAGCGGATCGATGCGGGTTGTCGTACGCAACGGTGAAGTCATGCTGCCCGGGATCGGGATGGCGCGGGTTGGATCCGCAGGTGACTACGGCCACTGCAAGCTGAACTGGGTGGATGGCGCGATACGCATCGTCGCTGACGGCAGCGGCCCGATCTCGGTGGCGTCGCCTGCGGACGAGTCCGACCCGGCGTGGCTGCCGCTGCGGCGGTTGCACGGCGGGAACGGCGAACCGGAGGTCGTCCTCGATGATCTCGACCCGTTCCGCGACCTGCCCTCGGGTACGGCACCGCGGCTCACGGCCGACGAATTCCGCACTTGGCGAGAGGATTTCGCGCAGGCCTGGCACCTGCTACACCGAGACTTCCCCGGCTATCTGACGCCGATGCGTGCCTGCCTGCGGCTACTGACGCCGCTCACCGCGCGACCGGTGGCGGCCACCGTCGGCCACACCGCCTTCAGCGGGACCGGCTGTGTGTACACCACAGCCCCCAAGGACTCTTGTGAAATGGCGGTGTCGCTGATTCACGAGATCCAGCACAGCAAACTCGCCATGCTCGCCGATCAGGTGCTGATAGTGGATCCCGACCCGACGTGTCGCTTCTACGCGCCGTGGCGCGATGATCCACGGCCGATCCTCGGTCTGCTGCACGGGATCTACGCCTTTTTCGGGGTCACCGACTTCTGGCGGGTACACCGGCACGCCGACTGCCATCGATCGATGCGGGCGCACATCGAATTCGAGCGCTGGCGTACACAACTGGCGACCGCTATGGAGGAGGCATCCGGTTCGGGCCTGCTGACCGAGCGGGGAGAGGAGCTCATGAGCGCGCTGACCGCGGGCGTCCGGCCGTGGGCCGACGAGGACGTGCCGGCGGAGGCGCGCGACGCGGTGGCCGAGATTCTGGTGGCGCATCGTACTTCTTGGCAGGTGCGCAATCGTACATCCGACGACGCCGAGCTGGCCGAGCTGGCGGAGCTGTGGGTCGCGCGAGCGGAACGTCCGGCGAAACTGCCGTCCATACGGTACGTGGATCAGGAGACGATCCCGGATCGCCACCGCGATCTGCATATTCCCGTGCGGCCCAGATTGCACGACCCGGCCGCCGCTTCGAGCGTCACGCCCGCTGATCTGCCCCGCGGCACTCGCGCCTACCTGGCCGGCGAGCCGGCCGAGGCCATCGAGTTGTACGCCCTGGAGCTGCGCGGCGACCCGCTGCACCCGCAGCTCTGGGCTGGTCTGGCCTTGAGCCTGCCGGAACTGTTCCCCGACAACGACTTCGGCGTTCTCAACGATCGGGCCGAGGTGGCGGCGCGCCTGTACCAGCGGCTGCTGTCCGACGGCACCGAGACCGACGTCGTCGAGCTGGTGCGGTGGTTGTCCGACGCCCACGCACCGATATCTGAAACCAGGAATCGAGAGCATACAATGGAACCGACATCGGTGGCACTGGGGCTGCCCACAGTGCGGAAGTCATGGCCCGGAACGGGACTCGACGTGGCCGAATTACAGCGCAACGGATTCGAGCCGCTTCCGTTTACGGACTTTCTCCTCAAGATTCACAGCCGATGCAATCTGGCGTGCGATTACTGCTACATCTACGAAATGGCCGATCAGAGTTGGCGGGAGCAACCGAAGGCGATGCGCCGGGAGGTTTTCGACGACGCCCTCCGAACAATCGCCGACCATGTTCGCAGGTTCGGCCCACCCGCGGTGAGTCTCGTCTTCTTCGGCGGCGAACCGCTCATGGCGGGTCATGCCGATCTCGAGTATTTCGCATCGCACGCGCGGGCGGCGCTGGAGCCGATTACCGCCGTCACCCTCACTCTGCAGACCAACGGCGTGCTGCTCGACGATGAGTTCCTGAGGATCTGCGACGACTGGGACATCAGCATCACCGTCAGCCTCGACGGTGATGAGCACAGTCACGACCGCCATCGCCGGGACCGCCGCGGCGCGGGGAGCTACTCCCGGGTCGCTGCCGCCCTCGAGAAATTGACGGTCGGCGATCGGCGGCATCTGCTCAGCGGCCTGCTCTGCGTCATCGACCTCGCAAACGACCCCTTGCAGGCCTATGAAGGCTTGCTCGCGTTTCAGCCCCCGGCAGTCAATTTCGAGTTTCCATTGGGCAATTGGACGACGCCGCCCCCCGGGTTCTCCGCAGATCCCGGAGCGACGCCCTATGCGGACTGGCTGATCACGATCTTCGACCGCTGGTATGGCGCGCCGCAACTGGACACGCGGATCCGAATGTTCGAGAACATCATGGACCTGATACTGGGCGGGACCGTGGAATCGGAGGTATGGGGCCTCGGCCCCATACGCATAGCGGTGATCGAAACCGACGGGAGTGTAGCGCAGATCGATGACTTGAAGGCGACCTTCTCGGGTGCGACCAAACTGCCGTCCGGCCGACGCAATCCGCTCGACCAGGCCATGCTGGAACCCGAGATAGTGGCGCGCCAGATCGGCGTGGACGCGCTCAGCGACACCTGCCGCGCCTGCTCGATACACAGCGTGTGTGGTGGCGGTCACTACGTCACGCGATACCGTGCGGGCGACGGCTTCCGTAATCCCTCGGTGTATTGCGCCGACCTGACCAAATTGATTCGCCACATCGAATCGCGAATGCGCGCCGACGTCGCCGCGGCACTCCACGGGTGACCACTGCCAGGGCGCATGGATCGTCGTCGGAGGCTGGGTGCGAGCGCCGCGCAGACCTTGCCGAACGTTTGGAAACCGCGCGGTCACGCCTACGGATACGCCCATCCGCTGGTCCCGCCGAACAATTTCGCAAAGCTCGGCCCCATCGGTCGCGGGTTCGTATCGACACTGTGCCGCAAGCGAAGCGGAACATCGAGCCAGTTCGCCCTGGTCCGCTACGGTGGCCCGCGCAGAGAGAACCGTGGAAGTGGGTTCGGCAGGTCGGCGAGGCACCCGCACTGCGGATGCGGGCTGCAGGCCTTCGGTTCCCACTGCATCCTGTGCCAAGGGCTGGGCATTCCGGGCAGCAACGGGTGGTCGAGCGTGCATTCCGGGACAAGATCGCCCAAGGTGATCTTCCGACGGAATGCGCTGTTGCGGTTGGCGTTCCACCGGTCGCCGGGACATGATGGTTCCGTGATGCTGGCGGGATGTCGCCGTATTCGTGGTTCCTCCGTCGGGCCGGTTCCTGTCGTTCGCCGAGCGGGAGGAGATCTGGCCGGTCACCTGCTGGTCGGTCACCTCGGCCGCGACGCTCAGCTCGGACGTGTCCGCGGAACACTCGGCGCGAACCGCGGGAGCGCCGCGCACAGAGCAGGCAGGTTTCCCCGGCAGCTCTGCACGATGCCGTCCGGCCGGACCAGCAGCGCGCTCACGTGGCCGCGGCGAATCCAGCGGTACAGATCCGTGTGGGGCTCGGGGCGCAGCACGACACCGCCGCGTTGTTTCACGATCGCCTGATCACCTGGCGATAATTCGGCCGTGGTGATGATGGCGTATCGCCCTATAACGACGTCGTCCACGCGCCGCCCATCGACCAAGCGGTCGTTCGGGACGAGCCGGCCGGACAGACCTCTACGCGTCCGCGGCGCCTCCACCAGCGAGGAACGGCGGAGGGGCGGGGACTCTCCGCTGGTGACCATGCCGGTGAGGCCGGGCACGACGCGCAGTCGCGGTGCGATGAGGTTACGCAGGCGGTTACCCATTTCTCCGCCTTCGGTCATCGTCAGGCCGGTGAACTTGGCCAGCCTTATCATGGCCCGTGCGTGTGGTCTTCGCTCGGCTTCGTAGGTATCGAGCACCCCCTCGGGCAGCTCACCGCGCAGCACTCCGGCCAGCTTCCAGCTGAGATTGGCGGCATCACGCAAACCCGCACCCATCCCCTGCCCGATGAATGGCGGGGTCAGATGGGCGGCGTCCCCGAGCAGGAACACTCGCCCACTGCGCCACCGGTCGGCGAGCTGAGCACGAAAGGTGTACTCGGCGACCCGCACCAGTTCGGATCGCTCGTAGGCTGCTTCGTCGAGCCACGGGGCGAGCAACGGCCGAAGCTGGAGGAGATCCCGATAGTCGGTCGCGGTCTCAGCCGGGTGCAACCGGAATTCCCACCGGTATCGGGTCCTTCCGATGCGCATGAAGGTGGCCGCTCGCGACGGATCGCAGATCTGTTGTACGCCCTCCCAATGACCCAGGTCGGCCGTCGTCGCAATGTCGACCACCAGCCACCGCTGGTCGAATCGCAGATCCTGCATGCGTCCGCCGATCGCACCGCGCACCAGACTGTTCGCCCCGTCGCAACCCAGGACGTACCGCGCTCGAACGGACTCGGCCCGCCCGGTGGTCCTGTCGTCGAATTCCACTTCGACGCAGCCGATTCTCTCCGTAACAGCGGTGACCTCGGCGCCGCCCCGCAGTGTCACGCCCGGGTAGAGACTCAGGTTGGTGCGCAGGATCGCTTCCAGTTCCGGCTGGTCGAACAGGTTCGCCTCCGGATGGCCGTTGCGGCCACCGGCCGGGTCGCGATCGAACTGCGCCAGTACCCGATGATTCGGATCCACCAAGCGCAGCCCCAGCGCGGGCCGGGAAATGGCGTCGAATTCGTCGCCGATGCCCAATCGTTCCACGATCCGCCTGATCTCCCCGTCGAGGTGGACCGCCCGCGGCTGCGGGTATACCCCCTCCCAGCGCTCCAGCAGCAGCGACTCGACGCCGTACTGCGCCAACAGCGTGGCCGCGGTAAGGCCGGCCGGACCCGCGCCGACGATCACAACCGGAATCCGGGGCCAGAGAAGTTGCTCGGCCGAGGTCTCGAGGGTCGAATTGTCGGTCATCGGGCGTACCGCACGACCGTGCGCTGGCGGCCCAGGTCGATCGCTCCGTCGTCGGTGCCGATCACGGCCTCGACGGTGTCGCCATCCTTCAGATACTTCGGATTCTTGGCCTGTCCCTGGAAGAACATCTTCCATTTGACCTTTGGCGGCAGCAACGAACCGATGATCTCCACCGCCTTGGGCGGGGCGCTGATCGCGGTGCCGACAGGGGTACCGGTGAGCAAGAGGTCCCCCGCGTCCATCCGCTGGAAGCGGGTCAGCGCGCGCAGGGTCTCGACTGGCAGGTAGATCATGTCCGCGACCGTCATGTCCTGTCGCACGTGACCATTGACCGACAGTCGCAGCCGCAGATCCCCGAACCGCTTCAGCTCATCGTGGTCCAGCAGAACCAGCGCCGGGCCGACAGGGGTGAACGTCGGGTACGACTTCGCCTCGTAGAACTGGGTTTTCGGCAATTGGACGTCGCGCGCCGAGATGTCGTTCGTGACGACAAGGCCCGCGACGTAATCCGCGAGGTTCTCCGCCGTGATGTCGGATCCGACCGGCATTTCGCGTCTGAATACGAGGCCGATCTCCACTTCGTAGTCGAGAAGTTGGACATGGGCGGGCCGGATGACGTCGTCATGAGGTCCGCTGATCGATCCGGACGACTTGCGGAAGAACGTCAGCGGCACCGTCTCGGGGTCCATGCCGGAGTCCTTCACATGGGACGCGAAGTTGGTCATCTGCGCTACCACGCGGCACGGTGCGGTCACCGGCGAGATCAACTCGAGGCTCTCCACAGCGATGCCTTCCGAGCTGACGGCCGCCGCGGCGATCGCGGAACGATCGTCCAGCAGCTCTCGCGTGGTCCTCGCCGCGGTGTCGATACGCGCGGCACCCGCGGGTGTCTGCACCCACCAGGCGTCGGCGGTACGTAATACGGATGTGCTCATGAGTTGGCCACTTTCAGTAGGCCGCGCAGGCGGCGTAGATCGAATTCGTTGTCCTCGCGCAGCGCGTGGGCGATCGCGCATAGTTCACGCAGAGATTCGCCTCCCGGCTTGATGCCGAGGAAGTCTTTGGTAGCCGGCGGGCCCCACTGCGCCAGGCCGGAAGCCGTCATCGGGGCCCAGCCGGGCTCGAGGCTGCAGTCGAACATGTCCCCGTCACTGAAATGTTCGACCATGAAGCCGTCGGGGTCACGCCAATAGTCGAAGATCTGACTGCCCTCGATATGGCGGCCGATCCCCCACGACCGGCGGTAGCCCTGCTCACGCAGATACTCGCCGCCCGCGGCGAGCGCGTCCAGATCCGCCACTTGATACGCGGAGTGCACATACCGGTTGGACGGTCCCAGCGTCAGTGCGAGCGTGTGATGATCAGCCGGAACCGAACCCCGGTCGCAGCGAATGAAGCTCATGACCGGCCCGCGCTCACGCTGACCCGGGTAGTAGAGGAAATCGCTGACAATCAGACCCAGCGTCGCCAGATACCAATCGAGGGTTTCCCGGTACTTCGTTGTTTGTAAAACGACATGACCGAGCCGTCGCACACGCGCGGGCGCCCGTGGCGGTCGCTGGGTGGCGTTCACTCGGACAACCTCGTGCCCGAGATTGAACATATGCGGCTGCTGCGCCGGCAAGGCCGCCAGCTCATGCATGTCGGCGACCACCCGTACCCGCAGCCGGCTCGGGTCGGTGAGATCGACGGTCATTCCCCCCAGCGACTCCGGCAGCAGCACCGGTCGAGCGCCGGTCGCGTCGGCCAGCCGCAGTAGGTCGGCGGGATCAGCCGCACGGTAGGCCGGACCGACGAATCGCGTGCGATCCCCGCGGCGGATGAGCACGCAGGGCGAGCCCGGATCGGTTCCGCGCAGCCGCACCTCGTCGGCCGTCCGCATCGCGGTGGCGAAGCCGAAGGCGTGCGCGAAGGTTTCCGCTCTGTCCAAGTCGGGCTTCTCGAACTCCAGCCAGGCGAGATCCAGCACTTTGACCACCGGATTGCGCGCACGACCGGGATGCTCGCCGGCCAACGCACCCCGCTCGCTGTGCAGACCGCTGTGCACACCGTGATGGCCGCTCATCGACCACTCCCTTCCGAATACTGACGATATCGTCACTCATGAACAGGCACTCAGTCAAGAGGATCTGACATTTTCGTCAGTATTGACCCGGAATGCTCCGATGGCGGGCGAGTACGTAAGGAGGTCATCGATGGCCGAACGGGCCGGTGCCGCGAATTATGTCGTCGCCGAGTCGTCGAGCCCGCGGCGATCGAGTCCACACCGAGCGCGTGCAGAACGCGCTCTCGAATGGCTCGCGGCACCAGGTACCCGAGCCGGACGCCGATCTGTTGATCGGCGGGTGCCCACACCTCGACCCGGTTACGCCGTACGGCGGTCACGATGGCGCGGGCACAATCGTCGGGATCGATCACACCCAGCAGTCGCGAGGATCGGCGGGTGCCATCGATCATCCGCGTTCGAACCTGTCCGGGTTGGACGACGCTGAAGCGCACACCGCTGTCCCGGTACGAGCCGCAGCGCCTTGGTCAGGCCGACAACTCCGAACTTGGTCGCTGTGTGCACGGCACTGCCGGGCTGTGGCACGCGCCCGGCAGCTGAGGCGACGTCGACCAGATGCCCGCTGCGGCGCGGCAGCATGCGTTTCAGTGCCAGGCGTGAGCCGATGATCGGCCAAGCCGGCGAGCGATGCAGTTGGCCGTCGCCGAAACACTCGCATCGGCACCGTGGGTATCGCGTTTCCCGGTAATGCGTCGTCTTGATGGCCAGCCGGACCAAAGTGTGCCGTGAGGCCGTACGGTTGCGGATTGCCACCGGGCGGCGTTCGGCCTCGTAGGCCTGCAGCAGGCGAGGATCACCCCACCCCTGTACGACGACGCGAGCATCCGGCCGAGTCCGACCGCGTCGCCGACGCCGGTGTTCATTCCAAATCACCGCGCCTCATCGGGAGAGCGGCGGAAGAATCGGAAGCTGTGCCGGATATCGTTGCGTCGACCGATGAAGTCGAACCTGCTGAGCGGGAAGACTATTGGCATCATGTGCTGGGTGACACCTTCGCGCCGGTGAACCTGGAGGAGTGGGATCATTACCCGGAGCCCATGGCAAGGCTGGGAGGAACGGTCCGCGGGCGATTGTTTTTCGCCGAGCTAACGGCGAGCCCGCACATTCACCGGCGAACCCCCCGCTGCATCCAGCAGTCGGACGCGGCGTTCTTCCAGATCGCAGTCCTCACCGATGGTGCGGCGTCGCTGGAACAAGACGGGCGCACCGCTGAACTCACCCCGGGCGATTTCGTCGTCTACGAGAACTCGCGGCCGTTCACCTGGACATTCACGCGCCCGTGGTCGGTGTCGGTGCTGTCGGTGCCCTCGGAAGCAGTGCTGCTCAGCGACAGCGAGCGCCGCACCGTCAGCGGGCGCGTGTTGTCGGGACGGCACGGGCTGTCCGGGGTTGTCGGCAGATTCGTGTTGGATCTGATTCGGCACGGCGAAGGCGTGGCGCAATCACAGTCGGAGGAGATCCTGGCTCGCACCACGGATCTGGCGATCTGCCTGCTGACCGAACCCGATCAGGCGCGGCATGCCGATGCCGTGCAGCGGAGCCTGATGACGCGCATCAAAGCCTACATCGAGCAGAATCTGCGGGATTCGGCATTGTCTCCGGCCGAAATTGCTGCGGCAGTGCATATTTCGACTCGTTACCTGCACAAGCTGTTCCAAGTGGAGAACGAATCGGTCGCGCTTTACATGCGCCGACGCCGCCTCGCGCGAGTGCGCACGGACCTGCTCGATCGCCGGTTGGCGCGGGTGAGCATCGCGACGCTGGCGCACCGCAACGGATTCGGCGATATCAGCGGGTTCAACCGGGCCTTCCGCGCCACCTACGGAATCAGCCCCGGCGAGCTGCGCGGAAGTCACCCGGAGCGCCGCTGACGCTCGGGCGCACTCCCACTTGTCGACGACGGTGATGCGCGCTCGTCCGCATCGTGTGCACGGTCGTCCGCGCCGCAACAGTCCAGGGTCACTGAGGATGTGAGCGGCAGTTCCGGGTGCGCGAATCCCGCCACCCTGCCAATGAGGGAGGTTGCCATGAGCAAACCGACAATCGTGCTGGTCCACGGCGGATTCGTCGACGGCGGCGGATGGCGCAATGTCTACGACGAACTCACCCGCGACGGATTCACCGTGCGCGTGGTCCAGAACGCGACCAAATCGCTGGCCGACGACGCCGCGACCACCCGCCAGATCCTCGACGGCGTCGAGGGCGACGCAGTCCTGGTCGGGCACTCATACGGCGGCGCGGTCATCACCGAGGCCGGCACCCACGAGAAGGTCGCCGCCCTGGTCTACATCACCGCTTTCGCCCCCGACAAGGACGAATCGGTCAACACCCTGCTGTCAGGTTTCCCGCAGGACGGCCCGCAGCCGCCGATCCTGCCGCCGGTCGAGGGATACCTGTTCCTGGACCGGGCCGAGTTCCATACTTCCTTCGCCGGTGACCTGCCCGAACAGGACGCCGCGTTCCTGGCCGATTCCCAGGTCCCCTGGGGTGTGGAGGCGCTCGGCGGGACCATCAGCGAACCCGCCTGGCGCAACAAGCCCAGCTGGTACCTGCACGTCACCGAGGACAACATGATCCCGCCCGCCGCGCAGCTGTCGATGGCCGAACGCATCGGCGCCACCGTCGCCCAAACCCCGGGCAGCCACGCTATCTACCTCTCCCGCCCGGAAGTCGTGGCCAACCTCGTCCGCACCGCCGCCGACGCGGTCCAACCCTCACACCACGCGGGTGGCTTGCTCCTCGAGTAGGGTGCGACCGCCAGCTCACCTCCGCGCCAGCCGATCTGTGAAGCGGGTCTGGAATATCTGGGCAGCGTCGACGTCATCGGGCACGAGAATGCGCTCGGCGGTCACTACCGCCCCGTGGTAGGGAGCACGGGGATCGGTGACAACATGCCGCGAGTCGTTGCGGAGAGCAAGACCGGTGCGAACGAAGTCGTCGAGGGCGAACTGTCCTGGTCCGGCAATCTCCACGACCCCGTCGACGGGCTGGCCGAGCGAGGTGCGGCTCACCCCCTCGGCAACATCGTCGGCCGCCATCGGTTGGACAATAGCGGGTGGAAGGCGAACCGAGTGCCCCTCCGCCTCGAGCTTGGATGTCAACCTTGGAACCGATCAGCGAGCCGCGCATTCGGGCTGTTGTCGTTTCGGCTTGCGGCCATCGGATCGGCGAGTCGACCCGTCCAACACAGTTGCTGTGCGGTAACTTCTGGCGTCATACCTGCGGCGGTAGAGGCGAAACGGCCGGTAATCGGTCGGTGTGAGCGGGTGGGCACCGGCGGGCAAAGACCGGACGCCGACAGCAATGTGCGCACGGGTCTGCTCCATCGAAAAGAGAGGCCCGGAGCCTATTCGCCGACGAGCATGGCCGACGCCGGCATTGTTTCTGTCCAGAACGCCCCGAGTTGGTCGGGCGCCGAGAGCCGAAGGTTCGCTCATGCCACACTCCATGCGCGCGCTCGTAGCCGGAAAAATCGGCGAGCCAACTGACGTCCTGCGGCTGGAGTCACGGCCCGTTCCCACGCCGGAAGCCGGTCAGGCGTTGATCCGCGTGCAAGCGACACCTGTCCACGCCAGCGATCTGCACATGCTGCGTGGCCGCTACGGTTTCGCCCCCGAGTTTCCCACCGTGGTGGGTATGGAATGCGTGGGCCGAATCGAGGCTCTGGGCCCGGATACCGAGGGGCTGCAGATCGGCGAACGCGTGGTGACCGTCGGTGTGACCGGCACGTGGCAGGAATACCTTGTCACCGATACGCGAAGGCTTCTGCCGGTCCCCGACCATCTGAGCGATTCCAGTGCCTGCCAGCTCGCGGTCAATCCGTTGACCGCGCTGCTACTGGTGACTCACGAACTCGACGTACGGCCGGGTGAATGGATGTTGCAGACGGCCGCTGGCTCCACCGTCGGCCGGCTCGTCATTCAACTGGCCGGACATCTGGGTATTCGGACGATCAACGTCGTGCGGAGACGCGATGCCGTCGAGGAGATCAAGACGCTCGGTGGCGAGGAGGTCATCTGCACCGCGGATGAGGATCTATTGCAGCGTGTCGCCGAAATCGCAGGACCGGCCGGCGTGCGCAAGGCCATCGACTGTGTCGCGGGCGAGGTAGGTGCCCAGGTATCCCAGGCATTGGCCCCCGGCGGAGAGGTCGTGGTCTACGGCGCACTCTCCACCCACCGCCAAGCCGACCCGGCAGCGCTGACGATCCCGCTGCTGGCACGCTCGATCATCTACGAAACCAAAGTGGTCCGTGGCTTCTGGCTCTACCACTGGTTTCGCGCTACCGCACCACAGGATGCGCTGCACGCGCTCTCCCGGGTTCGCAGTCTGGTCGCTGAGGAAGTGCTGCACATCCCCCGAGGCCGGCCGTTCCCGCTCGAACACTTCACCGAAGCCGTCTCGCTCGCCGAAACACCCGCACATGGCGCCAAACCCCTCCTCGTCTTCGAACGAGGCCGGGGCGACGGCGTCGGGTAAGACGCCATCTGAACAGACACGCCCACCTGCTCTGGCCTGGATGCGAGGTCGGTCGCCCGGAGCTCGGGCGCCGCGACCGCTGTGAAGTGCTACGTTGTCCGTGCAGTCTCGTGAAACCGCCGCGCGTCGACGACGCTCGGCGCGTCGTACACCACCGGGCACCTCTCTGGTCAGGAGGCAACGCGGGAGTACCTACACGGTCGGCTACGTCGTCGGCAGTCTTTCCAGGGAATCCGCCAACCGGATCCTGTCCAAGGCCCTGATCCGGCTGGCGCCAATCCAGTTGTCGTTCACCGAGATTCCGATCAAGGATCTGCCGCTGTACAACCGCGACTACGACGTCGACTACCCGCCGGAGGGCCACGCACTCGAGGCGGCCATCCGTTGTCGACGCTGTGCTGTTCGTGACGCCGGAATACAACCGCTCGATCCCGGGCGCGCTGAAGAACGCCATCGACTGGGCCAGCCGCCCATGGGGCGACAACTCGTTCGCGCTCGAGCCGTCCGCCGTCATCGGCGCCTCGCCGGGCAAGCTCGGCACCGCGCTCGCTCAGCTCAGTCTGCGCAGCGTGCTCGGCTATTGCAATTCCCCGCAGATGAATTCCCCTGAGGCCTACATCCAATTCCACCCGGACGTCTTCACCCCTGATGGCGATGTCCTCGACGACTCGACGAAGCGATTTCTCACCCGGTTCATGGCGGATTTCGCCACTTTCATCACCCGCGTGCACAGCGTGGTCCCCCAACTCGGCTACCCGATCTGCCCGGCCCGTGGCACGTGGGTCGCCTCCGCCGGCGCCGAATCGCCACAGTGTCCGCGAACTCCGTCAGCGTCGTCACCAGTTCGCGGGCGAGTGCCGGACTCGCCATCGCCGGAACGGAGGCGTAGTGGCCAGATCGAACGGTGCCGTCGGACCGGCGCTTGAAAACGGTCAGCCGCGGTACAGGTTGGCCGTCAGCACCGTCGCCGCCGTAGTCTCGGTGACGATGGTGTAGAGCTCGACGATGACGCCGTCCTCGGTACGAGCGATATCCATGCCGCTGATCACCGGAGGTCGGTCGACGGGGCCGTACTGGAAGCCGAGGTGGCCGATGTCGTCGAGTTCCGACACCGGACCGAAGGGCCGGAAGGTCCAGTCCGGGTTTTCGGCACGCAACTCCTCGGCCCGGCGTTCGAGTTCCTTGCGTCCGCGCAGAATTCGGTCCGGTTCGTGCCAGACCACGTGCTCGGCATAGGTCTCGGCGATGGCTGCGGCCCGGCGAGCCGGGTCTGGTTCGTTGAAGACGTCCAGAAGATTGCGTCGCATAAGGTCGGCGGGGGACCTGGTCATCGCGATTCCTTTCCGTTCACGCGGGTGGCTGTAGCTCGCGTGCACCTGGGTAGGAGTCTCGGCGGATCCGCTGCCATGCAGTCCGATCCGGCCGCGCAGGAGCTGCGGGCGGGTACATTTCGTATTCACGCTCGTCCCAGGGGTCGCCTGCGGCCACGCGCGCGCCTGCGAACTTCTCGAGCTCGGCCAGCGGCGCGCCGGTCTGCGCTGAAGTCAGAGCCTGAAACTGTCTCGCGAGCACAGCGTTCGGGCCATTGTCGTTTCGTCTTCCGGGTCATACCGGTCGAAGCTGAGCACCCTCGTGGTGTTGTGGGCCACGCGGCCCATAGTCGAGGTCTGCTCCTCTGTTGCTGCTGGCGGTGACCGGGGCGGGAGAATCGAGGGGATCCATGATGGATTCGATGAAGATCAGCGTGTCGTTGGGTGCGGATAGGGCGTCGCGCAGGTCCGCCGGAGTTCTAACGGTGTACGACCGTGCGGTGGTGTCGGGGCGGAGCACTTTCGGCAGGTCCGCGTACGCCCAGGTGGCGATGTCGTTGTAGGACTCGGTTTTGCCGAGGTAGCCACGCTCGATGGTGTATCCGCCGTTGTTGATCAGGAAAATCACCGGCTTGTGGTCGTACCGCAGGATGGTCGACAGTTCCTGCGCGGTCTGCTGGAACGAGCCATCGCCGACGAACAGCAGATGGCGTCGATCCGGTGCCGCAGTCAGCGTGCCGAGCAGAGCAGCGACCGAGTAGCCGATCGAACCCCAGTTGACCGACCCGACGAAGGTGCAGCCTCGCGGGAGTTGAAGGCCGAAGAGGGCGTATGACGTGCCGTTATCGACGAGTAGCACGTCCCCGGGGTGGATGTAGTCCTGGATGGCCTGCCAGTACATAGCCTGTGTCAGGTTGGCAGAGCCGTCGGCGTGAACGCGTGGTGCGGCTTCCGCGGGTCGGCTTGTGGCGCGATTGGTGACGTGCGGCACCGCGTCGATGATGCCGCCGAGAACTTCCTGGAGCGTTACCGCCTGGTAGTTGTCACTGCCGACGTCGACCGAGTGTCCCCGCAGGTGGATCGTGTCGGCGGGCAGTGCGGCGGTGAAGTCGCCCGTGGTCACTTCGATCGGTCGGTAGCCGATGCACAGCAGGCAGTCGCTGTTCTCCACCGCGTCGAGTGTGTATGGCGCACTTGCCTTGCCGTTGTAGACGCCGACGTAGTGAGGGAACGTCTCGTCGATCACCGCCTTGGCCGTGCTGCTCACCGCGACCGGAAGTCGCATCTTCGCGGCCAGTGCCATCACGTCGGCTGCGACGCCGAACCGGTCGGCGTCCAGATCCACCAGAATCGCCGGTGACCTGGCGTCGGACAAGTGGCGCGTGACGGCGGTGACGCACGACTGCAACCGTTCGGGGTCACTGGACGGTTGTCCGAGGGCCAGCGGCTCGGACGGGGCCTCGATATCGAGGTAGGCGATATCGGACGGCACTTCCACGTACACCGGCAGTTTCTCCCGCCATGCGGTGAGAATCAGCCGGTCGATCTCGACAGCCGCGTTGCAGGGGGTCAGCCTGGCCTGCGCGGCGGTCACCTGCGCGTAAGCACCGAGGAAGCGATCCCACGTCCCGTCGCCCATCGTGTGATGCATCCCCAATCCGCGATCGATGGACCTGAGCGGAATCGACCCGCAGATACAGACCACCGGAACGTGCTCGGCATAGCAGCCGGCGACCCCGTTGATCGCACTCATCGCGCCTACGGCGTTCGTCACGAGCAGCGCGCCCATGCCATTGAGCCGCGCGTAGCCATCCGCCGCGTGGGACGCGGCCAGCTCACCGCAAGTGCCGACCCAACGCATGGTGCCGCCGTCCTCGAGCTGCTGGAGCAACTCGAGGTTGTAGTCGCCGGGGACGCCGAACAGGTGGCTTATCCCGGCCTCCGCCAGACGGCGAAGCAGAAAATCGCCGATCGTCATTCGCCGTGCCTCGCGCGTAGACACCATGTGCTCCTCCGAATCGACATCGGGTCACGGTGACGCCATCGTTTCGAACGGGCCGCCGACCGAACATGAACTCATCCACAAGCACGCAGTGCGTGCATTCCTCCGCAAACGAACGCAGTATGTGGCGGTCGAAATAGCCTCTGCAAGGTCCTCGCAGTTCTAGGTACGGATGCCGGTGGTTCGCGGGTGGATCGAACACCCCTCCTAATAATCGCAGATCGCGTAGTGTTCGGCGAGGGATTCACTATGCACCTGACGTGTACACCCCGGTTCGCCACGGGAACGCACTACACAGGACATCAACCCGTTTACCTCATGCCAAGAGTTCCGAAGGAGCGGGGAGCGTCGGAATGTTCGACACTCCCCGCGAATGGGGTAATGCCGCTGAGCGCGTGATCGTCGGCAGTCGGGAGTGTCGGCGCGTCGCGCCTATTCGTGCGCTACGAATGCCGGGGTTCTGTGAACGCGCCGTTACCGCATTGTCCAAGTGGCTTTCCGCAACCGGGGCTGCCGGTCGATATAGTTGCACGGGTCATAGGTCTTACATCGTGGGCGCGTGTCGGCGAGCCGGCTCGCTACCGGATTCCACGGGAGGCGCGGCGTGACATCGACATACCTGGGGAAGCCGTACTATCCAGCGTGGCTGGACAATCTCGCCGACGATGTAACCGGGGAGGGCGCGGCGTGGGACGGCGCCATACAAGGCGCGCATGCCGTCCATGAAGTCGTGGTCGCCGCCCGTGAAATATATGAGTTTCAAGATTTCCACTACGCCGGGCCATGCGGCGAGAACAGTTTCCTCGAGGACTACACCTCATCGGTCCGCGGCGTGCCGATTCACGTCATTGTTCCGGTCACCTTCGACGCCGCCGGAAAGGCCCAGCGCCTCGTGGTGAACCGCCGGCCACGTAGCTCGGTGCTGCTGTCGTCCCGTGTGATGCTCGAGCGGTTCGCCGGCACTCCCCTGGCCGAGCATTGGGAAAACACACCGTGAGGAGCGAGCATGAGTGCGCGCTTGTACTTGATCACCGGGGCGGGTGGTGGCACCGGTGGCGTGAGCAGGCAGGTAATCGAGCGATTGCGGGAACGGGGGGAGCGCGTTCGCGCGTTGGTGCACCACGACGACGCCCGAGCCGAGCCGCTGCGTGCGCTGGGCGCTGAAGTCGTCGTCGGCGATTTGACCGAGCCACGAGATGTGCTCGACGCGATGAACGGTGCTGATCGCATGTTCTTTTCGATGGGGGTTTCGCCGGGCTACCTGCAGGCGACGGTGGTCGTCTGCGACGCCGCATTGGCATACGGCCAGCTCGAGGTGGTCGTGAACATGTCTCAGATGACCGTCTCTCAAATGACGCTGACCAGTGTGGGCGAGTCTCGCCAACATCGGTTGCATTATCTCGCCGAGCACGTCGTGAACTGGTCGGGTGTGCCGGCCGTGCACATCAGGCCGACGGTGTTTCTGGACAATCCGATCTTCACCGGATCGCTGCGCGAGCGAAACGTACTGGCCCTCCCCTTCGGAACGGGTCGAACGTCACCGATAGCGACCAGCGACGTGGCACGCACGGTTACGGCAGTACTCGCAGATCCCGCTCACCGCATCGGCGACGTCTACGAATTGACCGGTCCGCAGAGTTTGGACATCGATGGCCTGGCCGCCGAGTACACCCTGGGACTACACCGGCCGATCCGCGGCACCGACATTCCCCAGGAAACCTGGGTCGAGCAGGTCCTCGAGCCCCGAGGTCTGCCCGCGCACGTCGAGCAGCACCTGGCCACCATGGCACTGCTGCATCGCGCTGGGCGCTACGACCGAGCCACCGACGACGTCGAGAAGATCACAGGACATCCGCCAACCACGGTTGGGCGGTACATCGCCGAACACACGGAAATGTTCTCGTAGTGCTCGTCAGGTGCGGGGTCGTGCGGACGGGGCGGCGACCACGTTCACGGCCCCAGGGTTCATGGGGGCTCGGTGATGGTTGCACAGAAGTGGCGGAAAACCGCGTCTTCGGACGCACAAACCGAGCTGGCGATGGGAGAAACGTATGGATCTACATCTGTCGGGCAAGGTCGCCGTGGTGACCGGCGCCAGCAAAGGTATCGGGCTCGCGATCAGCCAGGCGCTGGTGGACGCCGGTGCTTACGTCGTGGCCGGATCACGCAGCCGAGGAGCCGGTCTCGGGGCGCTGGTGGATGCCGGGCAAGTGACTTTTGTATCCGCCGATTTGTCGCTGCCCGGCGGCGCGGATGACCTGATCGCGGCTGCGGCGGATCACGGTGGCATCGATATATTGGTCAACAACGTCGGCGCGGTCACTGTCCAACCGGGCGGCATCGCGCGCGTTACCGACGACCAGTGGCAGGCGTCCTGGGATCTCAATGTGATGGGGACTGTGCGGCCGACCCGCGCCGCGCTACCACAGATGTATCGCCGTGGCGGTGGATCGATCGTCATTGTCGGATCGGTCAACGCGTACTATCCGGACCCCGGCATCTACGACTACTGCGCCACCAAGGCCGCCGTCACCAATTTCAGCAAGGCATTGTCGAAGGAATTGGGGCCGAAGAATATTCGCGTCAACTCCATCAGCCCCGGGCCCGTGACGACAGGGCTGTGGCTGGACGAAGGTGGGGTGGCCGACACGATCGCCGACGCCGGCGGTCAGACTCCGGAACAGGTGCGGTCCGCGACAGCCGGTGCTGCCGCCACGGGCCGGTTCACCACTCCGGATGAGGTTGCCGACCTGGTCGTATTCCTGGCCAGCGACCGGTCCGCGAACATCACCGGATCCGATCTGAGGATCGACGGCGGCTTCGTGACCACGATTTGAGACCGACCAGTCACACACGACCCGCTCCGCGGCAGGGATCGACCGCGGACTCGAGGTTCTCCCGTATTGTTGGGGGACGAACTATCAGGTTCCAGCCGGAACCGGGTGATGGTAGCTGGCTTCGAACTCGGCGGGTGAGCGCCAGCCCAGTTTTTCTGGATGCACTGGCCGTTGTACCAGCCATCGATATAGGCGAACAGGGCGTTCTCTGCCTCGTCACGGGTCCGCCAGGCCCGGCGATAGACCAACTCTGTCTTCAATGTGGAGAAGAAATTCTCCATCAGAGCATTGTCATAGCTGTCGCCGACCGAGCCCATCGACTGCGCGATCCTGATCAGTCCCCGATAACGCGACCACCCGGGAGTAGAGCCCGGGTTGTTTCGTCGTTTCATTCGATCCCACAGCCCACCGGGTGGTGGGTGTGGGTGCAGTCCGCAGCGTACTCGGCCGGTGTCCGGTATCCCAGGGCTGAATGCCGGTGCCGCAGGTTGTGCTCGGTCTTGAAGTCACCGATGACCACGCGGGCCTCGAGCAGGGAGGTCCAGTGGTTGCGGTTGAGGCACTCGGTGCGCAACCGGCGGTAGAACGACTCGATGTAGCCGTTGTTCCACGGCGTGCCGGGCGGAATGTAGGTGATCCCGACCCGGTCGGCGCAGAACCGTTGCAGCGCTGTGGATATCATTTCCGCGCCGTTGTCGCACCGCAGCACCCACGGCGTACCCCGCAGAGTGAACACCCGGGCGAGTTCGGTGACGAGTTTCTCTCCGGTGATGGAGCGTTCCACCAGATGCAGCAGCGACTCGCGGGTGTGTTCATCGACCATCGAGGCGACTTCACCGCCCGACCATCGACGGTGGAGTCGAACTGGAAATCCAACGCCCACACCGTCATCGGTGCATCCGCAGCGACCGCCGACACCGACGAGGACCCGAGACGTTTTCGTCGGTGATGCACTCTCACCTGCAGGCCCTCCTGCTTCCACAACCGATGCACCCGTTTGCGGTTGACCCGATGACCCTCGTCGAACCGCAACGCCGCCCACGCCCGACGGAACCCGTGACACGGGTTCTTTCGAGCGTATTCGCGCAGCCATGCCCTGGCACCGGCGTCGGGATCGTCCGGGGTTTGATCGAGTCGCAGTCGCCGGAAGGTGGACCGATGCACCCCGACGACCTTGCAAGCGAACCGCTCCGACATGCCCTTGACCTGCACAAGCATGCCCACCGCTCGCCGCTTGGCCGCCGGGCCTAGAAGTTTCCCCGAGCGATCTCCCGCAACGCGTCCTTCTCCAACTCGGCATCAGCCAGCAACCGCTTCAACCTGGCGTTCTGCTCCCGCAACTCCTTGAGCTCTTTGGCGGCGACGGTGTCCATCCCACCGTACTGACGACGCCAGTTATACAACGTGGCTGAAGATACTTGC
Organism: Nocardia sp. NPDC004718; assembly: GCF_053601535.1. Lineage (NCBI taxonomy): Bacteria > Bacillati > Actinomycetota > Actinomycetes > Mycobacteriales > Nocardiaceae > Nocardia > Nocardia sp. NPDC004718. The sequence goes on from NZ_JBSGCA010000045.1 coordinate 52,412, forward strand.
AGGTCAGCAGCGATTTCCTCACCCGAAGCACCCGCGGCGGCCAACTCGTCGGCACGACGCAGCTTCCGCACGATCTCTTCCGCGGAATGCCGTTTCCGTCCAGCCATGGTTCTCAGTGTCCCCTTCCAGCCCCTCACCGGGGCCAACGGGACTCTAGTTCCAGATGGTCTCATTCACCGGGGACAGGCCAATCCCGTTGTCGGCCAGCCGGTTAGCGAACCGAATCGCTGTGTAGGTCGAGCCCCTATCGCTGTGGTGAATCAACTCACCGTCGCGGACGTCCCGACTCCAGATCGCGAATTCCAGCGCACCGAGTACCAGTTCGGTGTCGCAGCGATCCGAGGTCTTCCAGCCCACGATCCGGTTGGAGAACGCATCCCGCACCGCCGCGAGCCAGAACACGCCCTGACCACACAGGATGCGGGTCGCACCGCCACCCACAACCGGTTCGGTGAAGATCCGCTCGACCAAATCCGGTGCAGGCGCCGCCCGCGGATCGGCTCGCGTGGAAGCCATGCGCCACCGTTTCCGCAGGAACGCCCCCTGCAAACCCGCGCCACGCATCACCCGCTCCACCCGTTTCCGGCCGACCGAGACCCCGCGCCGGGCCAGCATCGCGTGCACCCGAGGAGACCCGTAGGTGCCGCCGGAACTGGTACGGATATCGATGATCTCAGCCAGCAACGCTTCGTCAGCGACCTGCCGCGCCGAGGGTTGTTGCAGGCATTTGCACCACCAGTAATAGGTCGACGAGGCGATACCGAGCACCCGCAATACGAGCTCGACCGGGTGCTGGCTGTCCTTGACGAACCGCACGATCACCTCCGGGTCTGGCCGAGCTGAGGCGAAATACGCACTCGCAGACCGAAGGATGTCGTTAACCCGCTCCAACTCGGCCACCTGCTTGCGCAGCCGCTTGTTCTCTTCGACCAGATCGGTCGCCGCCGGTTGCGGTCGCTGACCGGTATCGGCCTGGCGGATCCAGTTCCGCAGCGCCTCGTGATGCACCCGCAACTGCTGAGCGAGCTTGCGGATCGTCGGCTTCGGGTCCGACTCCAGATACAGCCGGACCGCCCGGGCCTTCAACTCGTCCGGATACTTCTTCGGTGCTGCCACACAGGGACTCCTTCCTGGCCCCATGCTCAGAGCCCTCCACGAACCGGGGGAACCTCAGACCGTAGCCCGTGTCTCACCGGAGCCTGCCGCAGCGGCAATACAGGAACGCACTGATCCTTAACACGCCTGAGTGCCATGCGACAGGCATGGCAGGCTGTATCCCGGTTCTTCCCTCCGTCGCAACTCGGTGCGCTAGACGTAGAACCGAAAGGTCAACGTGACCTCACCTGAGGAGTTGGTGCACGCGTTGAGAAGGCTGTAAAACCGCGTGCGGAATTCCAGCCGACCTCCGACTCACCCCTATATCAAGTTAATGCATACCTATGCGCTTGTCATGGTTTTGGATGTATTCCACGAAATTTGATTGACTCATAGTATACGCACGGAGATCGATGTCGTGCGGGATTTTGGGAACCCTCCCCAATCGATACTCCGCAGCAGCGGCTAGAAAGGTTCTGATTACCGCATCGGATCCATTTTTTCTCTGCGGAGCCTGATAGAGCTTGTATGCTACGTCTGCCCACGTCTCGACGGTGAAAAAACCGGGCTTAGCGAGATGTTCGAAGCAATCTCGAAGTATCCGCGTTCGGTCCGCCTCAAGCCCAACTTTCGTAAGCACTTCCTCAGGCTTCGGTAACGCCGGTAGGCTATCGGAGGGGCGCCCTTGCAGGGCTAGCTCTTGCCGTATATCACGATATTCTTCTTCTGCAGCTTTGCCCTTGAGGATCTGATTTCCGTCCACTATCGACCCATCGGATAGACGCAGCTTATTTTGAAGCATATCTCCGGTGATGCCCTCGGCATCAAATCGCGCTAACGCTCGCTCACCAGCCTCACGGTAGGTCTCAGTACAGGGTGTCGGACGCCCACCGACCCACCGCTCTGTTCGAGAATCCCACTTCGCCCCGTCCCGTTGGAGGTGTGGCCCGAACTTGTTGACGTTCCGGCCGTCGTCCGTCATCGGGGCTTTCAATTTTACGCTTGCGTTTGCGCCCAGACCCCTAACATTGGACCTCTGTTCTATTAGAGCCCAGAACTCTGCTTCCCAGTCATGTCGCGTCAAGGGTCTACCCAGAGAGCGTAGACGGCCAACCATCGAGTTGGCGGTATCAGCATGCCACCTGGCGAATTCTCTCAGTTCAGCCAGCATCTCTACAACGTTTTCATTGTAGGGCATGGCCCATCGTTGCAGACGGCCCGGCAGCGGAAAATCCCTTTCGTTGATGCGACCAGGTCGAGATTTTCCCACGACAGAGGCGCCCGCAGCTAATGGTGAGTGTCCGTCCTGTGCGCCGCGACTGAGACGGTGTGCATTTACCCTATCCATGATGAGCGTTTCATTACCAGACCGTTTGACGCGAATTGCCATCATTCGAAGAGTAGAGGCATCGTCGATTACCGCTACTGGAAGGCTATGAGGACCATAGAGGAGGTCATTCGTGATCTCTTTGAAGATTCGGACGATCCTGTTCGCCACACTGAACCCTTCCGCGTCCTACTAATACACATAAGTTGACTCCGCCAATGACCAGCTTCATGGACATCCGCGCGTCATAGGTTGGCCAATCATCTCCCTCTATATTCAACCTATTATAGCTGAATTTTACGATCGGCGATGCCTATGCTCAGCGGACTAGACGATAGCGACTGCGTGCTCATGCGGCATCCGTGTCACCTGGATTGTCCGTAGCCCTGAGTGTGCGTAGGTTCGATCACGGGCCACATTGACAGCCGAATCACTCGGACGGAGATCCGCCATCAACACCGCGCAGTTATCGTCGAGTGCACGATAAGAGTCAATCATCGGGTATTGCGCATCCAAGTCGGAACGAGTTGCGCAGCAAGTGAATCACACACATTTGCATGATCGTGCCCCGGTCGTCAACTTCTTCGCGGTCAGCGACAACACGATCTCATCGACCCCCGACAACCGCCGCTGACGTTTCCTGACGATCTTCGGTTCGAACGTCGAGCTGGTGTCACGCGGCACATCGATCTCGACCGGACCGATCTCGGTGACCACCGTCTACGAGCGGTCCCGTTGCGAGAGTTCGGTGTTCCACGCCCGGCTGGGTCGTGTTTCTCGTAGCCGACATGCTCGGTCATCACCGCTTCCAACGCGGTCTCGAGCACAGTCTTGGTCAGCTGGTTGAGCAACCCGCCCGGGCCGACCAGGTCGATACCCTGTTCCTTGGCCTGCTTCAGCAGCTGCTCGGCCAGCTTCTTGGTATCCGCCACGTCCTTCTTCGCCACGGCATCGAGTATCTCCGACACTGCTCGATCCTTCCCGCCGAACCATCAGGTCCGACCAGTCGGACCAAGGCCAAATCCGCCGTTATTCCGACAGTCCCGCGCGCGGCGGCCCGCCACCTACCTCGGGTGCCAGAGACGACGACCTGCTCCCAGTATCGACGTGCGATGGCTCATTCGTCGCCCGGGGGCGAATCGCGCAGCGGCCGGTGTGTTCCGCGTCTTTGGTGGTGATGGCCACCGGGGCAACGACAGTCGCTCTCCAGCCGATCGTGTCAGCGACACCACTAGTGCCGCCTTCTGGTTGCTTCCCGTCCCAGGCTGGCTGCTGAAACGTAGATCTCGCCCACTTATCAGGGGTCAGAAGTTGATCGGCGGTTGAGCTCAGTATGCTTTATACAACCTGAGTCGCGTAGCTGATAGCCGGTGCGTGTCGGCAGCATCCGCTAGTGATGCTGAACCCACGGATGGCATCGACTGGTTAGATGACGGTCGGGAGTTACCGGAGCGGCGGTCGGAGAGGATCTTCTTTGGTAGGGCGGCCACTTTGGGCGGAGGAGCTCGTCCAGCGAGCGACGGCACTCGTACGAGGTCTCACCCACCTATCCGGGCGACCCCTCGAAGGGCTCGCCCACGAGACGTGGGCTATTAGCGAGCTATACGGTCGGAAAGACCATGAGATGGCCAGAAATCTGTCCGCACTCAGTAAAGACGGCTCGGGTGAAGGATTCGGTGGGGATAACGCCATAGGGGCGGTGCCCGCCCGGCTCATAGAGGCTGGGTTGAAACCCGGCGTTGCCAATATCGTCTCTTATTCTCCTGCATTTTTGGAAGTAGCCGACAAGTTCGAGCGCGCGGGAGGCAAGTTTCGCTACGATCACGAGCATGACCATACTTACTTTGACGACGAGAGGAACGAGATTGTGTTCGGTCGTTCACCCGCGAGAAGCGATACTGAAGTAGCATACAAGCTCGCACACGAGTTGAAACATCCGGACCATCTAGCAGAGTTGAATAAATGGAAACAGGGACCACACGAGGGGGAGAAAATTGAAAGAGATGCATGGGTAAATGATGCAATGAATAGTAGATCCTTTTGCGAAGGTGACGCTTGTTTCTTTGCCGAATTTATTCGAGATGAAATCATAGCTAACCGAGGCCCGCAGATCGGCAATTTCGATTCAATGCGGACCGAGACGGAAGTCCCGACGATCTATAGAAAACTTATCAGCGGAGAAATCGACGACCCCGCCGAAGCGATCAAACAAATGGGTGACGCTTATGTGGAATTGGATCCCATTTCCTCGATAGTTATGCGCGAATATTACGAGAATATCTACACTGACACATTGCAACGTCGTGGTTTGCCGTGAACTTATATTTCATCGGAGATGCCGTTCCGCTAGTGTCCCGATTCACTGTTCAACATCGTAAGTTCAGCGTCAGCAATGGTCGAGGCTGTTACGGATTTGGTCTGCAGTTTTAGGATCGCCGACTGGTAGGGGACGGTGTTCAGGTAGTCGGTTTTTCGGCTCGTCGGGCCGGTAGCGGTCAGCGGTTGTGGTCTCCGGGTGCCGCCGGCGTGGTCGCGGTAGCGGTGGTGTGGTGGATGCCGAGGCCCGTCGGCGACGACCGATACTGGTGCTTGCTGGGCCGGTTGGCGTAGGCCAGAGACCCAGCCGGTGATGGTGGGGACTTCGTTCTTGGCGGAATGCTGGCTGAGGGTTTCGGAGCGGAGCGGTTAGTACTGCAACGACACTCAGGTAAGTGGATGGCCTCGTTGTCGGTAGTGGGATAGACGGGCTTGGTGTTGTTGGCGGCGGCGCCATCGCGACCAGGCCCAGGTATGGGCGGGATCGTGGCGGCGGGGCAGGACCAGCGCGATGAGGAGGCGGCGGACCTCGGGTAGCGTGAGAGTGATCATGTCTTCACCGTAGCCGCTGTATCCCCTTTTGCGGCAGTTGCTTTCGTGGCAGCAAGCCAGGCGAGAGCGAGCATGGACAGGGTGATGTGGGCATACCACGCCCGGTAGCTGCGGACCTGGTAACGGTCGAGCCCGGCCTCGCCTTTGGCCTGCTGGAATGCTTCTTCGATGTGCCAGCGTGACCCGGCGGTGAAGGCGAGATCGACCAGGCGGGAGCGGGCTGGTCCGTAACACAGGTAGTAGGCGATGTGGGTGGGGTCGCCGATCGAGCGCCGCGCCGGCAGCCAGTGCCCGCGTCCACGGACCCAGGTCCCGTCGATCTGCCGGCGTGCCCAGTCGTATTCGCGGGGTCCGTGTGCACCGGCGCCGACCGACAGCCGCTGCCACGTCCGGGCGGGAAGCTCCGCGATCAGCTCATCGGCCCGGGCAATGCGGCCGGAGCGGGTGGCAACGCGCTGGTCGCAGCGGGTCGCCAGCACATGCGACACGTCGCGGAACTCGAGCCAGTCGCGCAGGTACCCGGCTTGGCCGTAGGCTTCGTCGGCGGTGAACCACGCGAACGGCACCCCGGCGTCCAGGGCCTGCTCCAGCATGGCGATCACTTGCCGCGGTTTCGTGGCGAACCCGACCTCGTCGTCGATCCCGGCGGCCCGGCAGCGATCACGGTCGGTGGTCCAGGATTCGGGCAGGATCGATCAGGGCGTGCCCCTGCGGCGAGGCATAAGCGAGGAACACCCCGATCTGGCAGTTCTCTGTCCGTCCAGCCCGTGCCCGAGTACTGCCGTTGCACCCCCGCCGACCGCACACCCTTCTTCAGAAAGCCGGTCTCATCGGCCGCCAGGACCGCTTCCGGGTCACCGAGCCGATCCACGACATAGGCGCGTACATCGTCAGGAACCCCATCGATGTCCCAATCCGCTCGCCGCAACAGCCGCTGCATCCCCTGCGGACCGACCTCACCGGCACGCTCGGCCAACGTCCACCCGGTTCTTCCGCTCCAGGCCCGCCACCAGCCCTGATACATACTCCCTCGCTCGAGCCCGTGGCCCGGACCGAGTGAACCGGACACCAACCCGGGCCATCAACGAATCCAGCTCGGCCACAGCACGATCCAACACCGCACCACAGATCTAGGGACTGCCCTCGGTTTGGTTGACTCCTGACCTGTGAGGATTGCTCCTCGCTGGAAGGATGTCTGAACCGCCCCGGCTTTTCTGCCGCCCCGTTATGGGGTAGCAGGAAGGATATGGGCCATGCCCAAAAAGATCGACCCAGTGCTTCGGAGCCAGGC